>JAUWOA010000080.1 GCA_030612365.1 Candidatus Thorarchaeota archaeon
CAGAATGACGACTGATCTGGAACGAGCTCTATCAAAGCTCAGATTCGATGACCAAGTATTGGGTTACTCATTGATGACCAAGGACGGACGGCCCTTTGTCAGCTTTTCGTTTCCTGATGAGCTGTTTCCCCGCGTTAGGGATAGTATCAGTCTCTACAAATCCGATCTACGTCTTATGACAATAGACACTGAGAAGGGCTTAGTGGTCCTGTCACCAGTGGACGTAAACTGGATACTAACGGTTCTCTATGTTCCTGAATTGCAGCTAGGCTTGGCGATAGCAAAGACGAAAAACGTATTGCGCTTGCTAGAAGGTATTGAACTGCCTCCGCCACCTGACGAGTTCGAGGAGTCGGTGGATGGCAATCTCCAAGTACTAGAAACTATGGCAATCAATGCCGCGTCTACTTCCCCGGTGCCTTCTTCCAATGGACCACCTGTTGAGGCACCAAAGACCGCGGTTGCATCGCCTGCAGCACCTGCACCAGTCATCGAACGGTCACCAAGCGATTTCGCAGTGCACCCTTCCACAGTTCCAAAGCGAGGCGAAACATACACAGCGGCCCTAACCCTTGACTCAGAGCTGTACAAGGAGATGAAGAAGAAACACCGAAACTTCGGGTTTGACGTGCTGATGCTTGTTGATGGTACACTAAACGTGGAACGGATTGCAGATTCGATGTTCCAATCCAATGAGCGCGTATCTGAGCTATTGATGTGGGCGGCATCCAAGGAAATAGTCAATGTCCCACTTGAAACGGGTCAGGTCAAGAAGAAAGAAGCAACTCTTGGCCGCTTTGTGAAGTGCCCCAAGTACGAGGGATCTCCTGACAAGGTTAAGCCGGAAGATAGACGCATCATTAGTGCATGTGATGGCACACAGACGACGGAAACAATTGCAGAGATTCTGGGTATCTCACACGTTAAGGTCGTTCAGACGATTGCACTTTACAGGAAGCATGGTCTCAAGCTAATCGGAAAGACAGTGTAAGTGACTAACAATCTGAGGTCAGAGTTCAATGGCGAAGATACAGAATCCCCTACTTCTCACCCTGTATTCGAAGTACGTCGAAGAAGTACTATCTAATACAGCTAGCATTGAAGATGCAAATCAGCGTTTGCGTGACCTTGGTCGTGAGATTGGCTCACAGGTGTACCTCACTACAGAGATAGTCGACAAGACGAAGGATACAGTATCCACTAGGGAAGATGTCGCTAAGCTGATGGACGTTGTATTCAAGAGTCTCTTTGGCAAGAAGCCCTCCGGTGTAGACATGGAAACGGCTCGTGGTTCTGTTCGCGTAACTGACAAAGACTGCTTGTGGTGTCAAGATGTGCATCTCGAGGGGATGCGCGGCTTTGGCTACTGTGAAATCTTCAGTGGCATTCTCGAATCTATTCTTGAGTTTAAGGGCGTAGAGTCCAAGGTTTTCCAGGAGATGTGTCGCGCTACCGGGGCCGAAGCCTGTACTTGGAATGTGCGTCTTGTATGGTGATCTCATCGTTACATCAGCACAAAGCACTTAACAACCCCCGGAGAGTTAACTCCAACTGGAGCGACTCAGATGCCCGATAGAGAAGTAATTCCATGGTGGAAAGGCAAGCTGAAAGATCGCCAACTAATGCAAGCCTTCTTCTCGAAAACATGGAACAAGCTTGGCAGTAGAATCATGGTCATGTTTCCTGAGAAGACTACTACGCTCTACTACAGCGCAGGCCGGTTGGCCGGCCTTGAAACACAGCGTGAGTACTTCAAATTGGGGAAACAAAAGCCTCCAGGGGATTTCAAGGGAATTATCGAGTTCATCAAGCTTGCACTTGAAACGCTCATTGTACCGTTCGGCGACGTTAGAATTGCAAAGCTCTACAAGCTCTGGCTGGACGAGGAGGCAATTATAGAGATTGGGGACAATCCTTATGCCTCAGGTTACGAGAGTGCTGAACCCGCCTGTCACTTCTTGAAGGGGTTCATTGAAGCGGTCTTGGAGTATTTGATTGACTTCAATAGGATCACATTCGAAAAGCTTGATGTCATCGAGGAGACCTGCATGTCTGTGGGCCAAGAAACATGCACATTCAAAATTACGATGACATACCCGGCTCGCGGGTAATAAGCAGCTGTAGCAAATCAGAAGAATGCTTGGACAATTCTATTGCAGACTTCTTGTGGATCAATACGACATTGAACTCTATGGAGAATGACATAGCTGGGAAGTTTCCTCACGGAGTAGTCTATTGTCACTTTCTGGACATACTAGACTCCTGCGTCTGACTCTGCACTATTTACACTGAACATCAGCAAATGAGCTAGTACATCCTTACCACAAACACAGTCTTTAACTAGAATCTGAGCGTACTCCAGATGGGCAAAATCATGGGAGACCGTACTAGAAAAGCCGTACTGGCTGTGACTCTAACACTCGTTCTTTCTGGAGTCGCTAGTATACTTTTCTTTAATTCAATCCCAATTGGTCCAGATGTTGCGGTCCAGGATCTTTCGTTCTCTGGATCTTCGGAAACAGTGTTCATTGATTTTCAAGTCCTTGCCGCACCAGTGAGCGGCGGGACGGCTGTGCTCCTCCCCGGAGTCATCGCTAGGCTCTACACTCCATCCTGCATCTTTGTTCTCGCTGCGGGCACTGTATCAATCTCACGACGAGATGAGAAAAGCCCACCAAAGCTGAGAGACCGCATAGTTGATGAAATCGCCTCCAATCCTGGCATACACTTGCGTGAACTGCGACGCTATCTGGGATGCGCTATGGGAGCTCTTCAATATCATCTGAAGCATCTGGAACGGGGTGGTTACATAATCTCTCTCAAGAACGGCAACTCCAGACACTTCTTCCTACCTGAGTTCTCCGACGATGAGCAGGTCCTGCGACTGACAGCTATGTCAAGGAACGCGACGGTTGCCTCGATTCTCTTTGAGTGTATGAAGAATGGTCGAGTTACTCAGGCTGAGCTGAGCAGGACATTGTCTCTTGACAAGAGCTTGGTTTCGTACTATGTTAGCAATCTTCTCTCAGTAGGAGTGCTGAACACGATTCGAGTGTTTGGACGCGAAAAGCCCATGATTCTGGCGTCATGGGCTCAGTCTGCGTTGATGAACTTCGCTCTAGTATAGCCTCTCGTGGTACACCTCTAAGCTTATCTTCACATCCTCTTGGGGTTTCTGAACATAAGCTACAATTCAGATGCCCGGCTCGAATGCCCCAGAGCTGTAATAATGATGTAGTGATTCGTGATGAGCGTGAAAGGGAATGGATGAAGATACTATCCTAGGAGCCGATGAGGCCCATGATGAGCTTGATGTTGAAGGGTTAGACGAAGTGCGCCATGCGGTGCGGCTCGTGAATGTGTCACGAACCTACACGTTAGGCAAACGGAAAATTGATGCAGTCCGCGGTGTCAGTCTTGAAGTTGGCAGTGGGGACTACATTGTTATTTCAGGGCATTCGGGATCAGGAAAGACGACACTTCTGAACATAATCGGGGCAATAGATTCAGTCACGGAGGGCCGGATTCACGTTATGGATGTTCCAATCGAGGACTATGATGAGTCCTTTAGAGCTACATTCCGGCTTCAGAATACTGGCTACATGTTTCAGAGCTATAATCTAATCTCCACCTTGACTGCAATTGAAAACGTTATGTTTCCCATGCAGCTATCTCCCAAACCAATCACCGAGCTGAACGCAGAGGCTCGCCGCCTGCTTGAAATGGTTGACATGAATGACAGATTGGATCACCTGCCTTGGCAGTTGAGTTCCGGAGAGCAACAAAGGGTCGCCTTAGCGCGAGCAATGGCAAACGACCCTCCAATCATTCTAGCAGATGAACCAACGGCAAATCTGGACGAAGTGAGTGCGGAAATGGTCAGGGCAATCCTACGCAATCTCAACAACAGAGGCAAAGCAGTAATCGTCATGACGCACGATGAGAAGATTTTCTCGATGCCGGAAGTGCGCCGCTTCAGAATGTCACAAGGAGAGTTGCTAAGCGATGTCTGAACAAGATTATGCATCGCAGGATCTCAGACGTAGACCTTTTCGTACAGCTCTTGCTCTTCTCTCTATTTCCAGTGTCGTGGCTTCGACAACATTCCTCTTCCTGTTTGGAAATGTGTTGCTGGACGTGACGACACTCCTGACATCAACTCCTTCAGCATCATCCTTGCGAGTATTCTTTGAAACTTTCATTTGGTGGGTCTTGCTCTTGGTCTTTGTTTTGGGCACTGTGGTTGTTTCGAGCACAATCTCGTTGGAAATGGTGAGCAGAAGGAAAGATATCGGATTGATGAAAGCCATCGGGACTTTGATGGACACTATATTTGACCATTTCATGACACAAGCTGTGATACTGTTAGTCGGAGGGGTGGCACTTGGAGTCGCCGTTGGAACCCTGCTATACTTTGCTGGGCTTATCTGGTTAGCCTCTGTGCTCCCCAACGCACAGTTCACATTTCAGTATCCAGTGCTTCAGGTAGCTCTTCTTAGCGGGGTCTATCTTCTCATTGGATACTTTTCAGCTCAACAACCTATCTACTCTACTGTTCATGAAACTCCCATTGATGCACTGAATCCTGACGTTGGAATGAAGGTCAAGAAGCATGGTTTTCTTGATAGCTTCGGGCTTCCCTTTAGGATTGCCACGAAGGTCACCGGACGGCGAATCAAGGGAACGCGAAGAACCGCTCTCTCGCTTTTCCTAAGCTTTTCTCTGGCATCCTTGCTTTGGATTGGCGGAGGGGTTGTCGATACAACTACGGACGCATACATTTCCCGATCAATGGGGACAAACGTCATAGCTGTCGGCAATCCAGACCTCCTAGCTCAATACTATGATGCGTATTCTCTAACAGGTTCTATGCTCAACGAATCCTTCAGTTTCATCGACACACCGTACTTGGTGCCGTCCACACTCATCGAGGACTTGGAAGATCTTTCTGGAGTTTCACAAGTTGAACAGCGACTAGTGGACTATACGACGGTTTCAGAGATTGCGAAATCTGTCTGGAATGATAATCTTGACCAATACGAACTCATCGGGGGTTCGAGGGTTGGAAAGGCGCTCGTTGTGGGTTTGGATTGGGATAACACAATATCCAATTGGTATTACTACGGCGATGAAACGAATTCCTCCCAACAAGTGTGGGTTGGCGGGGGGATGGCGAACACGCTTTTCGAGGACCCTCTCATACAGAGTCTTGGAGTTTATGGAGATTCATTCGAAGTCAAGGCAATCGCCTTCGATATTGTCAATGGCGGCAACATGACCCTCATGGATATCTCCATCATGCAACAACTCTATGGCATATTGGAGAGCAACCTCGTTCTAGTGCAAGTTGAAGAATACTCCCCATCCACGATTTCACGAATCCAGGCTCTTGTAGAGGCTGAAACCGGATTCGGGATTTTCCTACAGCAAGAGGTTCTTGAGGACAATTTGAAAACCCTTAGCGCTTTTTGGAGTCTGCTTCAGCCATTACCTTTGATAGCGCTCCTTAGTGCATTTCTGAGTTTGACGAACTATCTACTGGTTTCAGTATTTGGCAGATTTAGGGATTACATCATTATGAAGTCAATTGGCGCGAAGCCCTCATTCATCGCTAGGACAATGATTGCAGAAGGTGTTGAAATCGGGCTCACTGCTGGCTTTCCAGCGGTCCTAGTGGCGACACTGTTCAGCATCTACTTCCTAGTGCCCGAAGCTGCAGTGCCTTCGCTACTATATCTCCCAGCAGCCATTGCTATTATGCTGGCATCAATGCTCACAGTAGTGGTGCTGTCGGCCATACCTGTATTCCTCATATTCATGAGCCGCAAAGACCTTAGAGTATCGGAGTTCGCTGTTTAGGGGACAACGTTCTTTAGAGAAAGTCAGTGAGTGTCAGCAGGAATCCCCAATGACTAGCGAAGTTCCGGAAGAAGAGTTCTCCATCCATTGGATACGAGATGTGATTGAAGAGGTTCTCGAAAGAAACGCTGCAACATACTTAATCTCTACTGGAAAAAGCCCGAGCGGAAGCATTCACATTGGCATCATGAGAGAGATCATAATTGCGGATGTGATAAAGAGAGAGCTCATTCGAACAGGAAATGACGCACGCACGATGTTCGTGGTCGACGACTATGATCCCGTACGTTCATTCCCGGCATCGGTTTCCCTCAATCTAGAGGATTGGGTTGGCATACCGTATTCAGATGTCGTCGACGAGTTTGGATGTTGTGGTAGCTTCGGGGCACATTACGCGAATGAACTCATAGAAACTTTCGATGCTTTCGGGGTCAATCCTGAGATCATCTGGACCTCAAAGCTGTATGAAACGTCTAGGATGCAAGATGCTGTCCGCGTCTGCTTGAAACACACTGAGGTAATCCGGAATATAATGATCGAATATGTTGCCAATGACTTCAATGAAGAGCAGAGAGAGCAATACATCGAATCAATGAAGAACTGGTATCCCGCATCCGTGGTCTGTCCCAAATGTGGGCATCTTCAGGCAGGTGCAAAAGGAGCTATAATTCCGAACAGGATAACCTCCTACAATCCTGAGAGTGACATGGTTTCATTCGAATGCCCCGCCTGTGGACACTCAGGTGAAGTTTCTCTTGACAAACTTCGAGTCAAATTGGTATGGAGAGTCGACTGGCCTGCCAAATGGCATGTTCTCAATGTAACCTGCGAACCAGCTGGCAAGGATCATTCAGTCAAAGGAGGGTCGTACGACACTGGACTCGAGGTTTCTCGGAAGGTATTTGATTGGCCTGGACCTGTCAAGGTACCTTACGAATGGGTGCGCATTGGAGGGCGTGACATGAGCACCTCCGAGGGCATTGTCTTCACTCCCCATGTCTGGTTATCAATTGCCCCACCGGAGCTCTACAGATATCTGCTGTTGAAGACTGACCTTACTCGAGCAATTAGCATTCAACCTGAGCGAATCCCTGATATGATTGATGAGTACGAGAGGTTTGAGCGAGTCTATTATGGTGTTGAAGAAGCCGATGAAACCAGGCGCGAACTTGCACAACTAGTCTATCCTCTATGTCTGTCTGGGGACTTGTCTTCGGAATACATACCGAAGCTTCCGTTCAAATTCGCGACAGTCATATCTCAGCTAGCAGACATTCTCGGACACAAAGCGACACTCGAAAAGTGCGAGGACGCATTGAAGAAACAGCACGGCTTGGAAGAAGTTCCTCAAGAAGTAAAAGCGCTCATTGAGCCCAGATTGAAGCGCGCGTTGTGCTGGGTTCGCGAGTATGGTTCCGAACGCGATAAGATAGAGATTACGGATGACGTTCCTCAAGACATCCTAAGCACATTGACTGACCCTGACAGAGAATTTCTGGCTGAAGTAGTGGCGCTATTGCAGCAGGATGATCTGGACGAAGATAGTCTACAGTCTGCGATATTTGAAGCCGCCCGCGGAGTTGGAATAAAGGATCGACGGGCGTTTGTGGTGATATATCGCATACTCATCTCTCGTAAATCAGGACCACGTCTTGCTCCATTCATCACCACTCTGGGACGAGGATGGGTGGCTGACCGAATTGCGAGCGTTCTGTAGAGTGAAAAGTCCACAACACGTTTATTAACACACCAACTTTGCACGATTCCGGCCATCCGTCTGGATACGTGAATTCCATGTTAGGCAAACTCAGAGAACGCTATCAGAAAGCCATGACGCCCGTAGGAAGCGCATTGGCGCGTACTGGAATCACTCCAAACATGATCACCGCATTGACGTTAGTGGTCGCCTTCCTTAGTGCCTATTTCTTCTACTTGGGTGACCTTCTGCTGGGTCTTGCACTGATGGTGCTCACAGTAGTTATGGACATGTTCGACGGTGCAGTGGCACGTGCTGCGGACCTCATCTCACGATTTGGAGCAACATTCGACCATACGTTAGACCGCTATGCTGAGGCTCTGTTCATGCTGGGTCTTATGATGGGTGGATTCGTGCCTTGGTTCTGGGGGTACTTCGCTCTATTCGGGATGTTGATGGCTAGCTTTACCCGCGCAAAAGCAGAATCTGTGGGCGGCATGAAAGACTGCGCCGTGGGCATTGCCGAGCGCCAGGAAAAACTCATCATCACAGTGGTCGGGATTCTTCTACTCGCGGTTGATACAGTCGATGGCTGGATGGGTTATAGCTCCTCCATTCCCATGTGGGTGCTTGATCTGTTTCTATCCCTTCAGATCTGGAACATTCTCACGATTTGCATCGTTGTTGTAGGAGTGCTGTCACATTCTACAGTCGTTCAACGTCTCGCATACGCTCGCAAGATCATCGGAGCGTCGGAATCCACTGAATCACCTGACATATGATAACGTCATTATCGGGAATCAGCAACACAACGTAATTGACATACTGAATTCTCCATAATGTGGACTGGATTATCCATGAGAGCGCCGTAGATGCGGGATGAAATTGTGAGGTCGCGCTAGGACAATTGCAGATCGACCACAAGTACATTGGCTTGCATGCCTGTTGAACGGTCACTCAGTCAGATCAAAGACCGTTTCTACCGTTCTTTCGAGAAAGGCCTTCGCTTCTCTCATTGCTTGACGTCCATTCTCTGTGATGGTGTAGTACTTTCTGGGGGATTCACCGCCCTTCTGAGCCTCTATGAGACCATCCCTGACTGATCTGTAGATGATTGCATAGCCGCTGACAGTGGCAGGAGAAAAGGCAAATCTCTGAGCTATTAGATGCTTTATCTCGTATCCGTAGAGGGGTCTCTCCTGAAGGAGTCGAAGAATGTAAACCCAAAGCAT
>JAUWOA010000062.1 GCA_030612365.1 Candidatus Thorarchaeota archaeon
GCACCAAGATTATTGACATAGATGCTTGTGGTCATTCCCGGACAACCTGCGGCCATCTCCTCAACGACAATGCATTGATCTAGGATTCCCAGTCCAGGCCCCCCATACTCTTTTGGAATTCCAAGGTTCATCAACCCAGACTCCCAACATCGCTTCATAATCGGCAGCGGAAACTCGCCGGTCTTATCGTAGTACTTGGCGTAAGGAATCATGTACTGCTGTGCGAACTCGCGCGCCTTTCTCTGCAGCTCGAGTTGCTCCTTGGATAGCGAGAAGTCAATCATGATAGCATACTTCCTTGTGATAGTTCTGATGACAACGCTTCAATGTGGTGGTTTATTTCAGTTATGAATCGCATTAGAAGAGGATTGAGTTGCTGTCGAATAGCCAGAACGGGGCTAGGTTTCGGAGGTGATCTGTTTGACAACCTCGGGCAAGTTCCACTTCAGCACGAGTTCAAGAGCTCCATTTTCAGATCCGGGACATCGTCTGACACAGGTTCGGCATCCCACGCAGAGCCAGAGATCCACCTCAATTGTACCAAAACCGGGAGCTTCGTTCGCCAGCCTGATGCGTTCTACGGGCTTCTTCGCTGCGAGGCTGCGTACGGTCTGGTAGAATAGTTCCTTATTCACTGGAAGGTTCTTCATGGCCTCTTCAGAGAGCTCGAAGAATTCCTGCACATCTATCACAGGCTTAAGTTCGATTGCATCCTGGGGACAGTCAATCTCACATGATTTACATCCTAAACATTTGGACTGTTCCCATTCAATGGTCCCGAAGCCTAGAAGAGGAGCGTAGCCCACTTGAGAACGATATTCCTCGAGAACTGACGGAACATCTACGTCCATTAGCTCTTCAATCGTTACCTTGGGGCGCGTGCTCGGGAGCTTTGCACGGGTCCGGTAGGTCATTGCTACAGCGGACTTCACTTTGTCTTCTACGCCCTTTAGAACTGACTCAGCAATGACTGAGCCGCTGATTGTCACCTTTTCCAGTTTGTCGCGCGCTTTTGAGAAGGTTTCCAATGAGGTTGCTAGCTTTCCGATGTTTTGAGCCTTGAAATCACCTAATACGGATTCAAGCTCAACTCTAGCGGAGGCGAGTTGGAGCGCAAGGTCGGAAACTGTCTTGGTAGCGATTTCGGCCTCGCTAAGCGTTCGGGGCACATCGTACAGAACGTATCCGTGTGCCTCACCTGCGAGGAGCAAGAGTTCATCCCGCTTCATCCTAAGAAGATGGCTGAATACTCTATCCTGGGGGATCTTGGTCTTCTCAGCCAAGTCTTTGGCGCTCATGGCTCCAAGTTCACGAATTAGAATCAGCATGGTGCCGCGCTCGAGTTCGTTGTCAAGATAGCTATCCATCATGGTCTTGTAGACTTCTGGGTCGAGCTTTTCACCGTAGACATTGGTATCGGAAACAAGATTCGGACCTTTTTCCAGCGTTATCTTGAGTCTAAATCGTGTAAATGCCTCGAGACCAGCAGAAACCAGTAACTGCAGCTCTTCAGAGGTGTCTGAGGTTGGAGTGCTCAAGACAGCCTCGGTCGCTGAATCAGTGCACTCCCGCAATTCATTCAGTGGCTCAGCAAGAGATGCTTCATCGTAGGCGCCAAGTAGGATTAGTCGTTCCAAGTGTCGATCCAGTGCCCCAAGTATGGACTCAGTTGATGCGCGGAGTGATTCATCAAGGGAACCAAGCATTCCACGGAGTTGTTGAATAATCTGCTTCAACACGAGCGTTGTACCAGGTGTGTCGGTCATGACTCGTGCGAAGACTGGAGAATCGCCGTCAAGCCCCACCATCTCAACTTCTCCCCTCTCGAACATGCTCACAATGACCTTCTGAACCTCAGAGGAGTGTATTTTCATAAGCTCGCCGAGTTGAGGAACTGTTCTTGAACCCATTTTGTTCAAAATAAACATGATAACGCCACGGCGTAGCTCGGTGAGCAAATTGGCTGCAAGCAATTGAAGAAACAGTTCATCATCGATTCGTCCTTCTCTCTTGCCACGTTTGAGCTGTGCCGCAGCCCGCAGAAACGGACCATATCTGGTTTTTGCCCCAAGCTTCTGGAATCCATCAAGTGTTGTGTCAGGATTCGATTCTATATCAGAGGTGAGGCTCTCCAATGTGTCAATCAGCGAAGTTAACTCAATTGTTGCTGCTTCTGCATTGGCCCTCGCCGTTTCCTCGTATTCACCTATGATTGAATCTATTATGGAAACTAGTTCTGGCAGAAGCTTCAGTATTGCCTCAATGTCCCCTGCTGCACCCTCCTCTAGTGTTTCGTCAGTACCTTTCGCGCGATCTAGCGATTCCGTAAGTAGTCCCAAAAGGCCTGAAACAGATTCAGAGTTCATTTTGGCGAGGGCTGATTCCAGACTGGCAACCGCTTCAGTGAGAACTGATGGATTATGAATCTCTTCTACCATTCTTGTTCGTTGGGCTACTCCTATGAACTCGGTCAGGTATGCATCTGGAAACTCCAGAATAGATTCTGTGAGAGGTGTAACATCACGCTTCAGATTCTCGAGTTCCTCATTGACCTTGCTTAGAGGTATTGTGGACTCTTCCTTGAGACCTCCAATGAAGAGAATCATGTCCATCATGCGCTGGCGCTTGGGAGCCATTGATTTCTCTGTCGCAACGTCGATCACTTGCTCGCCTCCATCCACTTGCCAGAGGTTCCTTGATGGACGGGAGTCGGGCCCAGCTCTTTGGATCGCTTCACCATCTCATTGATTGCAGTCGTGAATCTCTCAGGTTCTGCACTGAACATTCTGAACATATCAACCCGTTCACCATTCCAACCGATGGCAGTGAGTATCTCTCTCGCTACATCCACTTGGACCTGTGCTATCTCATTCCCAGTGCCTCCAATATGGCACCTATCAGTTTCACAGGCTGCGATCATCACTGTGCTGGCTCCGCTTTCGAGTGCTTTCAAAATGTCAATAATGGAAACCCGACCAGCACATGGAACAGGAATTAGACGAGTACTTGCGGGGTAGTTCATCTTTCTAGTTCCCACAATGTCAATTGTGGAAACCGAACACTCTTCACAATAGAAACACAAGGTGATTGGATAGTCCGAATCTGCTCCTTCGAGTGTGGCCTCTATCTCGGACCAGAGCTGTTCATTGGAGAGGAAGTTTAGCTGCGTTGCTCCAGTGGGGCAAAGGCTCTGGCAGACTCCACATGCGTGACAGAGTAGAGTATCAATCGATGCAATAAAGATGAATTTCTGCTCTTCGTCCTCTTCCTCTTTGTCTGTCTGCTCGATCATCAGGGGCACTCCACGAGGACATTGCTGCGCGCAGAGGCTGCATCCCACACAATCATCAACGTCTAGAACTGCACCACGTGCCACGCCCTCGATGCTGCCGCCCTGAAGTTCAGCATGTAACATCAATGCCCCTGCTTGGGCATCAGTGACCGCCTCAAAAACGAACTGTGGACGAGTGACTCCACCTACAGCTATTACTCCGCGTCTGCGAGTTTCATTCCGTCGAAGCTTACCATATAGCTCCTTGATATGACCATCATCTTCTACTAGATAACCAAGGGTTTCTGAGAGTTCTCTGGTGCCTTCTGGCGGAAGAATTGCTGATGATAGGACAACTAAATCAGGAGTGACCTCAAAATACTGATTCAGGAGGGAATCGTAAAACTGGACATGTGTTTTCCCATCCTTTTCCCATATTCTACTGATACGACCGCGAACGTAATCGACTCCCTTGTCGCGTGACTCCTTGTATATCATCTCATGCTCGAATGGCACGCGGATGTCCATGTAGATAATGCGTATCTTCGCATCTGGAACTCTCTCGATGATCGACAGTGAGTTGTCAATCGCAAATGTGCAACATAGTTTGCTGCAGTCACGCTTGTATTCCTCATCTCGACTTCCAACACACTGCACCATGACAATGTCCTTGACTTCTTCGCCATCCGAGGGCCGTGCAAGAGCCCCTTCCGAGAGCATGCAGGACAGCTCGAACTGGGTGAGGACATTGGGATTCTTCCCGTATCTGTACTCATCCATCATTGTGGGTTTGAACTCCATGAATCCAGTTGCCATCACTATGGCGGATGTTTCAATGGTCTCTTCGTCCTCATTCTCATCCGTGGTGTAATGCACTATGAAACTACCCATCTCGCCTTCAACGAACTTAACGCGAGTCTTTGTCATCACGTTGATGCCTTTGTTCTTCTGAAGTGCCTCAAGCCTGCCAGTAAGGATTTCCTTTCCAGACTTGCCTGTCGGGGCTACTACAGGAAGGTGAATGACATGTCCTCCCAGTTCAGCTTCGAGCTCAATCAGCGTCACTTCATATCCCAAATTGGACAAGCTCAGCGCGGCTTCAATCCCAGCAATCCCACCACCAACGACTGTCACATGATTGGGGACATTTTTCTTCTCGACTTGGCGAGGTGTGGAGCCTGCAGATCGCGCGAGGACGCCCCTAATCATGTCTATCGTTTTTCTGGTTGCTTCGTCTTGGTTCTCATGTACCCATGCAGAGTGCTCACGGATGTTCACGTACTGCAACTGGGTGATGTCTTTTCCGTTTGATTCTAGGTGCTCGTCAATGCGAGGCTGTAACTTCTGATTAGTGCAAGCGGCGATTACGACACGGCCATCATGTTTGTCGACCAGTTCTGATATCTTGGCCAGACCCTCTTCTTGGCACACAAGGTCATGGACTGTCACTGTGGCAGCCAGCTTCATCTTGCCGACAGCATTCTTGATTAGCTCGTAGTCTAGTTGAAGCTGCTTGCCGCATGTGCAAACCAGAACTGCCGATTTGTTGTCCGCCACCTTTCGCTTCACTTCCTACTTTGTAGAATCATGCTCACTACCGCCCTCGCCTGTGTAACGCTCTCAGGAATTTCAGCGGGACCTGTCGCTGCGCCACACACGTAGACATGATCACCAGCCACAACCGCGTTCTCGGAGATGGAGTCAGCAGGACCCACGAAGCCACTAGCAGAGTGAAGGCCGAGTGATTTAATCAGCTCAGCACTGCCCTTTGGCGGCTCCAATGCTGATGAGAGAACGAAGAGGTCGACATTGAATTTCAGATACTTGTCAAGCAGCGAGTCATAGGCTATGATGTCTAAGGTTCCATCCTCACATGCTTCTAGTCTGCTTACCCTTCCGCGGACGAATCTGACACCTGCATCACGCGCCACACGATAGTAACGTTCATGTCTGTCGTAGGTTCTGATGTCCATGTACACCACTGCCACTTGGACGCTATCTCGTTCAAGCATAATGATGTTAGCGTGTTTTAGCGCATAGACACAGCATATCTTGGAGCAGAAGGGGTAGTAGTTCTCATCTCTACTGCCCACGCATTGCACCATCATCACTCTCTTTACCTGGCCACCGTCAGATGGGCGAACCAAGGCGCCTCCCGACTTTCCGTTGGGATCGAGAATCTGAGCCAGTTCTAACTGCGTAACTACATTGGGTATCTTGCCGTAGCCATACTCATCTATTGAAACAGGTTTCATTTCATGATAACCAGTAGCGATTACTATGTCAGAAATCTGAACCGTTTCCTCCGAGGGTTGGGCACCTAAATTAATCGCCTTTGTCGGGCACTCCTCTTCTGCCTTCTTGGCGCCCTCGTCACTCAGCTCAGGGTCATAAATCACTGCCTGAGGTTGACATTGTGGCGAAGGCAAGCTGAAAGATTTAGAGCGCTCAATGCAAAGTCCACACATGATGCACTTCTTTGAATCAATGTACTGTGGACCTACGCTAAGTTTAGCTTGAAACTTGCCAGGGCTGCCGCTTATCTCAGTGACTTCGGCATTAACTTTAAGGTCGATATTTGGCTGGTCCAAAATCGCGCTTCTATAGAAGCACTTCCGAATTCCCGGTCTCGTACGGCTCCCCTCGAAGCAATAGAAGCAATCATCCGTTGGGAATGCCTTGTACAGATCCATAGCATTTCCACCAACAATAGGAAGCCGGTCAACTAGTACAGTTCGAATTCCAGAGTCTGCTAGCTGAGTAGCTGCGGTTAATCCTGCTACTCCGGCTCCAATGACTAGGACCGGATCAGACACTACTGTCTTCACCTCAACCGCCCAGATGCTCGAGAATCGGACCTGCTGGAACTCTGTTCATCTCGAGGCCGACTTCATCGTCCCCCATACCCATTGCAAGCCCCAGAATCTGTGTGATGAAGAGAACTGGCAAGTTGTACTCTTCCCCATATGATTCCTTCAATCCCAGCTGTTGTAAATCGAGCTGATTTCCGCAAGCAGGACAGGAAACTGTCGTGAAGACTGCTCCAGCCTCCTTCATGGACTTTAGCTTATCGCGCGCCAGTCTGATTGCAAGTTCTTCATTGACTGGCAGTACAGTGGCACCACAGCACTGCTTCCATAATGGATACTCAACGACACTAGCACCTGTGACTCTAATGAGATCGTCGAAAATCTCTGGTTTGAACTCAGTTACATCTTTTGGACGCAATAGATGACAACCATAGTGGATAGCGATTCCTACTCCATCAAGAGGCTTTGTGATCTTCTTTTTGATTTCGTCAATGCCTATGTCGTTGTATAGTGCCTCAATGAAGTGGCGTGGTTTGATGGTACCCTTGAACTCCACACCGGTTTTCTTTAGCTTGGCATTCACCTTTTCTTTGTAATCAGCATTATGTGTGAGGAAGTGGTACACGTCCTTTAGAGAGCCAAAACAACCATTGCATGGGGTGACTATGTCATGACCATTCTTCTCAGCAACGGCCAATGTCCTTGCATTGACAATTAACCAGCCCATATAGTCTATCGCGCGGAGGTTTGGACTTCCACAGCAACTGACACCCTCCATGTAAATCAGTTCTATGCCGAACTTGTCTGCAACTCTAAACAGAGTAGTTTCATAGTTTGGATAATTCGCTGGTACACTACAACCCATGTACAAATTGTACGACGGCATTTATTCATCGCCCCCTACAATTTGGCCAGTCCTGGTTCCTTTCAGAATAGTCTTGAACTCTTCAGTAGAGAGACCTGGTACTTCTGGCTCTAGGTCCATGTCCTCACGCTCCCAATCTGCAGTTACGACATAGAGCTGGCCCTTGTCTACGAGCTCTTTTGCTAGACCTACAATGCTGTCCGGAATCATGCCCTCCTCCGCCGCAAGGTTCTTGCAGTCGAAGAATATGTCTGTCACCCGCACATTCTGCGGGCAGCGTTCTTGACACTCAAAGCATGTCAAACAGAGCCAGATTTCCTCAGAGGATAGTACCTCTTCGCGCATTCCGAGAAGAATCATGCGTATCAGCTGATGGGGCTTGTACTTCCAAGTGTTTGCAATAGGACATGCGGCGGTACAAGTCGAACAAGCGAAGCACGCAGAGAGCTCCTCCCCGTTTGGCATGCTCCTGATTCCTTCTCGAAAGTCCGGATCCAGTTTTGAGATGTCAATGGGTTCAATCATAACGGCTGGCGGATCAGCCTTTTCTTCTGTTTCGGTCATCACAAACGCACCACAGAGGCTAAGCGAACTATGTGCTGAGGTGGTGTGCGAATTCCTGACAGGTATTAATAGTTTTCATCACTGACATCGGGTGCAAAGAGAAAACATACATGATGTTTTCCGGTGTCAAATCTTCGGCCTGTGGCAGCCAAAAGAGTGTCCTGGATTTCGCGTCCGCCCTACTCTGAGAAACCACCCTTGTACAGGAGAAAAATAAGGAGGATTGTACAGCCAATCACAATCACTTCGTACCCCAGCTTCTCTATCAGCGTTGCATCTTCAAAGGGCTGCATAAAGATGCCAAGCACCGCTAGTGCGACACATATGATTCCAACCAAGAGAAGTGGTACACGATGCTTCGTGGGCATGGGATTGTAGAGGTTGCTAGTCCCTCTTAGAAGTTTCTGTTCCTATTTCCCTTGGACTAGCTCTATCATGTTGTCCAGTTCTATCTTCAACGACTCCCAAGATTCAGTCGTATGCTGGCGAAGCTGTGATGCGAGCTGAATCAGATACCCCTTTACCTCTTCCGGAGAACCTTGAATCGCCTGTAGTATCGCGCTGCCGTCTCCTGAAAGGATGCGAAGAACACCACTAAGCGCGACTTGGAACTTTTCATATTCCTGTTCGATTTCGTTCTGCATTCTGACTGTATTGTTTTTCAATTCCGTGAGCTGAATGACAAGACTTTCGGAATCTCTCACTTCTTGGCCTCCAACTCTTCAGTCACAACCCGGATAACTGTACCATCACGAAGCCATGCTCGCACGTTCTCTGTTGGTATGGTTGCGATATCTTCTTTCTTGAATGGACCATAGGTGGCCTCGTCTAGGCCCAGGAATGCATCCTTGATAGGCCGAAGAAATCTGACGAGGACGTAATCCGTAGCCTCTTCCGAAGGAACATCTGATTTAGCATCGCCTTTCTTGCGCTTCTTTCTGGTAGATCGTTTTGCAATTGAAGGCGGCGTGCCAGTCAAAGCGCTTTTGACGAACTCTTGGTGTCCTTCGACTCCTCGCAGAAGACGATTGTAGAACTCTTCTTCTGCAAGCGTCATTGTGCCGATTGGACGGCTCTGTGCGAGGGCAGCCTTCAGAATCTTATCCTGGCGGAGCAATAGAAGGTCGTTCAACATGAACTCGACGTTCAATGCTTCTTGGGTGAGAAGATCAGCTTGGAGTTGATCTTCTGCTTTTGTCTTGGCTAAGGAAATGCGGACCTCAGAGAGATATGATACCATTCTACTCAGCTTCCGGTCCTCAAGATCCTGCAGATTCTCGTTCGCGGTTTCCTGTTCCCAAGCAGACTCTATGTCATTGTAGTTTACATCACTCAATGGTAGCCACTCCTTTGCACAGTAGAAAGACTGCAGCAGGCATCGGAAACTCTACAACTTCATCCCCGTATGGACCGTATACGTCATCACCAACCCGGAATTCTGGAACCTTGACTTGCCCACCAGCAACTCTCAGCTTAAGCGCACCTTCGCCAAAGGCAAGAGCATCGCCGAAGGGGTCGAAATCATCCGTTTCATCACGTGTGAGCTCCGAAACAAGGAAACCGGTCTTGCCATTGAGGCTTCCTATTAGACGAATGACTCTGTGAATGTCATGAGTTACTGGTACATCAATCTCTCCACCAAAGGCTATAGTGGATTTGGCTGCAATCTCTTGCCAAGATTTCACGCCAATGCCTGGCACCGTGGTGATAATGGGCGGCTCTCGCTGAAGTCCCTTTATGGCGGCAGTCCTGTTCTTCTTCAGACGTTTCACCCATTGTTCTGTTCCAAGATACGTGTCGATGTTCCTGATGAACTCAACCATCGCGTCGGCAGTTTTCCCAGCCCATCCGGGAAAGCTCTGAGGCGAAACCCGAGGAATACTGCCATCGGTAACAACAGCCTTTGTGCTGTCGAAACCCATTCCAGTTATGAAATGCACAATTTCGATACGTGCTTTTGAGTCCAATTTGTATACTCTCGGGTCACGCACTCGGATATGGTATCCACGATGACCGCTATAGTTCAATTGAATCAACTCCGGATTGATTCCCAAGTCACTAACCAAGAATTCATCGTACACCTTCAGCAGGGTCTTCTTTGCGTCATCAAGACACTTGTCACATATCCATTTTCGGCTGCTGAAACTCATGCCCTTGCACTTCGGACAACCAGTCTTAGGGGATCGTCCGGACCCAGTTTCGCCGCACTCCGGATTATTGCACCTCCATGTGTCATGCTCATCTGCGCAGGGCGAGTTAAGATGGTCAGCATCTATGTCAAAGACTAGTTCCGCTCCTTGCCACTCCTTCTCGTCCATGTGCCTAGCGACAGGTATCTTGTAAAAAGCAGCAGAATGATACACGCTATGGGGTGCTGACCTGGCGAGTTCCTTAACTAGCGCTTCACCGGTTCGATAACCGTGATGCCGAGTCCAGTTGTTCACATGAATGTCGGAAGAGCCACAATTTGGACACTTTGATATCCGAATGAATGAGTTCCCAGAGCGTCCGCACCCTTTGCGTATCGTGGACCCAGATTCATCGCGTTCATTCCTCTCAATACAACGCCAAGTATACGCCCAACTCTCCATGCCAAATTCCCGAGCATGAACCTCTGATGGTAAATCAATATTCTCGGGGTTGGCCCGATAGTGGTCCTGAAATAATAGCTGCAAGAATTTCGTTTCTTGAGCCCGTCGCGGCATAATCCCAAAGCTCCACTTCTATGCGTCATCTGTGCTTGTGATAGTCCTCGGTACTACCTTCGCTCCACACGAGGAGCAAGAATGAAGCTAATTCGTCCACCCTCTGCGATCGCGAATTCCATATGCAAGGGCTTGTTTGTGCTAAACTGGATGACTATGCTATCACTGGTAATCGCCTTTGAAATTTCAGCGAGGTAGTTCAGGGCGTACATAGAGTTGGACTTGCTCTTTGCATTCAACTCGAATAATGATGATTCCTCATTAGCTTTCAATGCAACCTGCGCCTCCCCTGTGTCGCCTTCACCGGTGAAAGTAAGCGATTTGCCATCAGCAGTGATTCTGATGTGACTTGAAACAACTCCAACATCCTTCACTGCCTGTTTGAAAGCGTCAGCAAACATCTCAGCCTTGACATCGAATGCAAGACTGGGTTTCTTCGTTCGATCATCAGGAGGTGTGAGAAGCTGAAGCTTAAACTGTCTGTCTGCTTGGCCGAGCATCTTGATTTCAAACCGCTTTTCGGTTTCATCAAGATTGAATTCAAGCTTGTCATCGGCTGCCATCCGCTTGCTAACTTTGGCCAGCTCATCAATTCCCAAGCAGACATCATATTCGCCATCGCATTTGTACTCTTGAAAAACCCCAGCAGGCAATGTCAGATCTACCATGGCAGCCTTGGATGAATCCAGCTGACGCAATGAAAGACCGGTTTCAGACACTATGAAGTGTGCCTCTGTGAGAAGCGTGGCAAGGGCGTCTATAATCTGCTTCCATGTTTTGCTACTATCAAGGGTCGCGTGAAACATGTCGATTTCTCCTATCGCTTGACTACTGTATCAACTACCTGTGATTCCTATTTGACCGTATGCTCATGGATATTGAAATTTGCCACTTCATCCAAATCCATGATTGAACCTACGAGCTTCAACTTTCGAGGTTCAAGCAAACTAGACCATTGATGTTGCCTACTTAAAGTGTACTCTTCTTTCAGATTGAAGGCTTCACCAAAAGTCAGCATATAGGAGGAACTGCAGACCACTCGATGCGAAACGTCCAGATGCCAATATCATCTAGATAGGGCTTGGTTGACCCTTTCTTCTAGTTCTAGCGTTTCCTTGAAAAGCGCGATATCAAGTGAATCTATGTTATATGCGAGAGAAACAGCTAACCGGAGTTCGTTGTCATCTTGGGTCTTCTTCTCCGTGACGTCGCCAATCAAGATGTACTTCTGCGCGACCTCAAGCGTGCCTTCAACAATAGCCCATATCGACCCTGCATTATCCACATCATCATCAAGAATGCCCTGTACCAGTGCAATCCCTGGTTGTGCCTCAACAACAATCCCCATGATTTTAACGGGGTTCTCAGTATCCGCACTCAAGCTGCGCACTGTTACGAGTTTGGCGGGCTTGGCCCGTGGGTACTTCTTCTCCTCAGTCAAGTTGTTTACACCACAGATTCGATTCTAGATGGGATGAGCTAAGTTTCGTCATTGCTCAGCCACCATAATTGCGCCACGTGTGCTTGCAAAGTGTGCAGCGATAAAACTCTGTTGCGCCTTCGTCTCCACGCCTCGTTTGAAGTGTCCAATAGTATGCAACGTTATTATCGCACTTTGGACACGCCGCCTTAATGGTTGGCATGGGAATGGAGTCCTCTTCGACTACGATTATCTTGTCCCGTGGGGACTTCTCAAGATTCTGAGAAACTGTGAG
>JAUWOA010000118.1 GCA_030612365.1 Candidatus Thorarchaeota archaeon
TGCAACCCAAAGAATACGATTTCAATAACCAACAGTTCCACGCGCTGCACGATCTTATCAATATCGCAGTAGAGCAAGAAGGCACTCTGTATTTTAAATGAGAGAAAAGGTGGTGATAGAGAAAAATGAATATTTACAAAGCCTGGAAGATGGCTGTTATTGTGGGAGGCGTTATCGGGCTATGTATGATACCAGTCTTAGATGTGCTTATCTATTTCAACGTGTCACGGTATTCTCAAAATCCCGCAGAGCTGATACTGATGCTTGAAAGGTTCGCGCTGATAGGTCTGATAGTGAAATATTGGCTTGTGGTTGTGGGCATCGTTGCCCTTGTTGGATGGTTCCTCAAGATAGACGGCTTAGAGTATAAGAAATCGCATAAACAAGATTAGCTTCACAAGTCCTTTGAATCCTGATGAGTTTCCCAACGATATCTCTGAAATCTAGTAGACCTACGCCTTCAGACCTCACTCTACGCACCCTTGGACAAGGTCTATATTGCAATCTTCAGAAAATGTGCTGTGAGCCTCATGAGTCAAGCGAAGATGCCATGGTCGTTCTCAGCGATTCTAATCACATTCGCCATCTTCTTCTTCTCGCTGAATGTATACATACTCACGAATCTCATGTCACATCCCTGGGCAAGTGATCTTTGGCTCATCGGCATTGTAGCAGGCGGTGCGGGACTTCTGTACTCAATCCAAATGATTCGTGTGCACCAGCGGCAGTTGGTAGAGGCCAAGAATGAAAGTGAAGACCAAGAGATTGAGTAGCAATTCCTGAACCGGTGCTCTGCAAAGCTGACAGAGCATTATGGATAGACACGGCTTACTGTTCTTGGAAAGGGCACACAATCTCTGATATGTTCCAAATCCAACATCCATGTAATCAGTCTGTCCATGCCAACTCCAAATCCAGAGTGTTCCACGCTACCATATCTGCGAATGTCAATGTACCATTTGTACTTAGCGGGATCATCACCGACTCGCTCAAGGTTCTGAAGCAATATGCTGGCATCATCCTCGCGTTGACTGCCACCTATCACTTCTCCAAAGCCTTGAGGCATGAGCAGGTCGTTGTTCTTGTAGGTCCGCGGATCTGCCTCATTGTTCTTCATGTAAAAGCTCTTGATTTCTTTTGGATAACACTCGACAAAGAGGAACTTGTCTCTATCATCAGTAAGGATCTTTTCAGCTTCTGTTCTGATGTCTTCCCCCCATTTTATCTTCAGTCCAGCACTCTGACAAACCTCGATTGCCTCGGCATAGGTCATCCTATCGAAAGGCGGCTTAACTCCGTAGAGACGTTCAGGGTCGACACCCAATTCATCGAGGTCCTCTCTCCTGTTGTCTGCGACAGCGTGACACATGTAGGAGATGAGCCCCTCTTGCCGCTTCAAGTTGCATTCATGGTCGCACCATGCCTCTTCAGCCTCAAGATGCCAGTACTCTGTCAGGTGTTTCCGCGTCCGAGACTTTTCGGCCCTGAAGGAGGGAGCGAGAGTGAACACACGCTCCATTGCGAAAAGCTGCGGCTCAAGATGCATCTGTGATGTCTGTGTGAGGAAAATCTTGCGTCCGAAGTAGCCTACTTCAAAAAGATCTGCACCTTCCTCACCAAGGGTAGACACAAACATCGGTGAGGTAGTTTCATAGAATTCTTTCTTTCTGAGATACTCTCTGGCGGAGCGGAAAACCTCATCTCGGACCTTAAGCACGTTGGTCATCCTTCGAGATCTCATCCACAGATGTCTATTGTCATTCAGAAATTCTGTGCTCTGGTGTTCAGTGATTGGGAACTCCTCCGAAAAATGAAGTACTTTGATCTCATCCACTTGCACCTCATACCCGCCTTCAGCTCTGGAGTCAGCATTAACTGTACCACTGAGAGTTATTAGGGACTCGATAAGCATCTTCTCCGCGTCAGCATACTCCTCCTCACTGACAACGCTTTTCTTAACAACTGTCTGAACGACACCGGAAGGATCGCGCAGGAGCACAAAGATCATCTTCTTCTGTTTGCGGATTCTGTGAACCCAGCCTCGAAGCATGACCTTCTCGCCTTCGGTCTTACCTTCAAGCACATTCCGTATGTGGATGAATCCCATGTTATCACCATGAAGGAAGCGACTGCCCGCCACGGGTTAGTCTACTGGGAAATCTCGGACACGGATAAAAGGCTGACGGCCATTACGAACCGTCAACGCACACTACCTGTACCGAAGATACCAGATGACGAATACGAATACTATGATAGCTCCGACTGCCAGTCCAGCCATGGCCAAGTACACGACCGTGGTTGCAGGCGTAACAGTTACCATGACTGCAGAACTCGCTGAGTTCCCTCCAATGTCATATACAGTCAACTCAACCCAATGGACTCCTTCAGCGAGCCCGGCGAAGTTGAAGTCGATTGTTTCGCTGGTCCAATCCTCCTCGACTTTCACAAATCCATCAACAACAATCGTGTAACGACTCTTGAAGTCATCAGTGACAGTCCAGTTGCGAACAAGCCCAACATCACCCCTTGCGTAGATTACATCATCAGGGGCATAGACGATCACTGGCACTACATCATCACCATTGACCTGAACGGTTACGTTGTGCGTTGCAGTATTTCCACTGGTATCATTGGCAGACAGCATGTACTCATACGTACCTGCGGACAATCCATCGATGCTGACAATCACAAAAGGTTCGTCGGGATTGATGTCCCCGCTTTCGAGTTCCTCACTGCCGCGGTATACTGTGAACATGTTTACATAGTCGTCAGTGATATTCCATTGAATCGTGTTGCCAGTTTCTGTAATGTAGTACTCTGCAGACTCTGGACCCACTATTACCGGTACATCTACTTCGTGAATTGTTAGAGTAATCTCGTCTTCGGCTATATTGTCATTCTGATCCATTACAACAAGCACGAGGTCATAGACACCTATTCCATAGCCAGTGAAGTTGTACGTGTATTCAGTAGTGTTAATCCAGTCAAAGTACTCCACAACAATACCATCAACTTTCATCTGTATGTCATCAGGATATTCATCTTCCACAACCCACGTGACAGTGATGTTCTCTGCTTCGAATAGGAACGTCTGATTCCCGGGAGTGGTAATCACGGGAACACGAATATCTGTGTTAGAGGTTGTGAGATTCTTATGGTATCCGCCAGGCCCTATTGTTTCACCGTTTTGAGTCACTGTCCAGTTGATGTATGCAATGGGCAGGTCAAGGAATCGCACTGTTCCATTAGCTGGAGTTGTCTGGGTGGCAATCACGGTACCGTTTATGTACGTAACATTCACCAGTGCCCCCTGGAACCCAGCCACACTGGTTTCAAAATAGGTAAACACCTCCAAGTCATAGAAGTCAGGATCGCCTGCAAAAGGTCCAATCGTTTGATGAACCTCTATGGTTGTACCATCGGTTGTGAAGTTCCCTGCATCAATCATGTAATTGGCGTAATCTCCGGAAACCACAGTGATTTTCCATGTGAAGTTGCCAATTGGGATGTCGAGAAACTCAGCAAGACCGTCGGAACCCAGCACTATCTGGCTCCAGATGGAGTTATTGTCCCGATGATGTATCGAAACATTGAGTCCGTCTCCTGGATTGCCGCTGATATCTATAACGGTGGCATTGAAGTCATCATCATCATTATCCCAGTCCAAGTTCCCAATCTCAATAGTCGGGTATGCATCAGGACCATCAGACACCATCGTGCCATTCTCAAATTTATTCGCATCAAAGTCGCCAATCGCATACTCCAAGGTCACATTCCAGATGTAAGTACCCTGGGGTAGATTGTAGAAGACAGCGGAGCCAGAACCACCCTCAGTGGCTTTCGCTTCATAGTAATGATGAGTGGAGTTATAGAGAGTGACGGTAGCGTTTGCTATCTGGTAAGTGTAATTGTAAACATAAAACAGGAAATCATCGTCGTTGAACGACTGTCCGGAATTGATTATCTCATTGACGACCACTAGATCCGTGCCAGCAATCAGATGCGAGGTTTCTACTGGACCGGTTTCGATTATCGCTGTGCCTTTGTGAAGCATTGTAGTTCCCGTACTGACAAAAATCAGTAGCACAAAGAGGAGGGCAAATACTCTTTTCATGGTGTCACTCTCGCAAACTAACGATAGTCTTCTCTAAGGCTGTCGCGTGTCTTGGCGCGGTCGAAACTCGGCGCGCATAAAAGCATTGTCATGGTTCGACCTGTGAACCACTGCAGCGCCTCAGAGCTGTATCTAACCAAGAAGTTTCGAACGCGAACGATACCGTCTTCATGAACCGATTTCTGACGACCGTCCCAGAAGGCGAAAATGGGAACGAGAAACGGGTTAAATACCAGCTATCTGCGCGCAATTCCAAGATGTCAATCCAAGGCTACGGTTTCAAAACATCGCGTATAATGGTGGAATACAGATTACCAAGATCACCATCGCTAAGATAAAAACAACGATTCTTGCTTTTGAAACCGGCACTGTGTCATTAAGAGGCCCTGGATGTGCGCCGCCCCTTGACATGAGAAGGATAAGAATCGCCATCATGTAGTAGCCCATCAAGAACATCACAGCCATCGATCCCCAGCCTATGTACTTGTGATACTTCTCGCCCACAATTGACCGCAAGGCATGACCGCCATCAAGCTGACTAACAGGAAAGAGATTGAGAGCGGTGATCAGCATTCCGACCCAAGCGACGAATGCAAGAGGATGCATGTATATGGTTCCGCCCGCGGGTATGAAATCAGAGTACAAAATTTCAAAGAACATGAATAGAAGAGGAACTGCAAGCTCACCTGACATTCCTGGGAATGCCTCATCAAGAGCAACCACTTGTTCAGCCGTCACAGGGACGGATAGGAAAAAGCCAATGATGAGCACGACCAGCGTTACCGCGAAACCGGCAAAAGGTCCTGCAAGCCCCAGATCAAACAGGTCTTTACGATTCATTGGAGGGCTCTTCTGCTGGATGAATGCGCCAAAAGTACCACCCAGTTGGGGAAGACCCGGAATGAAGTAGGGAAGTGTCGCCTCGATACCCCTGCTTTTGGCAGTCAGAAAATGCCCCATCTCATGAGTGAAGATAATCCCCATCAAGGCCGCCATGAACCCAATAGTTACAAGCGCTATGTCGAGATACGTCCAGCCATTGGGATAGAAGAGGGTAAGAAATACCGGAGATGTTGCTTGCATGAATCCTGCAATGGCAATAGTCGCAAGAGTAGCAATGAACAGAACGTAGTTAATCTTTACATTAGATTCCTTTGCCTTCTGAGCCGGTACGAAGCGGATGTAGTACTCTCCCGCTGAGGAATTCCTCCAACGAACAAGGGGCCAGACACGTAGCTTCTTTGTCTGCTCGCTAATTTCTTGAAAGACGCGGTCCTGTTCTTCAGGCTCTGGCACGACTCCATTTGGCCACCTAACTGCAAACGTTGGCGAACCATACTCCATCGCGCTCATCAGGACCTCGAATCTGATTGAGAGAACGTCGCTAAGTTCACTAAATGTGGGGTAGCTAATAACGCTGGGATAATCGTCAGATACTGACATAGTACGAGTGTCCTCCAAGGGATGGCGAGATGATTTCTCTCCGAGTGAACCGCCTATAAGATTGGTGTCTCAGGCACGGAGAACCCGCTGGCAATCACTGTAACACCATAAACCTTTTCATCCTGTTCCGACATAATCTAACCGACTACATAACCACGATAATTTAGGGGAGGAAGTTATGGATGTCAAATGAAGTAATCATCAATGAGATTCACGAAAGGGACTTGAAGGAATTTCTGGAATCCCGTGGGTTGAAGAATCAAATCAAGAAGAACAAGTTCGTCTGTGCTGGTTGCGGCAGGACTATAACAATGGATGAGATAGTCTACATCAAGTCAGTCAAGCCGTGGCCAACAGTGGAACTCTATGGTAATGAATGCTGGATGAAGGCTCGTCGGCATCCGTTAGATACTGCATGGGAGATCCTCAGACATCTATGGACAGGTGTAAG
>JAUWOA010000144.1 GCA_030612365.1 Candidatus Thorarchaeota archaeon
ATATCAGAGCGATTGACATGTCCTTGATTCAAAGCACAATGATGCCTCAGATTATCATTCTCTCAGTCATCTTCTTGGGAGAGATTCCCACCATTCTCGACTGGATTGCACTATCACTGATTGCAATCAGTGTTCTGCTCGTTCAAGTGAGTCAGGCCAGGAGAATATCGAACAATCAGACTGAACGCAACCCATAGAGGATCTCAACTAGATTTCCTCACATAGCCATCAAGATAGCCTTAGCTATGTCCGCGGCGCCGGCTCCCACAAGCTTGGCACCAGCTTCATCCAAAAAGTCCTGAATATCAGCAGCGAGTGTGACCTCATCAAGCTCTTTCCCAGCAAGAAACTCTTCAAGAGCAACCAGTGTTTCTTCAGGATAAAGGAAAAAATCTCCTTTAATGACTATAGCACGAATCCGATCTTCCGAGGGTGTGAGCTTGATTTTCAGAAGCTTTCCACCCGGAACTTTGAATATACTATCGCCCATGGTATTCTACCTCGAAAGGTTCCATTTGGTGGTTGAGTATTTCTCTTTCATCAATCTCTGAGCATCAGCCCATTCTCGTGCCATGAGGGCACCAGGAACTAAGTCGATCTTCAGCGCTTTTGAGAATCCGGCCTCAAGCGCGTTCCCGAGCTCATCCACTTCAACATGTCTGTCTAGAACTTCCCTAATCGAAGTCACGCTCTTCTTCACGTCTTGAATCATCTTATCAGATATCTTCTCCTTGGGGACCTTCAATATAGAGAACATCACTTCAACATCCAAGTCAAGAAGAGTCGTTCCGTGTTGCAGTACACACGAATTGCGTCGTGTCTGAGCATTGCCAGAGATTTTCTTTCCGTCGGTCACTACATCGTTTATCGGTCGAAACTTGGCCTTTATTTTCAGTTGCTTAAGGGCTTCAATGATTCCTCCGCAGATTATTTTGTAAGACTTCAGAATGTCAGGCGGAGCCAAACGATGGCCCTTGGGAACGATAAGACTATAGGTCACTTCGCCTTCGAAATCGTGGTATACCGCTCCGCCTCCTGTAATCCTTCGGATGTAGTCGATCTTGTTTAATCTGCAATATTTGAGGTCAACTTCGTCTGTCATGCCCTGAAAAGTTCCAATGGATACTGCAGAGGGTCTCCATCTGTATATGCGCAAGGTGGGAGGCGCTTCTTCCTCTTTTATGGCCAAAGTAATTGCTTCATCAATGGCCATATTCTTGTAGGCATTGTAAACGCATAGATCTAGGAACCTAAACTCTTCCATCACGGCTCACGAATCCTGCCTCTGCGAGAGCTTTGTGTACTTCATCCTCTGAGAGGGGTCTAGGGTAATTGTACATAGGCCCGCGAGGCCTTTCGTTGTAGTACGGTCGATTGCAGCCACTGCAACCTGTTACTCTAAACGCCTCGCCTGATGATAAGGTTTCCCTGAGCCATGCTGCATCGGTTTTCAGCTCAAGCTTGCCCGTCCCATCTGCAGAAACCACTTCACGGTCAACCAATTTGTTAGTGACAAGATACCTCAGGACCTGCAAACGTCTGTAGGACTCTATAGCCGGCTGACTCATTTCTTCCAGTGCCGTGCCACGAATTGCTGTAAACGCGAATAATCCCACTGTTATCCCCATTTCATACATCTTGATGATGAAATCAGCTGCTTCGGCTTCTGTTTCACCTAGACCAACGATAAGATGAGTGGTGACATTCCCGGGGCCGAACACTTCCAGCGCTTGCTGCATGGCTTCAAGATGATGGTCCCATCGGTATGGCCCTTTACGACCTGCGCCTTTGATCTTTTCAAATAGCTCGGGAGTGCATGCATCCACAGCAATCCCGATTTTCTGTGCTCCCGCTTTTTGCAGGCGTTTCATCTCTTGCATACTTACAGGATGAATACAAATGGATGCAGGTAGTCTCACTTTTGTTTTGACAGCAGCGAGTATCTCTTCAACATCATCCACAACTGTTGGATAGTTCAAGCATTGGATACATGCTCTCCTGAAGTTCAATCCTGGCTGCAGGTGTTGAATGAAACTTTCAAGTTTGTACTCGGGCCACCCAATCCGCGAAAGCATGTGGGGGGATGAACTACTATCCTGTGCTTGAGGACAAAACGCGCAATTCGCGGAACACTTGTTTTCGCTATGAGTCATAATGAATGCAGTGGTGAAATTAGGATCGTTTGCTCCTTCCTCAAGCCCAACTTCTATTGCAGTGCCCAATGAAAGGCGTACCAAGTCGACCAAAGCAATCGTGTGTCAAAGTTATCTATTGCTCTTTAACGATGTCGTTCGGGCGTTTGAAGGAAAGGACACCCACATCCCCCTCCGTGAACTTTCGAGAGAATCCACCATACTGTTGAGGAATCATTATGACAGGTGGACAACCCTTCACGGTTTGTTTTTTCGTGAATGCAAAACATGAAACTCCCCTGATGATTTCGACTTCGAAAGTTGGTCGCAATGGCTCACTTCTCTTGAAGGGAAGGCGGCCATCTAAGCTCCCTACGGCGTATCCGATTTCACTGCCCCATGCGGTAACCGTGCGTTCCTCAACGGATTCACCAAGACCTAGAATGCCGCCATGGCTGTAATGGGGAACTCCTGCATCCAGAATACCATGTCTTCTGTTGCTCCCACAGTAAGCTGCATGCCCAACGAGGTCTCCAGAGATGACTATGGGTGAATCATCTGTGAACGCGATAATGACATCATCAGTAACTCTTGTGATCAAGCATTCGAGTTCAGAGGCGCTCTCCTGTTGCTTCTGCTGCACGGGGGCCAGCTCAACGTTAAGAAGATATGACTTTGTAGATCTGCCGAAATCACGAGCGTTCATTATCTCTATGTGATAGTGAGGTCCAGTCCAGTAGTCGAAGTAGCGTGATCGAATAAGAGACCCCAATCGTTGTCCAGCTTCAACTGTCATTCCCTCATCGACTTCTGGGGCACAATGCAAGATGCGGACAATATCATTAGATCCTTCTGGAGCAATGGCTATGCCAAAGTCTGCTTCATCGGAAGGGAACACCCTCTCTTTGCCCATTCTCATCTTCTTGACACGAATGATTTGACCTGCGATTGGAGAGTAGGCGGGGCCGCCCCATTCCTCGTGGCTCGGGTAGATGTCGATCGAAGCACCTTGTTTGTGGCCAATATACGGACTGTTGAAGTATGAGAAGTAGGCGTCAGCTGGAGCGAAAAGGTCAATCCCTGCAGCTGAGCCCACCTTTCGCATGCTCTATGCCTTCTTGGCAGCATCGTAGATCGGAACAAGTCGTGCTTTCCAGTCTTGGAGACCCTTTGGAGAGTCAGGATATGCTGCATATACGGCTTTGACCTCCTCCATAATCTTCCCGATTTTATTGATTCTCATGAGCAAAGGAACCTTTCCGACACCTGCCACCAGACGTTTGAACTTCTCTCCGGACCCCATTGACATCTTTCCGGTCTTGCTTGTGTTGAGCAAGTCGCTTGCCTTCACTATCTGTTTCTTGAAGGCGAAATTGATGTCCTCGTTTGTAATGTTCAGAAGGAACCACCTGAAGACATCAAGAGACGCTTGCTTGATTCCATAGCTCTCCATGTACCGAGGGTTGTACGGCCATAGGGCATTGATTGAAGTGTCGTTCTGTTCAAGCGCCTCGGAAGCAGTAATCCCGGCTTGTGCACCACCAAGCATTGACGATCCTATCCCTCCTCCGTGAATTGGGTTGACCTGCGCTCCCGAATCACCGACGAGCATGAAGTTGTCATCGACGAGTGTGTCTATTGGACGGCGCACTGGAGCGATTCCACCGCCTGAATGAATATCCACCAGCTTGGTCTTCATGAAATCCCAATTCTTACGGACAAAGTTGTTGAATATATCCTGAGGCTTTTTGTGACCTGGAATCGTCATTAGTCCGCAGCCAACATTGACCCTATTGGGACCTTGCGGGAAAACCCAGATGTACCCGCCCAGTGTCTGTTCTTGGTCCCAATAAATGTCTAGGATATCCGGGGTTTCAAAGGTATAATCAGGGGTTTCATAGATATCGCGAACGGCAACCATGAAGTCCTCCTTTGCTATTGTCCTTTCTACAGGCGAAGACTCGGGAAGTTGACGACGAAGCATTCCAACTGCGCCAGTAGCATCTACAACAATCCTTCCGCTCAATTCCTTGTCAGAGTCAGAACCCTCCTCCATTATCTTAACACCAGAAACTTTGCCCCCATCAAACATCAATCGCTTTACTCGTGTCGAAGCCATGACGGTTGCACCAGCGTCTTCTGCAATTGAGAGCATCCACTGTCCCAACTTTAATCGGTTAAATGAGAAACCACTGGTCGTGGGTCCAGCCATTCTGAGTCTGTGCTCTCTATCTGGAGCAATAATGTCTATCCCAGCTATATCATACTCGACGATTCCTTTTGGCATCTGTGGGAGGTTCACAAGACTATCCAACGCCTTGAGATGGTGAGAGCCGAGAGCGTCTCCGCATGTCTTGTAACCAATCATGTCCTTCTGCTTTCTATCGATGAGAAGAACAGAGTGCCCTTTCTTTCCCAGTGTGTATGCCATTGTTGCTCCGCCGGTCCCTGCGCCAGCGATGATCACATCATAATCTGTCATTGATCAAACCTCTTTGATAGTTTTCCAAGTTTGTTCGAGAAAGCTCTCGAGTTGTGATGAGATGAGCGGATTGTCGACCCACCCACAAACTGATAGGTCTGGCATCGAAATCAGGGCTTCCTCGCCATCGAC
>JAUWOA010000150.1 GCA_030612365.1 Candidatus Thorarchaeota archaeon
GGTATCCTGAAGAGTACATCTGGATCAGTTTCAGTGCTGGGCTATGACCCATGGAAGTCCTCATCCAAAATGAAGAGACGTGTCGGCTTTCTGATGGACCAGCCTGAATATCCATCGATTTCTGGGGAACGATATCTGAACTATATTGGTGAGCTCCGTGGTCTGACCCGCGCCAAGGCCAGAGACCAGACAGTAGAGCTACTTGAGACTGTTGAGCTCACCGATGCGGGTTCTCGATCAATCAATGGCTACTCGGCAGGAATGCGAAGGAGGCTCGGTATCGCGATTGCGTTTGTTGCCAATCCGGAGTTTATCGTCATGGATGAGCCCACAAAGTCTCTAGACCCCAATGGTCGCCGCATTCTGATGGCACTTGTTCGCAGACAACACAAGGAGAAGGGAACACACTTTCTGATATCGAGTCACATTCTGACCGACCTCGAAAGGATGTGCTCTGAAGCTTGGATACTGTCAGAAGGCAAAATACTGGCAAAGGGCAGCATGGCTGAACTGACAGCACTGTACGCACCGAGAAGGTTCGTGATTGAGGTTGACAGACCAGAGATTCTTCTTGACCACCTCAAGAAAAGCCCCTCGGTGGAGAGCGCTGAAATCGAGGGACACCGCATCATTGTCTCAGGGGACCAGCAAGAGGTCTCAATGGTGGTCTCAAAGTTGATTCCTACGCTTGGTCTTGTCATGTACAGGTTCGAGCCAGCTGTGAGTGAGCTGGAGCGAGTAGTCTTCGGAGGTGAAAGTGATGACAGCAGCAAATAGGCTACACAAAGCCCTAATCAATACAGGCCACGAACTGGTATTGTCAGTAAGGAGTTTCATTACGCTTGTGAAGCTGTTCCTGAGGGCAAGCCTTGCGCGATTCCCAATCCTGTTCTTGCTTGTCATTGCGGCACTGGGTCTGGGAGTCATGGCAAATAGTATGTGGTATGAATTCATCTCTTACGACCTTGCATCGTACATTTCTGGCCTCGAACTCCCTTCGAAAGCAGTGTATGGAACAGCGCGAATAGTGTGCAGTGTTATGGGCCCTCTTCAAGTTGTTATGTTTCCAGCCGCTCTCTTCATTGTGTTTCATGGTGCATCGAGCCAGATCATCGAGCAGGAGCGGACTGTGTTGGTTCAACCAGCAAGTCCTCGCGTTCTTGGGGTTGCGCGGGTCTTGGTGATCATGCTGCCCATCATCCTGTTACGAGTGATGCTCATCACTTTCGGACTCGGCCTCTACGGACTGCTATTGTTTCAGTCGAACGCAGAATTTGTGCTGTTGTTTCTGCCCACCATATGGGCACCAATCGTCGTCGCGATTGTTCACGACCTGTTCTTCTATTCCATGATCTTCATGCTTGGCAGGCTGCTACGGCATGTGATTCTGGGAATTGTGAGCGTTTACCTCATCTACTTTCCATCTTATATCAACAACCTGCTTCTTTATATCCCTTCAGGAGTTGGCCTTCTGTCCTCGGAGTTGGCAGTACTCTTCCTCTTCTACAGCGTCCTCCTGCCCAGTAGATACTCTATTCCGGCGTGGGGGAGTGTCGGCTGCAGATTCAGTAGTCGCGAAGCGTTATCTCAAGTCATTGGGATCTGGATTGCTGGTGCTTTTCTCTTCTCTTGGCTATCTATTGAGATCACGCGCAGGATTGCACGCGGCTAGTTTCCAAGGAGGTTGATTTGTGTGTCCAGGCTAGGGCGAGCTCGATTGTGGGGCCTCAGATTGGAGATGTCTGGAGTCATGAGATCGGTCTTTCTGGGACTCACGATGATGGCTCTTACGAGTGTTGAAACATGGGATGCCGTATTCTCGTCGGAAAACGCCGAGGAATTCATGTTTAGGGCACTGGAGTCCGAGTTCTTGAGAGGTGGGCAGCTACTATTCACTATGTTCATGTTCTCAGGCATATTGTATCAGCTCTTTCTCTCTCAGACCCAGATGAGGAGGGACGAGCAGATTCTGCTGCAGCCAGTTGGAAGACTGACTTTGTACGGAGGCCGGATTATTCTAGCTATTATCGTGTCAGGAGTCTACATCTTCTATCGCATCGGTGTGTACTGGTACGCATCGATTGTCTTGCAGGGTGAAGAGATTCTTCAGCTAGGCGTCGGATTCTCGGTCATCTACTTAGTCGCATTGCTTGTGAGCCTTGGTCTGACACTGCTCCTCAGCATCCTACCCATTGACGACCTGCAAAAGGGTGCATTGCTCGTGGTTATGTTGACACTGATAATCTCACCAGCAGTTGCCCTCGTTAGTCCAGCGACAACCCTGTTCCTATTCATACTTCCCGCTGTAGTTGACATTCTTCCGGACAGTGCAGTTTCGTTGCTAGAGATGGCCACCCAATCAACTATCACAGGCTCGCTCACGTCGCTCATTATCGTAATGGTCTGTGTGTTGCTGTCTATGCTATTGTATGCTATCGTATTGTCCCGAACAGAAACCCACGGGCGTTTTACATGAGGTGTTCCTCGGTACGCTGGGAACGTCAGAATCATCAGGAGCAAGGAGTTTCCGAAGTAGTCTGGTTGTGATGACGCAGAACATTTATGGGATTAGTCCGTCGGATGTATTGAAGCGATAAGATGGGCACACAGTATTCGCACCGCATCTCACTAGCTCTCATTATCTTCTGGGCTGTAACCCTACTTACCCCCTTGGTACTCATACCGAAAGGTCCAGACTCAGCTCCGTTCGCCGTGCTTTGGACGTACGATCCTCCAGACGGACATGAACCGGACGGATTCATTACAGGTCCGCTTCACCTGTTCCATAGTGGCGCGATCTTGATATTCAGCTTGCTGTTTGCAGTCCAAGTTACTCGCTACTGTCGAGGCCCAGCATCATCAAAGGGAACAGTAGCCCTGGGAGTTGCCAGTCTGTTATTTCCTGCGATTCTGTGTCTACTGATTGCCTGGCCAGCGGTGGTCGATGGTACTCAGCAATACGTCGGTCCTTTGCCACATCAATTCATCCTGGGGATTTTGCTTGTACGGTCTATCAGTCAACAGCGAGAAACCTCCACCTGGAATGAATCGAAGAAAAAGGAATCGTGGTGGAAGAAAGACAAGCGGATGTCCTCTGAATAGTGGATAAATCGTACGGCGTCCGAGCATCAGGTACGTTGGTCGGTCAGTGGAAGGGTGAATCATGTTGAGTAAAACGCGGAATCACGGCCAGTCAGTAAGCGTGTTGTTAGAGTGATAAGTCGTGGATGGTCATTGTGGCCACTGTGTAAGAACGCGTGGCGAGATTAGGTGGTGGTAGATACGCTTTGTCCTTCCAGCTGCATCCGTTGGCTTCGTTGATAGACAAACACGAGGAATCCAGCGAGGGCAATGAAGATTGCATCCAGTGCGAGGGAGGCGGTCAGAATACTCCATGCAATGGAAACTGACCCCAGACTGACGCGGAGAATGAGGGCTGAAGGCATCATCAGTAGCCCGATTAGTAGTAGAACCCATCCAATCCTGGTTCCGGAGTCATCTGATCGCATCACGTATCCGAACGGGAGAAATACGGCACACCAACCCAGCGCAATGGTCATAATGAGAGTCCATCCCGTGTTATGGGCAGGAACGACTTCAAACAAAACTTCATATGCCTGCATTAGGACAACAAGAACAAGACAAACAATGCCAATCAAGAAGGCGTTTCTTGAACTCAGACTAGGCACTTTTCGGCGTATCACGTTCACGACTTCTCCTCCTGAAGTATTCCACACACCTTTAGATTACCGGGCCAATAACCTCTCCTGCCAAGTCGGTCCATCAAGTACGCCGCCCCGCAGTATGATAACGCTATAGACAGGACTAAAGCCACCGGGTTTAAGATACTGTGATGATCATATAATGGAGCCCAAGTGGGGACAAAGAGGACATAGTTGAGGAAGAACCAGATGGGGAACCCGAAAGTTATTGCTCCACCCACTATAATTATCTTCCTAGAGGTCATATGATGCTCTGGTTTTCTGATGTAATAGGCGCCGAACAACAGAAGAGGACCTCCGAGTGTAAGAGGCAACACCCTCTCCAACGAAATGTATCCTTCGAAGTATCCCAACCATAGAGCTATCGCCATACCTATATAGATTCCAAACAGAAGCCAAAATTCATGTTCGCGCATTGCATCCCAGAGTTTCCTAATCTTCTCCATGTTCAGAACGTACCTTTGGATACCCCAGTCCCATTCCATACACCCTAAAACCAGACCCATTCAAAGCTAGAAGGAGTAGGCTGCGTTATTTCATCTCATCCTTCGTTAATAA
>JAUWOA010000069.1 GCA_030612365.1 Candidatus Thorarchaeota archaeon
CCAGAGTGCGATACACCACTCTTCATGGAGAGTAAGGACCTCCCTTGAGAAGAAACCTTCCCTTGGGCTTTCGGGAGTGAGCATGTGCTGAGTGAAACAGCATCAGCCCACTTGCCTAGTCCTATCATAGTATGTAGTGGCTCTCAATAATAATAAGGACCACACAATTATGATTGTAGGCACAAGAAGGATGACTCCTATGTATTCTAAGAATCTTACATGTTTCCTACATCTCTGTGTTTCAAATCACTAGAGGTCTGCAAAAATTCTATCGCTCTTGAACTCACCCCTTCCCGCCAGTTGATTATGCCTATGCTTGCCATTAAGCCCAATCATAATCCTAATAGCCGATGCCTTGATTTCTGACTAGAGGTTGAACATTGGTCTTCGAAATACTCTCCGATGGTCGTAAGGTGATGGACGCATCAGATGAGGAATTAGAAGGCTGGATGAACGATGCATTCGAAAGACGTCTTCGTCGCTTTGGAAGAAGCCTGTTCTGTTACAGCCCTACAGCCTATCCTTACAAAATACCGGACCACACGCAATCGAGTCCCCATAACTTCGTATCTCTTAGCGTGACTGGAACCGCATGTTCCCTGAATTGTGAGCACTGCGATGGAACGCTGCTGACAGGAATGGAACCCACACTCACACCGGAGAATCTCTTCAAGAGATGTACGGATGTGAAGAATAGAGGGGGTGAGGGAGTTCTCATCAGTGGCGGCTCGGATTCCAAAGGACATGTGCCTCTTGACAGATTTGCAGAAGCGATTGGCCGAGTTAAGGCCGAGCTTGACCTTAAGGTAGTAGTTCACACTGGTCTTGTCAGTCCTAAGACAGCTGAGCTCCTAGGAAACGCTGGCATTGACGCAGCCATGCTAGATGTAATCGGGGACGCTGATCTTGCAGAACGTGTGTATCATCTTAAGGACGGCCCCCGACAAATGGAACGGTCCCTTGAGATTCTAAATGGACGTGGAATACCAACAGTTCCGCATGTGCTGGTTGGATTGGACTATGGCAAGCTAGCCGGCGAGATTGAAGCACTGGATATAATCGCTCAGAATTCACCTGCTGCAGTAGTGTTCATCGTCCTCTTTCCAGTTCGAAATACGCCAATGGAGCACATTACTCCGCCAACCCCCCGACAAGTCGGGAAAGTGATGACAGTCGCTCGCCTTGGAATGGGGAACACGCCTGTGCTACTGGGGTGCGCACGTCCCAAAGGTGAACATAAAATCCAATCAGATATGTTCGCAATTCGCAGTGGCGCTAACGGAGTGGCCCTCATAAGTCAGGAGGGAGTTGAGGTTGCACGTGCAGCTGGTCTTGAGCCAGTCTTTGCGGATGTCTGCTGCAGTCTCGCGTACCAGCATGTGGCTATTACCGATGCCGAGTGACCCACCCAGCTAGCTCATATCCGATATCGAACATCCACAACCCCACTGCAGCCGCCAGAAACTGTGGCCACGGTATTGTGAAAAGCAAAACGGATAGTTTGAGAGTAAATCGATATCGGAAGAACTTGAACGCTTTCGGGTAAATCACCTCATCCGTCCAATCATTGCCTTTCTCATCAAGCACAGATGCTAGGAAAAGCATGATGAAGAGGGCTGACCAATCAAGCCAGTTAGTGACCGCAGGAACACCTCTCACCAACATTATGAGTGCAATGAAGAAAAATCCAACTACAAACTGCGGTCTGTTTACCTTTCCTGAGAGAAGCACACCAACTATTATGGCAGCAAGCAGAACCAAGTCCCACTCCGTTTGTGTCATGAGGTATCCAAATAGAATGCCAGACACCGCGAGAGGTAGCCACGCGAATGTGGGCCGCTCCATCTCGTCAAGAAGATCATCACCTAGTTTGAGTGTAAAACCCGCACACAGGTACGCAAGAAAATAAAACACCCACTCAAACATTCAGTCCCTGTCCAGCCAGCTTATCATCATGTTCTCAGAAGCAACTTCGAGGTGGCTCCTCTGTCTAACTATGATTCGTCCTCGGGCATTTCTGCTCTCAGTTAGCCAATTTCCATCATCGGAGCCTTGTTAGCGTCCGATGGGATTCTGATAAAGTTAGTGTGGGAGCTACAGAAGTTCCAGAGGTGTACCAATGGCTTGTCCTGGCAGATTCGTGTGGAACTTGGCACGTACGGCGCCACTGTTGCCATGCACATTCAAGACCTTGCCTAGAAACTCCTTTCCTGTAGGTGAAATCCACTTGGTTCTCCGACCGATGAGTGTCGCAGCTTCAGGCCTTGTCTTAATGTCATCAAACACCAGAATTACTTGATTGGGATGCTGCAGGTGCTTGCCTCTCCGATAGCTTACGACAACGCCTCTTCGGCCTTTCAGAACATCTTTCTTGGGCATGTAGATTCCTCCCCTCGGGGCGGGTTCGAGGTGATGCCCTAGGGACTTTATATAAGACTTACTGAATGAGCCCAGATTATCAACCTGCAGCAAGTGGCTGGAAGCCTTCAGGTCAGTTCAACGCCGGATCCGACGTTTTCTGAGGTATCATCCTTTGGTGGTTCACTTGGTTCTCTGCTCAGGCTAAGGAGGACATCTCGTGCAGAGTAGCCCACAGGGTTCGGTTGCTGTGCCACCTCAAATAGAACAAACCAAAGTCTGCCATCTGCATTGCGTCCAGCTACATGAAGTGCTTCCACTATCTCCCCGGCTTTGCCAACAAGGTCATCTGAATTACCAATGTCCGCGGCCATCTTTGAACGGAATTTCACAAGGGTTCTGACTCTCAATGACATCTGTAGGCCACTTATGAGTGAGAGAGTCATTACAAAGATACCAACCCACATCGTGTATTCGATGAACGGGAATCCAGTCGTGAATTGAATTACTCCAAGAATGACCAACAGGAGTAAGGCTTCGAAGAGGAATGATTCCAGCAATGCGTTGCGGAAGTCGGTTACTCGCCAAGAGTAGTACTTAGCAAGAATGTTAGAGGGTTTCCGAAAGTGAGTAAGATCCCGGACGTAAGCATCGCGACCCTTGCGAGCCAATACAAGCCAAAGGAACTGAAGCGCCAACCCAATCAGGATAATCGAGTAGGTAAGCATTGTCGCTAGAGTCTGCATGAATCTTCTGTATCCCCATTTGGGTTTAAACGTGTTGAATAGCGACGGATGGCTCGAGTACTTTCGGTGGTCTCTCCCCGTGTATTCAATACGTGCCAACAAATCGCAAGCGGTCGGAAATCTGAACTGTGAAAGACTGTACATATGTGTTGGACTTAGTTCCAATCTGCGAGTCTGAGTCACGCCCCTCCCGGCAACCGACTTGGACTCGCGCAATTTCTTTTCTCAGGCACAGAATAACTTATCACTGAACCTCAAGGGTCCCGCATTGGTGACAGCTATGGAGAAGGTCAACCATATCCCTGCGAAGGCCAACATGTCCGTAGATGAACTCGTGCAAGCCATGCTCAAGGCTGGGGTTCTGGGGGCTGGACGCCTTGGAAGAGCAGCAGGAATTGTCAGACGTATGTTTGATGACTCTGACTATTTCACATTCTTGTCAATGTCAGGTCCCATGGTGCCAGGCGGACTTAGAGAACTCATTTGCCATCTTGTTGATATTGGCCATATCGATGCTATTGTCACCAGCGGCGCAAACATAGTCCATGACCTTTTGGAAGCGTACGGCGGAGCACACTATCGAGTGCCAACAGAAAAGAACGACCAAGAACTGCGTGAAGCGGGGATGGGGCGTATTGCGGATCTCTTCGTGTATGAGAAAGACTTCGAAGTATTCGAGAAGCAAATCTATGGTTTTCTGGATGGTCTACCTAAAGACAAGATGACGACGCTATCCCCCAGCGAATTCATCAAGGAGCTTGGAATGACCCTCACAGACGACAAATCAATAATCCGACAAGCGGCAATCAAAGGTGTACCGATCTTTTCTCCTGGACTCATGGATTCCATGCTTGGTTTTCACATGTACACCTATAGTACGACCAAGGCGTTCACAATGGACTTTGTGAAAGATCTCAGGATATTAGGCTCAATAATCAAAGAGAGTAAGAAGACCGCCGCGATAATGCTCGGTGGTGGCCTTACAAAACACTTCACGATGGGCAGTACTATTCTCAGAGGTGGATTAGACTTAGCTGTACAAATTACTCTTGACCGTCCTGAAGCTGGTAGCCTGAGCGGGGCTCCTCTAAAGGAAGGAGTGTCATGGCAAAAAGTTCAGGCTGATGCAAACTACGAAACTGTGATTGGCGATGCTACTATAGTCTTTCCTCTTCTCATCCTCGGTGCGCTGTCTTGATATGATGGACATTGCGTTAGATCAATAGTCCGAACTGCGGGCCAGGACTAAGATCCCTATCACCATGATGAGGGCACCAATGTAGAGGTGCTCAAGGTGGAAGCTTCCTATGATTACTGGGGTAAAATCCGGCATCCAGTGAAGCCACTCTGTGCCAGGCACGAAATCGTGGAGGTCGTCTACGAAGATTCCAAGTCCGATAACAAGCATCAACAGTCCCAAGATTTTCTTTCCGGTTCCCAAGGTTTCTCTCTCCCGTACGCGAGATGATGGTTCCCACCACATACTAGCACGGGTCGTTATGAATCATTCTTTTCAAAGAAAAGGCAATGCTTCTGCCTGATTGGATCCAGATTGGTCTGCTGCTCGAAATCTGTACATTGTCTTCAAAACATAGATTATCAGAGGACATGAACTTGGTGAACTAGGAACTCGTTTCATGTTTCACAGTCAGAGAAAACCACTGGAGTTGGTGGAGGCTACTCAAACTCAGTTCCTATCAGGTTTGACCTTAGAACCAGCGCAATTCCAAGTCCCAGCAGCGAGAATGATAGGCCTAGTATCCTGCCTAATGGTCGTAGAACCGGATTACCAAACCCAATGACAAATCCATAGATTCCGGGGGCAACTCCGATTACATACAGCAGCACTATCTTTCCCATGAAAGATTGTGTATTTGGGCTCTTGCGAAATACCCGGTAGAGAATAAGGATGAGCAGTATCTCAATTGGCATCATAAAAATCATGATCCATGACATCATCATGAACTCTGGGCTTGCGGGTTCAGCAGGTTCTATCCAGAACAGGGCTACCTGATACATTATCGTGGACGCCACAAAGACTGCACCGACTTGCCCTGACTTTCTGAGTAGCATCTCACTTTCTGATGCGTGCATTCCTGTGTCACTCATTCTCCCTAGGATGTCATTGCACAAATACGTTTCCCAGTTTCCAGTTCTGCACTGTCCAATCAAGGACAGATTGAGAATACAGGCTATAACTCCTTTATTGAACCCTTAAGGTGTCACACCATGTCTGGCCAGTTGAGGCCATAGATGTCCTTCAGGTGGACTCAGCACTCACTCTCGCTGCTCGAGATTTCTATCTTGTCTTCAAAACATAGATTGTCAAGTCCAGCATCATTAGAACCCACACTGCAAATGCAGGCAGAAATACAGAGTAAATGGCATATGAAAACATGATTTCTTGGGATGGGACTATTCTCGGTTCACCAGGGGGCAAGGGTGGTGGTATGAGCATGACTGCATATATTAAACCAGCAATCGTCCATAGGGCCGCTAGCGAGGTGCATGTTCGTTGATTGTCTGTTCTTTGGCGTTTCCAAGCTTCCCCCGCATATAACCCAACTATTCCGACGGATAGAACAATGAAATAGAACGGGCTGAACATAACCATGTTACTTCATCCTTGATAGAGACTTCATATCAACATAGAAACATCGTTACACGTAAGGGAGCTTTGTATCTTCCAACACACTTCCTGATTCTAAGAGATGAAAGCCACGCCATAACCCTTTTATTCTCACCTCAAAGTTTCTTGCTGACTCCGGCCACACTAGGCCATAGATGTCTCTCAGGTGGAATAAGATGGGAAAGCGTCCAGGTCAATGCTACAGAGAATGTGATCGGCCCGCATTTGTTCGTAAGAAGTATATTCACCGCCGGCCACCCAGCAGAATAACCAGCTTTGACATGGGCAATACAGGCGGTGACTTCGAGGTAGTGCTATCGCTCGTAGGCCTAGAGAGATGTCAAATTCGACACCAAGCTCTTGAGGCGGCCAGAATCGCCTCGAACCGTTTCATGACCAACGCAACCGGCCGAAACAATTACCATCTTAGGATTCGTGTTAAGCCATTTCATTATCTTCGAGAAAATAAGATGATTTCTGGTGCAGGAGCAGATCGTGTTCAGGACGGTATGCGAAAGTCGTGGGGCAAGGTGATAGGCAGCGCCGCAAGGGTCAAGCCCAACCAGCCACTCATTACCATCCGCACGAACAGGGATCACATCAAGAACGCGATGAAGGCATTAAAGAAGGCGGCACCCAAGTTCCCGACTCCGTGCAAGATTCGTTTCGATGAGATTGATCCAGAGCTGAAGCGCAAGCTGGGCTATGGTGGGCAGTGAGCTCAGTCTTCCTTCTCAACGACCAGTTCAGATATCTTCCGAATAGTTCCAGTGAGTGTTGCTATCTCACGTCCGGTCATGTAGGACCGCCCGAGCAGATTCCGAAACACATGCTTAGCGATGGGTTTCCTGAAGTCCTTGATTCTTGTTTTGTCGACAAGCGCGTCAAAGAAAATACAAACTTGATCTCTCTCTTTCCACGTGGCCGCACGAGCATCAGTTGGCACTCGTGGTTCTTTAGGAGCGTATCTCACAAAGAGCGAGTAGAGTACGACTGCCACTGCATGGCTCAGATTCAAACTATTGTATGATTTGGATGCAGGAATCGTAAAGATAAGGTCGCACATGGAAGCCTCTTCGTTTTTCAGTCCAATGGACTCCCTGCCAAACACGAGGGCCACTTTCCCATCCCGAGATATGGGGTCGGGGAGTTCAGGGAGTGGCACTGCAGCTCTGGTCACGCTGTGATTGTGGCCTGTTCTTGCTGTTGCAGCCCAAGCTGCATCTATGTCACTCAATGCTGATTCAAGGTCTGGAAAGACCTCCGCGGCTTCAAGAATATCTACAGCGTGAACCGAGAACATCTGCGCATACTGGTTTTGTTTTGGGTCTGTACCGACTATTCTCAGATTCGATACTCCGAAATTTGCCATGACTCTGGAAACAAAGCCTACGTTTCCAGGATTCTCCGGTTCAACGAGAATAATGTGAAGGTTTGGAAACTTAGTCAAAACAACGGCTCCCTTCGGTTGCTTATCTATGCCTCAGCTGAAGAACATCCCCGTCCTTCAACGGATAGTTAAGGCCCACATGTCTTCGCTTGATCTTATCATTATCTCGGATTATGAGCGCAGTACGAAATCGCTCCACGAAGAGTTCCTTATGGACCTTCATCGCTGCATCTTCAACTACTGACCCCTCCGGAAGAACAATGGGCTTCATTTCACGTTTCTTCCCTGGTATCTTGGTATATACTCGCAGTATGTCTAGATGTTCGTAGAGCGCCCAGCTCATTCCATCAAGATTCTCTCCTTTCTCTGCAGAGATAGGGACTATGTCAAATCTGTCACCATACTTATCCTGCAGCTCTTCGAACCTTTCCTCAGAGCCCGGAGTGTCTCCCTTTGTTGCAATCACAAGAGCGCGAACGTATGCGACACTTGAGTCCATTGCGTCCACGAATTGCTGGAATGTGGCCGGCTTCTGCAAACGCACGATGATGTTGGTTACTCTTCGTGCTTCGAGGTAATCATACAATTCTTCCTTGTTACCTTGGTAGTTCTGCACTCCATATATCATGAGCCCTCCTAATCCGACCCTCTCCACTCGTACAGCAGTCTTCTCTTTGTTAAGTCGTATTCTAGCACGGTTCAGCTCTTCAAGTATAACCATCATCTGGGCATCTATGTCTCTTGAGAGGTCTATTACAAGAGCAATACAGTCGGTGTTTCTCGCTACGCCAAGAGCTTGTCTGCCGATGCCTGCTTCATGACTTCCTTCAAAAACGCCTGGCAGCTCGATTAGCTGGATGTTGATATCTTCAAGTGTGAGCATCGCAGGTGTTGGGATTGCTGTTGTGAAGGGATAATTCCCCACATCAAACTCAGCGTTCGTGACCGCGTTTATCAATGAAGACTTTCCACAGTTTGTCACGCCGATTAGACAAACCTGACCTGCTCCCTCTTTTCTGATGACTCCCTCTTCCGCTCCTGCACTGCCTTTGCGGGTGCGTTCCTGTTCCTTCCTCTTTTCGACCTCTGCTCTCAATTTGGCAAGCTTCTTCCGATAGTCCCCTCTCATCCGCTCTGCGCCTTTATGCCTAGGTGCGAGACTGATGAGCTTCTGAAGTTCTATTATCCTCTGTTCCAGACTCTCGGTGTCTTCATAGATTTGCCTCTGCTTATCGAATTCAGGAGTAACATTGGTCGGCAGCAGAATCACGCTCGGTTTAATACTCACATATCATTCGGATGGTCGTTTTATGAAGATTTCTTCAAGACCACATTACAGTTGGTCACAATACAGGTTGATATCCAAAATGAAGCGTTCGGGATGAGGAGGGCGGGGAAGTAGGTTTCCCGGGATATTATCGACCAAGTCTGTCAAAGCTGTACTAGTCAGCTCATAGAGGAATAATCCTTGCGGGTGAACATCCACTTGCTTCGGTTGAATGCTTGGGTCAAGAAATGACACATAGATTTGAGTTGGGTCCCATCCCTGAAGTAGTTCCGTAGCATTTGTTCTCTGAACCACAATTCCATTGTCCAATCTCTTCTTGCCACCTAGCGGCAACTCTCGAAGCACATTCATGGCTTTCAGAAGAAAAAACGAAATTGACCGTTCATCGGGCGAAACGCGCTTCAGAGCGGGACCGGGGTATGTCACAATTCCTAGATCTTCTGGTTGGCCGACTGCAAGACTGACCTCTACATTCCTCCTCAGGTTACCTGAAACAAAGAGTCCCACGTTGACACATCTGCATGCGGTTACGACCTCTGAGCCATTCTGACCGGATTTAACAGACACGATGTCTATGGGCAACCTTTCAAAGAGAGTCAGAAAGCGGCGCATTGTTTCATCAGGACCTTACTATTTCGGGGGCTACTGCATTCCATCCAGTCCAGGTATGCCAGGTATTCCACCGCCTTTTCTTCCTCTACGCTGCTTGCCCATCGTTTTCATCATCTTCTTCATCTGATTGTATTGCTTCAATAGGTCTCTCACATCTCTTGTATCTGTGCCAGATCCCATTGCGATGCGCCTAAGCTGTGAGGATTTGAGAAGTTTAGGGTTATCGAGCTCTTCCTTTGTCATGGAGTTCATTATTACTTCGAAGCGCTCTAAATTTTCCTCCTGAATCTCGGCGACATTATCAGGCAGCTTGTACTGCAGACCCAGCATCTCCATGACTTTTCCAATTGGCCCCATCTTCTTCAATTGCTTGAGTTGGGCCATCATATCAGTCAAGGTGAACTGCCCCTTCATTAGGCGCATGGCAGTGTCTTCATCGACCTCAATCTGCGCTTCTTTCACCTTCTCAATAAGCCCCTTGATGTCAGACATACCAAGCAGTCTACCTGCAAACTTGGTCGGATTGAAGGGCTCTATGGCGTCCATCCCTTCACCCGTACCGATGAACTTGATTGGCGCTTGTGTGGCCGCCGCTGCTGATAGTGCTCCACCACCTTTTGCGCTGCCATCGAGCTTGGTTATTACAATTGAGCCAATATCGGTCGCTTTCTTGAAAGCTGCAGCCTGTGAGCCTGCTTGTTGCCCAAGTGTCCCATCTATGACGAGGATTATCTCCTGAGGCTTTACAGCTTTGGAGATGCTCTTCATCTCTTTGATGAGACTAGTTTCCTCTCGATGCCGTCCTGAAGTATCCAGAAGAATGAGTTCGATGCCCCTTTTCTTCATCTCGCTAAAGCCTTTCTTTGCGAGCTTGACAGCATCCTTTCCATTCTCATCGCCCCAGAATGGAATGTTGGACATCTCAGCCAGCTGCTTGAGCTGACTGTAGGCACCTGGCCGGAAATTATCGGCGCAGATGACTCCAGTCTTTATGCCCCTTTTCTGGTAGTATCGCGCAAGCTTGCCAATTGTCGTTGTCTTACCAGAACCCTGAATTCCGACTAGCATTACCAAATTCGGCTTTCCTGGATTAATGGTCAGTGGCACAGCTTTCTCGCCAAGGAAGTAGGCAAGGGTATCCCATACGACCTTAATGATATGCTCACGACGGGACACACCTCTGGGAAGATTCTCGTCTAGTGCCTGCTTCTCCACCCTCTTTGTGATGCCCATCACCAGATTCACATCTACATCTGCCACCAACAGCGCTCGCTGAATATCCTTCACAAGCTCCTTGACAAGATCCTCGTCTATGACACCTGCGCCAAAGAGGCGTTTAAGAGCCGAATTCAAAGACTTTCCAAGACCGTCCAAGACCAATTCTCTTCACCAAACCAACTTAGTGCGGTCTGGACAGTTTCCATATCAACTTTCTCCTACATTGCATATGCATTGACTGCAACTCCCACGAAGCACTTGATGAAAGCAAAATGCCTAAAACTGCATTACTTAAATCTAGAACACAAGCAGGTGGTCTATGTGGCAGGGAAAAAGAAGATTGAAACGATTAGAATCGTCAAGATAACAGACGGGACAGTAATTGATCACATAAGCGCCGGTCATGCTCTCGAGGTCTTGGAGATATTGGGAATTGCCGGGAAGGAGGGCAGCGTTGTTACACTCGCTATGAACATCAGTAGCTCAAAAGTTGGAAGAAAGGATATTGTCAAGCTAGAGAAACGTATCCTAGAGCAATCTGAGCTGGCCAAG
>JAUWOA010000075.1 GCA_030612365.1 Candidatus Thorarchaeota archaeon
TTGCTTGTCAACGTTTTCAAGCCCTATCTTCAACCGGGGCTTGGATTCGTTCTCCTTCTCGACCTCAAGAGCAGACTTGAAGGTGAACATGCCAAGCATCTCTCTGGCCGCTAGGATTATGTTCGCGCATGTGCCCTCGCCAAGTTTTACCTTGTTATGCAACTCGTCGGCATTCTGTACGGCCAACAGCTCCGCCGTCGTGATGTAAGCGTTCTTCAGTTGCTTTGCTGCAACGGAGCCGACTCCTGGAACCTCTGTAAGCTCTGTCATTTCATTACCTCCGTCTTCCTCGTCTTGTCAATTCTGTCAGCCAGCGGTCCCCTGATAGGAACCAGCCTGGTGAATCTAGAGAGGTCATAGCCTCTCACAATCATATCTTCATGCTCTCTCAGGAGGATTCCCCCAAACAGGCTCACCATCTTCTGCTGCCTGCTCACGGGCACCTTGAACCTCAAGCCCTCCTGCGTGAATCGCCCTGCTGTGCTGATGTATCCTCCAATGACATCGTAGACTGACCCATTGTCATCTGGCTCTACTCCGGGTTCAGTGGGCCGAACACTCCCTGCTAGCGATGCCATCTCTTTCACCTCATCCAAGAATCGGGCCCAGTACCAGTCCCCATTCCGTGTGCCGGCTTGGTCTGTTCCTGCCATTGCTCCAGCGAGCCATGCTGTATCTACTATCGGACTGTAGATCGTTCGCGCAGAGTTGTGAAAGTCATTAACCAATACCATCAGAATACCTCCTCTTCCACTGTGATGTAATGAGATCCAGCAACGTGGGGCTGTGGTCTGAGCGATTTCATCCAATTCCGGACCTGCAATGCGACAGGGTCTATGAGCTGCTTTCTATTGAGAACTGAGATCAGCAAAGCCTCAGCCGCCAATATCGTCCTTGAAAGTGCGATTTTACGGTCCTGAAAGCGAAGTGATTTGAACCACGGCATTGTGACAAACCCAGCCTCACCAGCAAGGAACTCGCGCCAGTCGATTTCCCAGTCACCCACTACAGGATCGCGGTCAAGAGTTCCGAGCAACACATTGGTCCACTCGCCCCACTGCCGCATCGTACAGGTGATGGTGGATGCTAGATCTTTCAGTCCATTGTCTTTCACGGACCTCTCAGACTCGAATACAAGCATGACTCGCGTTGTCGAGTCGCGCTCGATGGTTCCTGCAGCCATTCCTCGGGTCTGATTACGCAGCATCACTGCAACAGCAGGTATCAGTCCTGGAATGTCACACGCAAGGAACTCGCCATCTGAGGGTACATGGAATCTCTCAAAGGGTTCAAGTATCGCGCTCCTCAGCCCAATAGTCACCATGATACTTTGGGCGGTGACCATTCGCGCTCGAATGATGCTTCTGTCAGGGGTGTTGTACTCCATTTGGAAGGACATGGTCAAGTCCTTCTCCGGACCCTCTTGACCAATTGAAGCCTCTAGTATCTGTTCAAGCCTCGACACGGAACATACGCTCCCAGTGCTCTCACTGTATGATACAATCAGTAAGTACATACTATATTCAAACTACCGAGAACGTGCGAGTAGACCTATTCTCCCCCTGCCAGCCGGATAGGGGTCTATTCGTTCTTTAGAATTTTACAACGGGGCCCATAGGCCCCCCTGTGCTGATGTGAGCAGTATATGGCTCTATTGGAGTCCTCAACCGTGATAATCTGTACCCTATCGTGAACCTATCAGCAAGTTTGAGTGCTTGGTGGATTTTTCAAAAAGAGCGTTAGAATGCTGGCGAAGACCAACGGAAGACGCAGGTTTCTAGTGATGTACTGTTATGTCTGAACGGACACTGACCTGCGCCTGTTGGATCATATCAAAGTGAGCTTAAATGCATCAGAGAAAATCGAATTCCATGGGAAGACCCGATTCCCATTGTATCGTCATACGGTGGTCGGATCTCTTGAGCTCAGGGCGATAATCCTTTTCTTCCTCTTTTTGACAGTTTTTGAAGAAGCAATGTTTTTTCTCAATAGGGTACATACTATCACGGTCACAACTGTTTATCTCTGCTCATAACGCCCTGTTGATGAATTGAGGCGGTATGATACGAGGCTAGGTATTCTAAACGGGTCTTCAACGAGCAAAGCCCTCGTATAAAGCCCAAAACACCCCAACGCTTCGAAGCCACCACTTAAGATATTCTAGAACTCGTAACTATACACTACAGCTTTGGACTTGTGTCCCAGGCTGAATGGAGGATTTGAGCAGATGTCAATCATGAGACGAATCGTTTCGGTTATTGCGAAGCGAAAAGCTCGGGAGACTGACTACGTCCTAGACCACCCGGTAGAGGTGACAGAGGACCTACTTAGCACAATACTCAAGCGAAACCAGGACACAGTCCTTGGTCGCAAGTATCGCTTTGAAGCTATTTCATCTCCTGAGAAGTTTACGGAGAATGTACCCCTTACGGATTATCAAAAGATGAGGCCCATTTTAGAAGAGGTCTACAGGAATCCGACGGGGAAGATAATGACAGCGGAGCCAGTGATCTGGTATCTAAGAACATCGGGCTCCTCTGGAAAGCCAAAGGATATGCCAATCACACCTTCAGGGCTGAAGACCGCTCAAGTGGGTGGTGCCCGGATGTGGATGGCGTTCATGAATCATCACCCAGACAATACGAAGATACTTGATGGTAGAATGATTATGCTCGGTGCCCCTGCTATCTTTGGGGATATCAACGGGGTGCCTCTAGGGTACGGTTCGGGGTTATATTTGCACAAGGCCAACAAGGTCTTCGCTCGCCTGATATCACCTGGTCAGGATGTGTTTGGAATTCAGGACATGGAAGAGAAGATGCAAGCGTATGCGTTGTGTTGTGCAACTTGCGATGTCACTGCACTCCAGGGCATCGCCACGTTGATCCTTGCTTTCGTACGACGCATGGAGGAGCAGTATGGCCCATGGCTCCTTGAGCAGCTCAAGGGCACGAAGCATGAGAAGCGACTGCGCAGAGCAACGGACTCTGACGGAAAAATCGATTTGGCTGAGCTGTGGCCTAACCTAAGGCTGTTCGGCAGTGGCGGTATTGATATCGAACCCTATAGAGAGTGGATTGCAAAGATTCTGCCGCAGGTGACAGTGCGGGAGGGTTATGCCGCATCTGAAGCCTACATGGCTTCTCAAATACTACCAGAACCCGGGATTCAGTTGATGCCGGACTTGAATTACTTTGAGTTCATTCCAGAGGCTGAGATCGACAACGAGGAGCCCACAGTGATTCCACTGAGTGATGTCAAGAAGGGTAACAGGTACGAGATGCTGCTCACAAATGCCAACGGCTGGTACAGGTACAGAGTTGGGGACATGGTCACGTTCTCCAATCTCAATCCATATACAGTTCGCCACATCAGTCGCAAGGGCAGCGTTGTGAGTCTTGCAGGTGAAAAGCTCTGTGACGCCCATGTGATCGATGCCATGGCAAGGGCCTGTCTGACCACAGGTGCACACCTCATGGACTATTCAGTAGTCGGCGTTATTGATGGTCCGATACCTCACTACACAATCGCGGGCATGTTTCGTGGTGATGTGGACGCGGTAGATTTCGTCAAAGCCTTTGAGGACGCTCTAGGAAAAGCCAACTGGGAGTTCCTCAACTCTCGCGCAATGGGAGGCCTTGGCCCAACTACACTTGTAAAAGCGAAAACGTCCCTACATGAAGAGCTTGTGAAGGCAACGCACCTTCAGGCTAAGCCTGTTCCGCTAACCACAGACAGGTCGGTGCTGTCGATATGCGAGGCGACATGACTTGGCATCCTTTGCTGAGTCACTTCGGCTATCGGGCATGGAGCCAGAGTTCCAAGCTATTGACGACCACTACCTAAGGATGACAGACCGCAACACAGGGATAGTCACGTCTGTGGAACAGCAGACCATATCCAGGGTTGTGGTTGCTCAAGCGGGGGTCGGTGGTAACTCGGATGTTTCCATCACCCTTGCCCAGATGGGTTTTCAACACTTCAGGATTGCAGACCCCGATGTGTTCGAGGTTTCCAACTTCAACCGCCAGCTCGGTGCTAGGATGCCCACTCTATTCCGTAACAAGGCAGATGTGATTGCTCAGGAGATTCTTGAGATTAATCCAGATGCGGATGTAAGAGCCTACATCAATGGTGTCACATGGGATAACGTGGAGGAGTTCGTGGATGGCGCAGATATTGTCATTGACGGGCTCGACATCTCTGTGATGCACCTGAGAGAGAGAATGTTCGACCTTGCACGGGAGAAAGGCATTCCGGTGTTCACCTGTCCCGTCATTGGGTGGGGAACTGGTATTGCCGTTTTCGACCCTGAGAGGAGTCCATCCTTCAGAGAATTCTTTGGAGAGATTCCTGAGGACCCCGATTCAAAGGAGTGGCAGAGATTCATTGAACGCTATGCTGTGAACTTCTTATCTGCTCGACCAACCGGAATAGACATCCAGTTGAGCAAGAAGCGGGCGAAACAGGGCACACCCCCATCAATAGCAGCAGCCTGCAGACTCAATGCTGCTTTGGTCAGCACAGCGGTCTATGGATTTCTCTTCGACAAGGGAAGCATCCCTGTGGTGCCGACCACTCTTCACATCGACCTTCTGGGCACAAGGATGAGCGTGACAGGACCCAAGAAGCGCTTTCTGGTCAGAAAGGCATTGGGGGTGCTAACAAAGGAGGAATAGTGAGGGAGCAAGATGGCAATCTCTGATAGGTCTGGAATACACTCTCTTGGCTCTCGGTCTATGAGCGAGTTCGAGAGAATGATAAGAGAACGAATTGAATACACGCCTGAGGACGCACGGGCATGGTACTACCTTGGATCGTTCCTAAGGTCGCACGGTAAACTGGAGGAGGCGGAGGAGGCTCTTGTTATGTCACTGGAGCTGGAAGCTCTCAATCCGGATGCGCTTGTTCATCTTGCGTTGGTCTACAGCAAGACAGGCAGGTCTGAGGATGCTAGCTCCATGTGGCGCTGGGCACACGCTCTGAAGTGCGGTCGGTGATCACAGCTAATCGGGGACCACGAAAGATGATTCATTGTCATTGGAAAGACCTAGAATAGGTCGATTGCGGACTGGACTGGGTAAGCGGGGTAGTCGTCCCAAATGACGGGCCGCCCACGATTCAACCTGCTCTACACGTAGCTTCCACGAAACAAGCATCAGAGTTGTGAATGCAAGCGCAACCAAGGTTAATGCAATGACCATCTGTGTGGAACCAACAAGGAGGACATCGGGACCTTCTAATACCTGATTAGATGACATCTTGAAATTCTCATTCAAGAGATTGATGAGCCAGTGAGCCGCAATGGGACCAGCAAGCGTACGTCGTCCGCTGAACTTTTCATAGTAAACACCGAATACTACAGCAAGAAAAGCAGAGAAGACCACGTACACGAAGATATGTGACATTGTGAGAATGCCTGATGCGGCGTGGTAGAAGGGCCAAACTAGGTGATAAACGCCGAATATTGAAGCGGACAGTAGAATGGCCTTAGTGGGCGTTAATCGACTCCTAAAACCATTCTGCAGGAGACCTCTGAAGAGCACTTCTTCATAGATCGCGTTCACAAGGAAGAAGAATGCGCTATACCACAGCAGATTCACGTTGACGATTACGAGTTGGATGTCGATAGAAGAGTCAAAGAAGGCCCAGTAAATCATAGTGGGCAGGACGTTGCCAAGAAAGTAGAAGAGCACGCCCATTGAAATTCCTATGGTCAAGTGACTTCTCATACGACTTCTACGCAAGCCCAGTACTGATCCAACCTCGCTTCGTCTGTATTTCCAAAAGACCCCGACGATTAGCAGCAAGGGAAAGAGCTTGCATGGCAATATGTTAAGCCATGATTCGCTGAGACCAAGGATAAAGACATCCACATTCCGCCAGATAACACCGATTGTCAATAGTAGTATCCCTAGTGGGATGAGGCTCACTCTCGACCAAAACGAGGCCTTCTTGATTTCACTCTCAGTGGCCACAGGCGCAATTGCATCATTGACTCCACTCTGAATAGCTTGCTGTTTCGAATGGTACCATGGGTTTGTAAGAGCCAGTGTGGCAAACAGAGTCCCTATCGCCATGAAGATGCCAGGCACGAATCCAAGCCCCATATTCATCAGCGGCACCATTCCAACCTGACTGATGAGACCCATAATTGTAGAGAACACCATGAGGTCACTCCGCACTTCTTTGAGCCTCCCTGTTTTCCAAGTCACTGCGAATGTTATGACCATCCCAAGCATGAACGTGATTACGATGGGGAGATGCAAGAGTATAATGATCTCCATTGTGGGACCAAACAGAGACACAACTATCCAGTAGAGCGTGACTACTCCTATGATTCGAAGGTGATGCCTTCTGAGTTGAGGCAGCCAGATATGTAGAAGTACACCTACAAGCGGCAAAGCGATGCAGCCAACCACAAAAGATCTGACTCGGAATAGTTCCATTGATTCTTCCAGTATCCCAAGCAGTGGGAGCTTAAGCAGCATCTGATTTATGGCATGCCCTATGAAGACAATCCCAAACATCAAAGGAAGGTCCGTTAGCAACCTGTTCGCCTGCCGGTACCATGTCAGGATAAGATAGGATGCAAGTACAACAGAGACCGCTATCGCAAGGAGTTCTAAGATGAAGGATACGTCCGTGATAATCTGCATTGTGAAACACTGTCTTGTATCAATTCAGCTCAAGCACAATGCAATTTAAAGTCCTGAACAATAGCTGGGGGGACAGTAACGGGTTTCACAGATTTCGCGCTTTTGCTGTATCTAAGGAGCCGCCAACAGGAATCCTATGCGCTCAAGAAGATGGATGAGTAGGCACTTCAGAAGGATTTGAATGCCCCTCTATGCAATCAACTGCCATATGGAGCGTTCGCCCCTCATTGCTTCAAGTCCAAGAGCGGCCGTAGCAAAAACTATCAATACAAAAACAACCATCTGGGCTTCAATAGACTAAGGAAGTGTTCTCGCTTGAATACCAGGGCTATCCTGTTTGACCTGCATCACACCCTCACAAGGACACGAGAGTCTCCGTTTTCAATGTTCAAGAGAGTATCCGAGAATCACGGAATCGACACGAGTCAAATCTCTCACGATAACTTCAACATGGCCATAACTAGAATGGACGCTCAGATGGATCGGTTTCAGCTGGAGCATAACGTTGGTCCACTTTGGGGAGCTGATCCAGAGCAATGGATTGATTTTGATAGAAGAGTGTTCGAATCACTTGGCATCCTGGATCTAAGCGATTCCACAATCCTGCGAATTGAACGAGCGTGGAAAAAGGAGATATCAGAGGGAGATTACGAAACCTTCACGGATGATGCCATAACGATTCTGAAAGAACTTCATGCTCGTGGCTATATTCTTGGGCTCGTTACAAGACGTCACGTCAATCCTGTTGCTGCCCTCAAGAAAGCTGGCGTGTACGATCTATTCTCCACAGTGAGATGGACAGGGGTACGAGGATACGCAAAGCCAAATCCTTACAGTCTCATCATGGCTGCAGATGATATTGGTGTGAACCCACGACTATGCGCCTACGTTGGAAATTGGGTAGATGCAGATATCGGTGCCGCGACCAGTGCTGAAATGGTCCCAATACTTGTGACATGGGCGGACCCCAAGGAGGCTGAAAAGGCACCAAAGGACACAATTGTAATTGAATCCTTGTTAGAACTGCTTGGTATGTTCAAGGGCACGCAAGCTAGTTCTTAGCTATGGAGGATGTTCGTCCGCAATTTCTTCGGATACCGAATCCAATTCCGAGCTAGTTTCTTGTCTTCTGAAACGCTCGGTTAACTTTGCTAATGTGTTCTTTACGCTCCCCATGAAAGCTGAACTAAGTCGCGCAGGTAGCACGACAATGCCAAACACGATTCGAAGAGCCTTGTCCACCGCCGTTCCTCTCTCAGGGTAGCCAATGTATGAGAGAGTGTGTTCTCGAAGAATGTCATCGAGGGCTACAGCGAATGCTTCCTTGGCCATTCGTGAGAGAGAGAGTCCTTGAAAGACATCGCTCTCACTGAAACGTTTCTGATCAATAACGCTCTTCCACTTCAGGTATTGCGCTTTCTCCATAACATCGTTCAAGCTGTAAGAAAGCTCTCCAAGAGGGGGAAGAAGCTTGTTCTGAACCTCAGTTGGAGTGGGTTCCGTTTGTAATTCATTGTACACTTGGCGGATGATATCAAGCTGCGTTTTTGGTGGTTTAAACCACAGGATGTGAAGTAGACCCTCGATTCTTCTTAGAGTTTCCTTGTTCCGATCCTCAATGTGCGCGGGAATCTGGTCTACTACCGCCTCTAGAGCCTTTGATACAGTTCCGCCCTTTAGCTCGTTCCAAAGCCGCTCCAGATCAATGACCGCTTGTGCGTATCTGTGGAACTTGAAGTCTAGTGATTCCTCAATGTCAGAGGCACTGATAATCTCAATCCCCTTGATTGTGTAGGATTTATTCCCCCCAGCCACCGCCCACAAGCGCTGAAGAAGCGTACTTGCTAGGTTACCAGATGGAGGTACCTCAATCCTTAGAGCATGATCACCTGGTTGTGCAACAAGAAAATTGGACTGAAGGGCATCTTCAAGCCCCTCATAACTGCTTAGGTCAGTGGGCACCAAATCCATGGCACCGTGTCCGGTCGTTGACCAGCATAGCATTGTATTGTTATCCAAGTCGTGCTCTATGATTATACGTTCCTTGTCTCCAAGATGGTCAAATTGATCCGTGAAACCCTTGCTATAGGCCATCACCGCATAGACAATGTAGCGTTCCTTGTTGGACTGAAGGCCAGGCAATCGAAGGATGAATGCAACCGCATCCATAGGATCACCACTTGATAACCAAGCCCCGGTTGCTTGATCCCATTCCCATCTATCTCCGAGTTGGTAGAACACTTCGCGCAGAGCTCTGAGATCTTGGGCGTCTTTAGCCTTCTTCAAAGTGCTTTCAGCCCAGGAGTCGTAATCACGCTTCATTTTCTTCATGCTCGTTCTTTCGACTTCAAGCCATTGATTGTCCACTTTGAATCTGACTTTCATGATAGAGCATGTTCTCCTGTTCATGTTAAAGACTGTGTAATTAAGAGAGGACTATCGGTAGTAATCTGCAGAATAGTACCTCTGGGCATTTATCTAATCGACATTCTAGTGTACTTATGCATACCGCTGCTGCAGCGCTTCAAGAAATTTGTGGGCATCAGTTATTGGAATGCTATGGTTCAATACAGCAGCAATTCATTGATTAACTATCAGTAAGTAAGGAAAGGTTGGGACCATTAAGACCGAAACAGGTGAAGTATAGGCTATTGCACCTGTCTTCGGAGGACTGTAGATGTACGAAACGGCGCTGTATGCATCACTAGTGGCCATGCTAGTGACCATCTTCTTTGGACGGAAAGTGATTCAGAGAAGAAATTACATGGATTTCATCTTCACCGCCTTTGGCCTGGTTGCCGCCATCCGGTACATCAATCTGTACGTCTGGCTTAATCTACTACCGGGTTCCGAATTGCAGGTATTACTGAGAGCGGTGGATTACATCATTGGCATTCCAATTATGATTCTTGG
>JAUWOA010000076.1 GCA_030612365.1 Candidatus Thorarchaeota archaeon
AGAAGAGTTCCTGTGAAAGGATGAGGTTGATTTCAACCGGAGGTGTGGTTATGGCCTCAACACTGACTGGCTGAGCCGACAACAACACTAGGATGAGCATCATTGAAGCTAGAAACCAGGTCTTCTTCATATGCTGATTCACCTTCCGTTGCCCGAAACTTGTACAATCCTGGACATTAATGTCCTTGACTGATGTTCGGTTCCTGATTCATTGAGGTCTGCTCTGCAGATCCTACTGGATCTGCGACAAGTCTCACGTCCTCTCCACGGGCATTTTACGTCCCCGGCCAACTGACGGTGACGGTAGAGTCATCCTTGGACTTGGTTCTCGTCCTGGACCGACACTACATGTATAGGTCCCTCTCTGGAGTATATTAACACCTACAAGAAAGGTTCTTCGATTCGCTATTCATCTAAGAGATGTCCAGCTTTGTACAGGTTTTCTGCAGCTGTTACATACCCTAATACTATGCCATGTTCACTTAAGGCCTTTCGGCCAACCCCGTTTGTGGATGATGTTGGAGTCGTTCATCGACTTCTTCTGACTGCAACAAACAAGTTTGCTTTTCCAATCTGGTCCGGTTCTCGATGTGTTCGCGTTTCTGATTCTCAGTAGCTACTTTCAGCCATGGTAGTCTGATTCGGCACACGCATCTACTTCGTCCAGCTGTCAGAGGTTTCGACGTTGGCCAATGGATCATACTCGAATCCAGTGCCCGACAGATTGGTCACGCTGAACGTGTAAGTTCCCGCTGGCAGGTGTTTGTTGGGTTTGTAGACATAGGTGAATACCACCTCGCCATTGATATCGGTCACACCCTCGTAGGTTACAGTATCTCCACCAGGTATCTGCAAGTCGCCCGTGACTGTCACACCTTGAGCAGGAGATCCACCCTCATCAAAGACCTGCACTGTGATGTCAAGATACTCAGTCCTACCGTTGCCCGAGAATCGGGTTGAGAAAGATATGCTATTGACGTGAACCTTGGTAGGCGGTGGTGAGCCGCCATCATTACTTGCTCCAGGCGTGGGTGCTGTGAATGTGGTCCAGGTCGCGCCTCCATCTGTTTCCCTACCATAGCTGATATCATTGGTAGATGTGCTGTAGGTATATGAGTCTAGGACTGTGACTCCGTCAGGCTTCAGATAGTTGAGAGTATCGCCATCGTTGTTCAATGCGATATTCGTTGTAGTCTGATAGAACACTATGAAGCCGTATGCGGGTATCACTGATCCACCCGGGATTGTGTACGGATTTGTCCCACCAGTGGTGATATCGTCAAGAATGTATCCTGAAATATCGACTTCAACATCCAGCGGGTTGTACAGCTCAATCCACTCTTCGGAGTACATTGTGTAGGGATCTGGAAGGAACTCGTTCAAGAGCATCAAGTCGCCTTCTCCTTCTGAGCCAACATTCGCCTCACCTGGAGTCGGAGTGCCAAATGTAATCCAATTCGGAGCACCATCCGTTTCTCTGCCATAGCTGATGTCGTCGGCTGAGGTACTGTATGAATATGAGTCCAAAACAGTAGTTCCATCAGGCTTGAGCAAGTTCACTGTATCACCAGCGTTGTTCAAACCTACGCCTGTGGCACCTTGATAGAAGACCAAGTATCCATGTGCAAGAATCACTGTACCGGGTGCAATGGTGTATGGATTAGTCCCTCCAGTGGTGATATCATCAAGAATGTAATCCGACAGGTCTGCATCCAAGTCCTGGGGATTGTACAACTCAATCCACTCTTCCGAGTATAGTGCGTACGGATCTGGGAGGAACTCGTTCAGTAGGACTAGGTCTGCAGATCCGCCTTCAGAGGTTGTGGCAGAGGCTGGATCAGATTTCGGACCTTCATTTCCGCTTGTATCGATTGCAGAAACCTCATAGCTGTATGTTGTCCCTGGCGAGAGACCTCTATCACTGTACGATGTGGCGTATAGCTGTGCAACCAGTAACCCTTCTCGATAAACCCGGTAGTGTGAGAGGTCTGGTTCAGTATTGGCGTTCCAGGCTAAGTCAATTTGGGCCATGCTAATGGTGTTTGCAGTGAGTCCAGTCGCCTTGGCCGGAGGATCGGAGTCTGGTACAAAGCTTGTAGTCCAATTGATGAACGCATCAACGGAATAATGATCTGATCCTGTGTCCGCGGTTGCGGTGTCACCAAATGTCGAGTTGATCAGTTTGTCGGCGAAATACGAGTTGACAATCATGTAATCGATTCTAGAACTGTATTGGGCGTCTTGATGTCCGTATGTGTGACCCGGCACGGTTGGATTGAGTGTTCTGAATACGTCCGTGAATGTATGAACAGTCGACGAGTACTCTCCATATGTTGGGTCACTTGGATAGAGTTTCATGGTCATCGGACCGTATCCCAAATCACCCAAGGGCGCAAGATCACCGGTATCATCAGGAGAGAATGTGTTCAGGTCACCCATGTACATTATCGGAACGTCTCCTAGGTTGTCCATGTAATTGATGATACCTTCTGTTTCTCTCTCTCGCCGCCATTCGTTATCTGATCCCGACATTGCCTTGAGATGTGCACCAATGATGTGTACCATTGTTCCTTCGATGTTCACGACTGCTTCAATGAAGTCATGCGTCACGTCATAATCCGAACTATCATCGAGAGGAACAATCGGAATCTGATTGAAACTGGCGACAGGATATCGGCTTAGAATTGCCTCTCCGCTTGTTGAGTAAGTGATATCTTGAGCGCAATAGCCGACATATGGCACCTCGTCGACAAAGTAAGCATTAAACTCAGAAACTGCAGCATTCAATCTATAATTCCCATTATCATCCCAAGTACCAGTTTCAACAAGAATCAGGATGTCGGGATTCTCTTCCTTGACAACCTGTTTCCAGTCATCATTCGTACCAGAGGCTTCGATATTGTAGGTCATCACCTTGAAAGCGAAATAGCTCAGCTCCGGGCCATTATTGTTGACTGTCACGGTAATAGTGTCAGAACCAGTAAGGCTCCCAGTATCTGTAGCTTCGGCGTAGATCGTGTGAGAATTGTCAGAATATGCTGTGGTGTCCCAATCGTATGTGGTGGCTGTTGCCACGTATTCATCATCAATGTATATGTCTGGTGTCAGACTGTCTTCATCAGTAACTGAAACAGATATGGTGACCAGCCCAGACACTTCTGAATTGTCAAGCGGATAAGTTATGGTGACTTGCGGAGGATTGTTCGTGCCCCCGTTGTCAACAGTCACTGTGATTGTGTCCTCTCCCCAGTTCTTTGCGTTATCCTTTGCTCTGCACTGGATTGAATGCAAATCATCACTCTCAGCGGTCGTATCCCACTCATAGGACTGAGTTTGTGCACGGAGATCTCCGTCCACATAGACCTCGTACGCAACAATGGGCGACTCGTCTGTTGCGGTGAATGTGATTGAAACCAGACCCGAAACAATTTCCCCTGCAGTCGGATTCGTGATTACGACAACTGGAGGTGTTGTGTCCTTGGGCGGCTTCACTGCTTCCGAAGGATAAGCTAGAATTCCAATTAACAAGAAAGAAATCAAGAGAAGAAGAACTGTCTTCCTGCGTTTCATCAATTGCATCTCCCGGCGCGGATAGGTTGGGTCCTACCTCAAGCATTCAGCAAGGTGGCATAATATAAATCTTCACCGAGGAGTTTGAGTTTAGCGCCTGATTCAACCAATCTCCCCGGACGATTTCGACCGTAAGACCAGAATTCTCTTTCTCATTCCCGGACTATACGGTCTGAGATCCCAATCACCGTATTCCTCGAGGACCTCAAAGTCGGAGAGTTGGAGAAGGCGGTCGATTTCTTTGTCGTCTATCAGTGCAACAGCATTCTCGGTTTCAATCGTCCAAATCTCTCCATCAGAATCAGTTATTTCCAGGATGAATGTGCGGCGTTGAATCTGATTTGAGAAATCTGTGACAAAGACGCCAGAACGCTTCACATGCCTGCCGTCAGTCGTATGCGCATCTTCAGACCATTCACCCTTTTCATCCTGAGCGGGATACAGATCGAGGATGAATGCACCTTCCTCGGTAAGGTGTCTTCTAACGGAACTCAGGCATGCTAACTGCTGCTCTGTTGTCAAGCAGAACCGGAAGGATGAAGGAATAATAACTAGAGAGAATCTCTGTTGCAGGTCGAGATCTGTGACGTCACCCTTCAGGAATGAAACTGGGGACCGCACGTTATCAGGAAGGTTGCTTGCTTTTGCTCGAGCCACCTTTAGCATCTGCCTTGTTGCATCTACGCCTACAACTTCGTAACCTGCTTCTGCAAGCTTGAGTGCTACTCTTCCAGTTCCACAAGCCAGTTCCAGAATCGGTGATCCGTATTTCTCTGCCATACTCAGATAGAAGGGGATATCATCATTTACTATGAAGAGGTCGTAGTATTCAGCAGCATCCCTGTAGCTCTTGGTGGCGTTGAATTCCGACATTGTCTTCTCCAATCCGACCTGTTTCTTGAGGAGTTCCGCCTTGAAGTGCCTCTATTCCGAGGGAAGCTTAAGAACGATTTAAGATTTTTCAATAAGAGATTCTTTTTTCAGGAGGTTTGAGTATGGAATATCAAGGATTTCGCAGTGTATTCCGGTCCCCTATACCCCTAGGATTTCCCTGAATAGCTGTCGTTGGAGTGGTTCACCCAAGATGAGCTTTGAGTGGGCATCATATGTGTTTGCATCTCTTGGAGCAGGTGTGCTATCAATTGGAGTTGGCGTCTACACATGGCGGAAAAGGCCTGCCCCTGGAGCGAAGATGATTGCCATCATAGCGTTAGCAGGTGCTTTGTGGGCATTCTGTAACATTTTCCAGGTAATGACCACAGATCTGGCAGCCATGCTCTTCTGGGACAGTGTTAAAACTATTGGAGTCGTCACGATACCCGTTGCATGGTTTGCCCTATCTTTGGAGTACAGCGGGCATGGCGAGTTGATGACAAGGCGATTCTGGGTGCTGGTGTGTCTTGAGCCATGTGCATCAATAGTCCTGACGTGGACTGACCACCTTCACGGGCTAGTCCATATGTCTCCACGAGTAGCCATAATCGGTCCATTTCCTTACCTTGAGTATGAGCTTGGCGCTGGCTTTATGGTGGCCCTCGCATACGGATACCTTTTGCTCGGTCTTGGAGCTGCACTAATCACCTGGAAGCTGTTGCACCTCTCTCACTTCTACTACCCACAGACAGCGGCCTTATTGGCAGCAATGATTCTTCCAACGATCAGTCACATAGTATGGTCTGCAGGTCTGCTTCCCTTTCCTACACTAGACCTCACACCCATTCTATTCTCTTTTAGCTCCCTGTTGTTTGCTTGGGCGGTCTTGCGTCAAGGTCTACTCGGGATTGTGCCGCTAGCCCTCGATTCCGCTGTCAGAAGCATGAATGATGGTGTCATCGTACTTGATGAGGAGGACAGAGTAGTACATCTGAATCCAGCAATGGAACAGATAGTGGGTCAGAGGACGATTGATGTGCGTGGTCTCCCTGCCGATCAGTTGCTGTCTGGATGGTCTGAGTTGAGGGGTCTTGCTCTCAGCAGAGAGTATGGCAGAAAAGAGATTGCGTGGAGTGAAAATCCTGGTCATCCACACTACGAAGTCCGCATCGCACCTCTGCGTGACAAGAGTGAGAATCCCGTTGGAACGCTGTTTGTCTTGCACGGTATTACTGACTTAAGACACGCGCAAGAGGCGTTACAGCAACGTGCGCTTGAACTTACGGCTCGGAACGAGGAACTCGATGCTTATGCCCATACAGTGGCACATGGGCTGAAGAATATGCTACAGCTTATGATAAGCCATTGTGCATTGCTAATGGTGTCACACTCCGAGATGAGCCCCGACAAGTTGCAGACTACTCTAGAACAAATCGAGATTGCCGCCCAGAAGATGAATGACATCATCGAGAGCTTAATGCTCTTGAGCGGAATCAGAAAAGAAACATTGACTCTAGAGCCTTTGAATATGGTCCCCATCATTGATGAAGTCAAGAATCGCTTGGGAGCCATGATTGAGGAATATCACGCCGACATAATCTTGCCTGAGTCTTGGCCTACGGCGCTGGGCTATGCACCTTGGATTGAAGAGGTGTGGGACAACTACATCAGCAACGCCATTAGGTATGGTGGAAGTCCTCCGCGCGTATATCTTGGAGGCGAGGAAACAGAAGATGGCATGGTGCGCTTCTGGGTTCGCGACAATGGTGATGGCATCCCAAAGGAAAAGTGGCCCCTCATATTCTCTTCCTTCGGTTCTGTTGAATACAATGGCGCGAAAGGGCATGGGTTGGGGTTGTCTATTGTTGAGCGCATCGTGAAGAAACTTGGCGGTACTGTTGCATTAGAGAGTTCATCTGGAGCGGGGAGCACATTCACCTTCACCCTGCCAAGAACCAAGCACCCTGAGGCACGAGAATGAGAGCTTATGCAATCGCGTGGGCATTGACCTGTCTTACATACGGAGCACAGCTAATTTGATAGGCATGCACTATTCAAGGACGTCAAGAATTATTCTCCGAGGTCTGGATTCAGCTTGAACCAAGTATCAGTCACGACTGCACCATTGAATCGTCTTGTACAAGGGATGTACTATGATATCAAGTCCACAATTGACATAATGAAACGAATATGGGCTGAGTCAGCGGTCGATGGGTTTGAGTTTCAGAAGCTGGCAGAGTGGGAGAGTGATGGCCCACCTCGAGATGACAACAAGGAATTCACAAGACGGGATGCGTGGAGGGCCGCACCCAAGTACACGGTTAAGGAACTCTCGAAGCTGCTCAAACAATCTAATGTCCCGATTCTGTCGGTGCACGCGAACAGGGATGTGGGCATTTGCCTTTGCTCAAATGACTCGAGGGAGATTGCACGAGGCAAGGACATGATGCACGAAACGCTGGCGCTGGCTCGGAATGTTGGTGCTGGTGTGGCAGTATTCCACCTTTGGGACACTTGGAAAGAAGAATTTAGTCCCGCCTTCCTACGAGACCTTATGAGCGACGTCGCTTCTCAATACCCGACTGTTATTGCCGCTGTAGAGAACGTGCCAACACATCTTGTGGACCATACTCCTTTCGATCTCGTGAAGGAGTTCGAATATGTAACGCTTGACACTCGATGGGCGGCAATGTATGATGAACTGGACAAGTTCGAAAGCATCAAGGACAGAATCATCAACATTCATCTAAGAGGGCACTTGGAGAACGAGTGGTGGGCTATTGACAATGCTCCATTCACATTTGATGAGGCTCTGACTAAGATACAGGACAGCTGGAGGTACAGAGGTCTCCTAACTCTAGAACCCGAGAGGGGACCAAGTGATGTGACATGGGAGTGCCTGCTGGTTGCGTTGAGGAATCCAAGGAATTGTAAACATTGACCTGAGTGTCATGGGTGCACAGAGGTTATGTGTTGACGAGATCTTTCTCTGCGCTTGAACAATCCATGCTCACTAGACATGACCGTTCACGCTATACTCTGAACTCACCAGCTTCGATGGCCCGTCTGACAAGATCCTTGAACATCAAGTCGACGTTGTCACCTGTCTTAGCTGATGTTTCGTAGTACATGGCGTTCCACATCTGCTGGACCATTTCTCCCGCCTCGGGCGGCACAAATCTGTCCTTTCTATCTATCTTGTTTGCCACTATGGCGACTACTGCATCTGGGCAAACAGCAATGAACCTGTCGTACCATTCGGTGATTTCGATGAACGTTCCTGGTCGAGTCACGTCATAGACAATGAATGCCATGCTGGCACCAGCCATGTAGCGCCGCCTCAACATGCTGAATCTTGTCTGACCCGCAAGATCCCAGAAGATCACATCGGCACTGATGTGTTCACCATTTGGCATGTCAATATCTACTGTCTTCATAGCAATCGTAGTGCCAATGGTCGCCTTGTAGGTTTCACTAAAAGTGCGGTCGGTGAACCTCTTGACACAACTAGTTTTGCCTACTCCTCCAGCTCCCAAAGCGACAAGCTTGAACTTGTGAGTAAGCACACGTGGGGTCACTCTTTTTCCCTTCTGTGATACGTAAAAATGACTGCCGTACAAGTATTAGGGTTGTGGACAACTGCCGAGAACTTTAACAGAGTTAGACACTTATTAGGCTGGTGCTTGATGAAAGGGCTCCATGTTCACAGTGTCACAAGCTGCTCTCAAGCTGTGAGTGTGTTCAAAGACCATAAGACGGTTGGACAAGAGAGATAAACTTTACAGTCTGAGGACTGTTGGTGATCACAGAAGGCCCATCATCTCTGAGATCGACAGATTGCCAGGGCTCCTGAGAAGAGATGTCATCAGAGAATCTTCTCGCTATAGTTAATCATCATTGACTATATCAAATCCTCGTCCTCGACCCCATAATGCTCTTGAAAGAACGCATCTACGATATCGACTATCTCCTTCCTACACCCATCACTCAGGTTGAAACCAGTAAGACGGTTTTCAACCTCCATCTCAACATCCTCACGACCCGTATAACCTGGGTCCCAACTGTCTTTTGCATAGATTTTGACTACTTGCACTTCAATCTCGTCGCCCCTAGATGACTGAAGCCGTGCTGTGAACCATCTGATCTGTGTGAACCTGTCAGTCGAAATGGATACGTCGACTAGAGTCAATCCCACGCCTTCATCCTCGACCTCCCTTGTTTCTAGATAGTCATCCACCACCTCTTCGACCCGATCTTCTGATAAAACAACACCAGTGGCATCCACAAAGCTCTGCAGTTGTTCCAAGAGCAGCTTCTCTACCTTTGACCTTGACAATAACAGCAATTTCCCGCACGTATCAGCCATGCCATGAGTGAACTTGCTAACGGAGAATCGCTTCTCATGTATCTCCTCGGTGAGACTTCGGCTCAGAGTGAACTTCACCTGACCCTTAGCACAACTTACCTTAAGTTGCCAAGTTTCCTTACTCTCTGTGTATGAGAGCGGTACAAGCAATCTGCCATCTACATGTTGAGTGCGAACGATGCTCATAGTGTAGGTGCTCTCCTGAAACTCCCTAGGTACAGGCTCAGGCACTAGTACTTGGAACCAGTGGACCACCCATTCTCCCTCCAAATAGTATACAAGAGCGCCACTGTCTATTAGGGACCTCAGAGTAGGTCCAGTCAGGCGCTGTTTCTCCAACTCATGAACCTCCTCGGGAATTCCGAACCCACTCAGACTTATCCTCCAACATGAGCCGTGTTGATAGATGGACTCATTCATCACTCGGGCCGGGGTTCCTGGACCCAACTCTGCCCTCCGGATGAGCTCCGCCCTCTTGCCTTGGTCCTTGGCTGATGCAGTCTGGGCAGCCAACGGGCAGACACTGTCATCATGCTTAACAACAACGATTAGAGCACCATCCTCTCTGGCATTGAGTAGGTCACTCGCGTTGGGCGGAAGCCTCAGACCAACACTCCTAAAGGGTCTTCCACGGTCAACCCATGGCCGTAGAACCCTTGCC
>JAUWOA010000067.1 GCA_030612365.1 Candidatus Thorarchaeota archaeon
CCGAGTCCAGCTGATGCGCCTGTGATAATCACAGCCTTTCCTTCAAGCTTGTACTTTGCCATGCTAGTCACCAGTTCCTGGCTTGCGAATTTCCCATTTGTACACGCCCCCATATAAACTGTAGACTAAGCCCTCCTAATGCTGTGTATCTACAGTGTTCTCAAACTAGACTTATTAGAATAGGACAGCCTTAGTGAGGTAGACAGCATGGAGGAATAGGGCAATGGCCCGCATGTCTGAAACCACGGTAGTGCTAGTGCTCCTTATTTTCATATCATCGGCCATATTTCTGCCGCGTGAAGTGGGTATTAGAGATTCCTTAGCAATATCTGACGAACCTGCAGCGAAAACAACACAAGGGAACCCGTTACAAGACGAGTACAAAGAAGTCTTGGAAACTTGGAGTCAACCTGGATACCAACCCGAAGTTGATCCGCGTCTGTCCTCATGGCTCGCAGGAAACGAGCTCAGTGACGAGGTTGTAGTCTATGGCGGTGTGCCAAAAGCGCTTATCTTCGGTGCGCCGTGGATGGATGTTGAAGACGTCAAGGAGTGCGTACAAGTTGACTGGTATGTGGATCTTCAGGGTTTCAAAGTGGTGAGAGTAGCATTGTCCTCAACCACGGCATTGGAGAATCTCTTGATGATTGACGGAGTTACATTCGTCAATGCTGATGAGATCCATAACACCCCCGATGATGACCTCGACAGGACCGTGGACTCCCAGGCTTACACTGGTGGAGCGGAACCCGACATGTTCGAGATTCGAAACAAGATTGGAGTCACAGGCTCCATAGCCAGTAACTACACAGGCGATGGAGTTATTGTCGGTCACCTCGACACCGGGTGCGACTTCGGCAACCCAGACTTGCGACATGCATACCATCCCGGATCCTTCGACCCAACTGGATATGGGCTAACCCTCACATGGTACCATGCCAACTCCACTCCTGTTGACGCTGCTCTGTGGACTGCCAATCCTTTCAATCTGCTCACTTATGAGGATGCAGGCGGCGACATCTATCTGAATGTGACGGGCTGGGACCCTCTGCTAAACAATCTGGGGGCTGCTCACTACCTGATTGGCGATGGTGGTCCTTCCTACCCGTATGATTTACGAGTAGGCTTCGTATGGTTATATGCCTACTATTGGGGAATCGATGTGGATGACATGGTCGACTTGATTTGGCATGATTGGAAACTGCCTGACCCAAGCAACGTCCATGGAAACTACTCAGTGGGATGGGTCTTCCAGCAACGCAATAACCCGTATGCAAAGTTATTCGCTCCATCCCTTGTCTATGAGGGGACAGACAACGAGAACCATTTGATAGTCAACTGGGACGATACGATGGGCTGGAACAAGTTTTGGACCGGCGGATTCTACTATGAAACCTATAACCTGACTGACCCTATTGACAAAACCGAGATAGTGAATGAGTTTGATTGGGACTTCACGGATGAGTTCACAGACGGTGAGATATTCGGCCTCGATGAACCAGTAGTTTCTCATGATTACACAAATGACAGTATCGATGATTTTAGCCTTGGGGCCTTATGTTGGTGTTACGATGATTCGAGGTACTTCGATGATGACATCCTTTTCAACGAATACCTCTTCAATGGCTTCAGATCAGACCGAGATGCATTCGCTCTATATTTCGACGAAAGTTCACACGGGACCTCCACTGCCTCTCATATCGTGTCATCTGGAAATCACACATATTACAACTACGATAATGCCACCCACTTCACACTTCGCGGAGTGGCTCCGGATGCGAAGCTGATATCGGTGCGAACGCTCACCTCTGGGTCCACCTTTGGAGGGTATCTTTGGGCTTGCGGCTTCGATCGATACCACCTCTCAGGAGAATACTACTACACTGGCAACCATCAAGCTGACGTGATAACCAATTCCTGGGGTTTTGCCAGTGCGCCATCGAAGCAATTCCACTACGAATCCTTCACTTGGGAGATTCTGTCAACCCCGGGCTTTCTTAATCCTTCATACCCGGGAGTGTTGCACATCTTCTCTGCTGGAAATGAGGGTCCGGGATTTATGACAGTGGGTCCACCTGGATGCGCGGCAGCAGTCCTCACAGTGGGTGCTTCTACAAGCAATCACTGGCTTGACTACAAGTACGGTCCCGGACAAGATGTGGAATGCATTGCGAGCTTCTCTAGCAAGGGACCATCCTTCTCTGGCTATCCAAAACCTGACGTTCTTGCACCTGGGCTTGCTGGGTATGCAGCTATTCCCTCATATGCGCCACTTATGGCCTCGTCTTGGCAACCATCCTGGACCACCGACGGATTTGACTGGAAGAATTACACCCTCTTCAGCGGTACAAGTCAATCTGCACCTGTGGCAACAGGAGTTGCGGCTCTTGTAGTTGAAGCCCTAGGTGGTGGGGTCTCCAATCCTGCTGAAGTGAAGGTCATTCTGCAATCTACTGCCGATGACCTAGGATATGACCCTGCAACTCAGGGCTTTGGAAGGATCAATGCTGAGAAGGCCTGTGACTTCGCTACCAATGGCACCGGGATGATTGTCAGCAGCCAAGATTCTTCCAGCAACTTTGCCTCTATTGTGAGTGATGCATGGGAGTACTCGGGCGTTTTTCATCAATCGACATTAGGGCTGACAATTGACCCATTAGCAGAGTCCTTCCCTGATAGAAATCAAGATGGAGCGGTTTTCTTCGGGCAGGTCATGGCTAGCGGCACTTCCATGTTCCAGCTCTCACTGTTCGACAATGCAAGTGACATGTTCGATACTCCAATGGCCTGGGGTGCTGGATGGAGCGCTTCAGCCACTCACATGAAATCTGCTGCTGTCTTGACCTTCTCTGGCACTACGTATTCCTACAACGACACGGTTGTACCTGGCGAGCAGATGTATGGATGGTTCAACCTCAGCGACGAGCTTGATGCCTTCTATGATGCTGCGATTGTTTCTTGCCCATACATGACTGTGAGCGTTTCTTTCGATGCCTTTGAGGTTGCAGAAGCAGAGCTATGGATGTTTCTATATGATTGGGAAGATACCAATCTAGACGAAATGCCAAACCTGTGGAACTCCACTTCGGGTGTAGGCGATGAGCTCACGCGCTTGGCTAGTGCGGTTGACCCGAGCAATGCAATAATGATGTCCTTTGCAGTCAGTCCCGGAAACATCGGTGACCACCTCGATGGATCGATTGTACTCGTAATCCATGACCCAATTCATGACTCGGACTGGAGTGCACCTGGCAACGATTTCATTTGTACTGTCATCTTCTGGGAGTCTGTTGTTAGCCCGTTGCTCTCATTTGATGCAGGTGGCACAGGGAACACAATCAATGTCACATTGAGTCTTCCAGCTGATGCAGAGGTTGGCATTCATCAAGGGTACATGATGTTTAGCGATGGAATACAGAATGTGAGCGTTCCTTACAGTTACTCTGTCGTGGCCAACCTAACTGGCGCGGAAGGCGAGGCGCATGTAGTTGTTTCCGGGTACGGAGCAGAGCTAAGTCCTTATGATAATCCTGTCTACGGGTGCATGGAAGAAGACCCTGACAACTGGGAATTTAGAAGCTTTGCTATCTACGTTCCACGCTCAAATGCAAGCCTTCTTGGCGTTCGTGTGATCTGGTCTGATGTGGGGCATAACATGTCAGTTGCCGTCCTTAATTCAAGAGGTCTAGAGCTATCTTTTGGTTCTGGTGGAACTGCGTACACGACCGCAGTTATCGCTGAAATCAATGGTAAAGGCACCTATTATGTGCTCGTTCATCCAATTGCCCTCAATGGTTCTGGTCCGCTTCCTGCAAACTACACCATGGTTTTCATGTGGTATTCACAGCCATCCTTATCCGATGTCATCTTGAGCTACACTGCCAACGATTTGGCAACTCCTGTTGTTATGGCGCAGGGATCGACAGTTATAGAAGACACGGCGATAGGTGACCACGTGGTTCTCAATGTAAGCTTTCCTGACTTCAACTTGATGAACATGCCGGAATTCGAGGTCACTGACATTACAATGTCGTTCTTTACAGGGATTTACTTCCGTCAGAGTACGCCTTTAGTCATTCCCGATGCTTCCTATAACCCGTTCTCCGGCACGATCCAGCTTGATCAGTTTGCTTGGATGGTTGTCGATGGAATCAGAGAGGGTGATTATGTCGACATAGAAGTTGACTTCACCAACGGCGACTGTGACATCATGGTATGGTGGAACGACGTAGACAACACAACTTGGACCTATGTCAACAACCTTGTTGGAGGAGTGATGTCCACTGGAGCACATCCAGAGGTCGGTTCATTCACTGCTGATCGCGATGGTGAAATCGCAGTCGGTTGCTTCGACTACGACCTTTCGGCTGGAACATGGACATTGACGGTCGACACTCGTGTCGGTCTAGATATCCCTGCAGTCGGTCCTGAGGTCACCTTTGATACGTATTGGTTCCATGAGAACATCACCCTTCAATTGCAGATATCAGCGGCTACTGGAACGAATTTTGATCTTGAAGTGAGCTATCCCTATCTCACATTCTGCAATTTCTTTGCGCCGCGACTACACACCATCAATGTTGCAGTAAACGGTTCCGTTGCAGATATTTACTGGACCCAGAGTGATCGCAATAGGGATGATGAGCTTTTCTTCGATGTGTTGATTTCTGCGGATAGTGGCTATACCTATCAGCTGCTGGCTTCAAGGCTCACCAGTTCATATTTTTCCTGGAACGCCGCAGGCTTCCTGGCGCGAAACTACAAAATCAAGGTTAGAGTCTTTGACAATGACCCGGATGTGAACCCAGATGCTGCAGCTACAGGTATCTACTGGATGGGCTTGAGAGATGAAATTGAATCCTCCGAAATTTACATTGACTCAGGTTACACAGAAGACCTCCAGCCTAACATTAGCCATCCTCTAAATCTCATGTATGTGGAGGGTGACACAGGCAATTGGATTGTGTGGACTCTCAATGGAACAAATCCGTACACATTTGAAGTAACTAAGGACGACGAGTTGGTGAAATTTGGCTACTGGAATACTACTGGCGAAACAGTTCGGGTCTGTGTGGACGGGCTGAGTCCAGGGATATACAGGTTTGACCTTACTGCTACTAACACGTTTGGCCGATCCACAATTGACTCGGTGAGGGTTACTGTGTCCAACTATTCGGGCGTATTGCCACCCGGAGGTCCCGGAACGGGCTTTGACATCCTTGGAACCATAGGAGCCGTTGTAACTGGCGCCTCTATTACTGTAATCGTCATCTTCAGCGCTTTGATATGCCAGGACCGAAGAAAACGATAGCATACCTACAATTATTGAATCATTCAATTGCCTTTGCGCGCTAGATGTGGTATGGGGAAGCGTGGTCATGCCAAGAAACGGGCCGCCGGATTTTGTATTCTGGGCTTGGCTTCATTGTTAGAAGCCTTTGTTGTTGCGTGGATGGGAGGACATGGATACCTTAACGTTGATCCAAACCTTGCTGTTCCTGTTGGATTTATTCTCCTGATTGTTTTCATGATACTTGGGACCTTCAGTCTTCAGGCTGACACTTCCTTCATTGCTCGGAAACCGGGGAGGAGTCAACCTCTGACGATTGATACAAACATCTGCAGGCGCGTTGTGAAATCAACGGAATCCGGCAATGAGTACTTGGTTCAGGGGTCTTGCACTTCGAGCTTGAGAGAAGTCTTGCTTGAGGATTGGCCATTTAATGATGTGAAACCCGGGTCAGCTTGGTACATGCGGGATCAGAGAATGAATGACGTAACTGATATGCCTTTCTCAGAAATAGAGGGCACTGTCATCCTTGAGGTTGGTCTATGATATGTCAGTTGCATCTGATTTGAGGAATCATATCATTTTCCCGTCGCATTCGGAGTCAGCCTTCGAATTTGAACCAGTTTCAAAAGACCTATTGGAAGTATGATTGCTAGCCAGATGATTAGGTCTCCAATGATTGCTATCAGAAAGCTCTCACCCATTGGGTCCAACCAGAGCTCTCCGAGCTTCATCATCTTCACAAGAGGGAAGACGAGGATTAAGCCAAAGACCTGCTTGAGCTGAACAGCATTGATCTTGCGCGCTATCCTTGGACCAATCTGTCCTCCAATGATCATCCCAATACCGAGGGAGAGACCGTAGAGAAGGAGTGCGTGAAATGCTTCTGGCCCAAGTAATATGTAGTTCATTGCTGTCCCCGCAGACGCTGTGAACATCATGATGAACATCGACGTGGCAACAGCGATATGCATGGGTAGTCCTAACAGAACGCATAGAACAGGAACCACAATAGCTCCTCCTCCAATTCCAAGGAGTCCAGCTGCCACACCACCTACGAATCCACCAAGAAGCGCAATTGCTAGTCTGCCCTGGCTCAACTGTGAAAAGTCGAATGCAGCAATCTCACTAGCTAAATCTCCCTTCCCCCCCTTCTTGGCAAGTAGCATCTTCAATGCTACTGGGAACAGTGTGATGCCAAAAATCAGCCTGAGTATGTAGTCGTCCGTAATGAGTGTCCTAAGAGCCACACCGATCAGGGAACCGGGTATTGTTGTGATCGCGAGGAACAGCCCGACCTTCAGGGAAATTGGTTTTGGTTCTTGCCGCCAGTAGGTGACCGTGCTTGCGACTGCGACAAAGAACGCGGCAATTAGCGCAGCGACTGGTGCATTAATCGCTAGTAGCCCAAAAGCGATGATGAGTAGAGGCGTATTGATGATACCGCCCCCTATTCCCACCATTGAAGAGAGAGTGCCTACTCCGATCGCAAAGACAATCAAGATTAGCGCTTCAGTAAACAATACCTGCAAGGATGCTCCGCTCAAGAGCGCGGAAACAGCATTGCCTACTTAAGGAATGCCATACGAACGTGTGATGGTGTCAGAGAAGCCAAGACAGCTGAAGGTAGTGGGCTAGGATGGCGTTTTTCTCATGGTTAAGTAGAAGGCACCAGCTATGGTGACTACCACTCCAATCAGTGTTAATACTGCACTGATATTCTCCATCTCCAAATTATCACCTGCATTCATTAATCCATAGGCTCCTATTGTCGCTAGAGCCAGACCAAAAATGGCGGCAATTCGCCCGGGCCTTGTATCGAACTTCATGAAATCGGGGATGCTTTCTTTTCTATGAATCACAGGAGCTTCGGAAACTTTTGCGTCGTGTCTGAAGTACCTCTCTTCATCCTCTGTGAGATACCCATCTAGTGTTCCTTCTTGGGTGAGCTCCGTCAGGAGGATTCTCACTTCTTCTTGAGAGATTCCTAACTTACTGCTAAACATCTGAACTGAACTCAAATCATCAACGGTGATTAGATGAACAAGTTTCTCTCTCATGTTCGTCATGTCGGTTTCACGTCACGGAGGATTATCTATGGACTTAAAGTTGGCGTTACAACTTAGGAGTCGCAAGTACGCTGCTCCGCGCGAATCAATAGCTACTCAAGAATGCAAGTACTATGATAGCTGGCTGATGATTTCTTTGACCCACGTGTCTGCCTTGCTTCGTTGTTTTTCGAAATCACCCCTCCGGAATACGTAGCCCTCGAAGTTGATCCATGTCATCGGTTCCTTTGGCAGTTTCTCGATTACTAAGTTCATGTGACCCTCGGGAGTTTCCACTTCCTTGCATACGACGAATGTAGCAACAGGCTTCTCTGTTAACAAGTCTTGATTTTGGTTAATGAACTCCAAGATTGGTTCTTGTACCGCGCCGCCATATACTGATGTACCCAAAACGAAAAGGTCATAATTCAGCTTGTTGAGCTCTTCTGGTTTTCCTGCTTCAACTTCCAATCCATTTGATTCGAAGGCTGCTTTAAGCCACCCCACGACTTGGACTGTAGCTTTGCTCCGTTTGGTGGAGTACACGATACAAACTCTAGTCACAATGCTCACCCCATACCTTGTTGAGGCTATTCTCCTTATTTGTCTGTCCATGCAAGTACACGACGCCATTTCAACATTTGGCGCCAGTCTGCTTAAACAATAGATTGGCTTTTTAATAATACTATCCAGATATTACATCAATATAGGGATTCATGGGACGGTAGGAATATGTCGCATAGGAATGAGAAGACTACTTGGGACGCCATAGAGGTCAATCCGCGGGATGCACAGGCGTGGAGGCGGCTTGGTCATGTGTTTCAAACCAAGGGCCGATTGGTTGAGGCTGAAGTTGCCTTCAGAAAAGCTACGCAGCTAAATCCGAACTCGTTCAGGGCCTGGGAGAGTCTACTGCCAGTTGTTTCTCTGAGGCACAAGTATGAAGATACAGTCGAGGTTCTAGCTACATTGATTCGACTCAACCCTGATCGGGCTGGCGAGTACAGGAAGCTCCTAGAGATTACAAAGCATATGTACAAATGAAAGAGAGCTTAGACCTCTCTCTTTTCCGTATTGAGAGTTGCACCACAATATGGGCACTTGATGCTTAGAGGTCCAACCCATTCCACGATTTCAGCATTGATGCTTGCGCCGCAGCTTGAGCAAGTGCTTGGAGTTTCATGGATGAAGCTAGCTTCCGAAGCTGGCACTCTGTCAATCGATCGACCTGTTCTGCGCCCGAACATGGAACCACCCGGAAATGGGACGGAGCGTAGAATCAAAGTGACACCAATCATAACGGCAATGAACGGGATGCCCAGAAGATAAAACAGAGAGAATGGAAAAGAGTCACCGCCCACGTTTGATATGAACAGTATCAGGCCACTGATTCCGCCTAGCACTATGATGGCGATTCCGCACATCATTCCCGTGATGCCCCACGATTTCGATTTATCTACTGTCATTTCGAATCCTCTTGATTTGACTGCCGCAGATAGAGCGGCAATTCTGAAAAGCTCATCTAATCGCCATAAAACTGCATCTCATGGAGACCTCACTCGGACTGCATAGATGCTGCTCCCCGCGAAATTCCTAACGCTCTTCTCGATGGATTCTAAGCCGCACTCATTTCTCGTAGAAGTACTTGCCTTTCGAGTAGCTGACATCATCGCTTGCGGTGATTTCGCCTTCTATCATTGACTTGATTATGCCGACATGTACAGCGCTCTCGTTCACAACACTGCGTTCTTGTATACCTGACCAAGCGTGCAAGAAACACTATCCCGATTTTTTTGTTCACCACCACTGGTCTTTGGGTACGGATGGCGTAGTGAAGATGTAAACCACTGAGATACATGCTGGCAGCATCAACATCAACGCAGTTACAAGGGATACGAAGGCACTGTCAAGGGATATCGCGAGGCCATGGCGATAATTGATGAAATACGACAGACTGCCCATTATGCCAACGTATAGTGTCCATGTCGTCCATAATCCAAGGAGGAGATTGTATTTGGTAAAAGAACATATGGAGTCACATTAATCCCAACGCCCCCGCAAGTCCCCTGTGGGGCACCCCTTTTTTCTTTTCTTTTAATGTTGAACTCACGACTCAATATATTTATCTGGATAAACAATTATAGAACGTCGCATGACAGAATCAAACACCCACACGGAAATGATTCTCAAAATCATGACCGAGTGGAAACAGCAGCTATATGGCGAGCTTAAGGCATTCGATGAAGTCATGAAAACCATGATACCAGAAACTTCTACATCCAAGAACTCTATACCGAAGATGGCATTTCAACTTGCAATGAGGTTGAAGGAACAGACTCTTACCGGAATCAAGGATGTAGAAATGACTATCTCGCAGTGCCTCTTCGAGCAAGGATTCCCGGCCTCTCAGCAAGCCGAGTAGTAATCCGATTCCTTCTTCAGGTCTAGGGTGAACCAGTATCATAATCTGATTTTTAGACAGTCGTGGATTTTAATCGTCAAATACAACTTTGAATAGTAATTCGCCCAATCGTAGATTTCAATCGTTAAGTACGACTTTGAATAGTAATTCGCCCAATCGTAGATTTCAATCGTTAAGTACGACTTTAAATAGTGATTCGCCTAAGTAAGGTTATTTCATACCAAGCAGTAGAACGGATGAGGCTAGCGATGTTTAGGTACTTACAATCTCCCCCCCCTGATGATAATGATAATGACAGACCTTGGAAGATTGAAAGCATCATCAGCCGCTTAGAACGTGAACTCGAAGAGGAGAATGACACAAAGAAGCTGACCGTTCTCAAGGCTGAGTTAGAGGAACTCAAGAGGAAACTGAGTGAGCTGAAATGACCGATGTGACAACCGAGCTAGTATTGTCATTTGTCATTTGGCCCCATCTTGTAATGCCCTCAATATATCTCGCTTCATGGATTGACGGGAGACTATCTAATAGGAAAGTGACAAAGAAATGATCTTAAAGTCGATTCATTTCGGGGTTTTGTGTCTCCTCGCCGGCATAGGCTGGCTCATATTGCTTGCCATGATAGCTGGTAAATGGCCAATAGGTGGGAAGAAGAAGTGATAGTTCTCATAGTGTTGATGATTGTGGGAATATCTTTTTTGGTTGCGAGAATAATAGCATATTGCTGGAGAGGCGGCTTAGATGACTATTGGCTCGACCTGATAGAGCGGTTTGAACAGACACAGCCAAAAATCGAGTCTGGTGAAGGGAATGTTTCGGAATGATGCCACTATTCCTAATCTCTGCGCTTGTGACTGGAATGGTGTTCCTATTCCTCTCCAGCACAAAGGCCATTGAACACACCGTCCATTTCGCTTCAAGGCTCAATGTTTCTCCCTTTCTGATAGGCTTCGTGCTGGTTTCTGTTGGCACAGACTTACCGGAGGTCGCAAACTCAATCATGTCGTGTTTAGCAGGGCATGGGGATATAAATGTGGGAGATAGCATAGGTTCAGTCTTGGCACAGACAACCTTGGTAATGGGCCTCATTCCCTTCTTTGCCAATGGCTTCAAGGTCAACCGAAGAGAGATGATAATATTGGGCATCTTTGAGGTCCTTTCACTTGCACTATTGTTATCAATCCTTCAAATTGGCCTGACACAATTGACTGCGCTCCTCCTACTTGTCACTTGGCCGTTGTTGATTTTGTTAATAAAGAGGCTCAGTCCCGAGAGGGATGCAACGAAAGAATACGTTTGGCGTCTAAGTAAAAAGAGCATTCATTTTCATCTCATAGCAGCGGCAATAGCTTTCGCAGGTGTTGCCCTAGGATCGTTTGTGGTAATTCAATCAGTGATATTGTTATCGATAGAGATAGGAGTGCCAGAGTACCTAATCAGCTTCTTCGTTATTGGACTAGGCACTTCTCTTCCTGAACTTGGGGTGACTATGGAAGGGATTCGCAAGGGGCACACTCAACTTGTGCTAGGAAATATTGCTGGGAGCTGTGTCTTTGATAGCCTTGTTGCAGTTTCG
>JAUWOA010000049.1 GCA_030612365.1 Candidatus Thorarchaeota archaeon
ACCCTTGAGGGTGTCTGCAACTTCACTCCTTCAGATTCTACGGCATTATCGGTCATGTCATCCACCCGCTCCCATATCGTGAGTCAGAGAATGCGTTGCTCTCGACTTCAAAATGCAAGTATTAACGTTTGCGAAGTGTGAGCTTCATGTCTGGGATAAAAATAGTGGCATGTGGAGCTCCCATCTGCCCGTGATGCAACAAGCGGCGGTCTACTTGTGAATGATTTCTAGGTTCTCAACTAGTTTTACACAGCTGCCTACAAGACACTGCCCAATCGGGCACGAGTTGACCGCAATCTCGAAGAGTCTCTGGACCTTCTTATCAGCAACGCCTTTCGGCACGGTCACTTTCGTATTGATGTAGATGGCAGTGAAGGCGCTTAGCTGAGTTTCCTCGTCGGCCTCATAATCGCCTATGGTCTCAGACGTCAGGTCTAGGACCTCAATTCGACCCTTGCCACATGCAATCTCGAAAATGATGTTGACACAGGAACCGATTGAAGCAAGGAACAACTGGTGCGGGGTTGTTGTTCCGGGGTGGTTCGTCAATTCCGGCGGTGCACACACAGCCGCGCTTTGGTACCCACCAAGCGTGATGTGATGAACCTCAGGAACAGTGGTTCTCTTCAGTGTAGCTTTGAACTGTTTTGCCATTGCATTTCCACTCTGTTAGATTAAACGGGCGACAAGTAGTATCACATTGGCGCCTTAATTCCTGTTGGCCCAATCCCTTCGCCACTTAAACCTTACAGTTTCCACCCAAATACCGAACGAACGGTCGTGTTCTGTAACCAATCTGCTCTATTGAGCTTCTATTTACTGCTCCACATCATCAAAGGTAGCAATCCGCATGGTCGCAGGTTTCTTCTCGATGTCAGCTTTCGCAGCTCCAATCAATAGTGTTACCTTCTTGCTGTTCGCCACGTCAACTAGGCGTTGCGTAACAACGCCATCGAAAATCACGGCATCAACGGAATCCTGTGACTCCAACGTCTTGGCTAGATCAGCAACCCCACATTCAACTAGGATCTTCTTATCACTGCCAAACAGAACAGCTTTGAACGATTCCTTGACATCGGTTACTGCCTTAATGTAAGCGGCATCTACATTCGCGGTCGACAGTTTGGGTGTTCTACCTCTTTTCGGTGCCGCAGCACGTGAAGCTGCAGTTCTAATTCTCTTAGGCGCCCGAGCTTGCGTAGTCCGAGTTTTATCCGGCGTCCTAGTGCGTGTGGTTCTAGTCCTCTCAGTCTTTCGAAACGTGTCCTCTCTCCTGGGCTGGCGTTTTGTCTTTCGCCCACTGACAAGAGCCAAAGCCTGGTCAGCTGGTATCCTCGTCTGCAAGGCCTTAGTCACTTGACGACGTGAGAGTTCTTCGACCTCCTTTCCCTCAGGAGCCCTTGCGATATAGTCTACTTTGGCCACTTGCATTAGCTCACGAAGGATTAGGTCTCCACCACGGTCTCCATCGAGGAATGCAATTGTTGTCATCCCTCTCTTCTTTGTCAAGTCGATGACTGTTTTGGGCACATGTGTGCCCTCAACGGCGATTGTGTTGTTGATTCCCATCTTCATCAGGTTGATTACATCCGCTCTGCCCTCAACAATGACAATCTCTTTGCTGCCAGCCAGTTCTGGACCTGCTGGAAGCTTATCCAGCCCATACTTGGCGACGTTCCTCTTGCTGGCCTTCGTGACAGCAGTCGTTATCTCATCCGACCCGGGGGCAATGTCCTCTTCCCATCCTTTGAGTATACTAATTGCCCGACTTACAACTTTTCTACGCTTGGCACCTCGGATATCCTCAAGCTTCAATAATGTAACCTTGGCAGTACAAGGACCTACCCGATCAACGGTTTCTAGGGACGCTGCCAAGATTGCTGTGGCTGTCTTATTGAGCGATACTGGAATCACAACTTCACCCTTACTCTTGCCGCCTTGGGATCTAATGACAATCTGAATTCTTCCAATTCTACCCGTTCGCTGAAGTTCTCTTAGGTCCAGGTCCTCTCCAAGAAGCCCCTCTGTCTGTCCGAATACTGCCCCAACGACATCAGGTTTGTCGACTACCCCATCTATTTCGATCTTTGCTCGAATGACATATTTTGCCGTTGAGCTATCGAAGTCTGTACCCATCTATTTTCTACTCCTACTATCTTCTCATATGATACTGCCATGTGTACGCCTCCGACTAACCGAGTCTCCGCCTCGATGGCTCGTCACAGCCTATGCTATCTCTTCACATTCCGTTTGGAATGAATTACCAACTATCGCGGCACTGATTCATGACCTTTGTGAAATGGTGATCGTGATATGATAATCTCGCAAATGATAATGGTCCTTAGACCCGCGCAAAGGTTTCTTACGGCTCGCTCTTGAGCCAGAGGAAACACATGACATTTGTAATATGATGATTTTATGATATGCAAAGCTTCACTGGAACATATCCAGTGTACTCTACATATAGAAAAAAGGAATGTATCTATTTGAAGCTGTCGCTGTTAACATAATGGACTTGCATTCCAAAAGCCTCTGCTTCGCGAATCGATTTCAGTTCGCGCCAATTAGCAATGCTAATAACAATTCATGTGCAGGTCCTCAAGTCCGGATTTAACACGCCCGGCCGCGAGGGCGCACTGAGATTTGCTCGATGATGTGTTGCGCAAAGGCTGGGAAACAGTCTGGATTCAGCCTGTTGAACACCATTTGGACGAGCCACAACGGACTCGTATGATAGGGATGTAAATCCTCAGATGAATCATGGGTCACCCTGGTTTCGTACATTGACAGGCCGGTCAGTGCCATAATGTCCCAGCACGAGACAGCTCAGTGGAGCCGGAGGTAACCTCCGATGCTGTGATACTGGGAGTTAGTGTGATGCGGCACAGGCATTGGCCACCATCTTAGCTATACTTCCACAGATTCGCCGGGCTTGACAATCTCAACCTTTGTTTCTGGAACTTGCTTATTCACAAGACGCTTGAATTCCGCAGGGTCTGCTTGGATGACTGGGAAGGTGTTGTAATGCATGGGAATCACCACACGTGGCTTGACTAGCTCAGTAGCCATGGCGGCCTGGTGGACATCCATAACATAGTAGGATCCAATCGGAAGAAATGCAACATCGGGTTTGTAGAGCTGTCCGAACAGCTTCATACTGGCGAACACACCAGTATCTCCTGGATGATAGAAAGTGCCACTGGGAAATTTTACGATAAAACCAGTAGGCGCTCCCACTCCACACGAATGAAACGCTTGTACCAGTGTCACGATTACGCCATCAATATTCACACTACCACCGATGTTCAGAGTGTGAACGTTCTTGACACCACCCTGCTCTCGTGCTTGGATTGCCAGCTCGTTTATTGCCACGAAGTAGGCTTCGGTCTTCTTGCAGATCTCAAGCGCTTCTGAATAGCCATGGTCCCCGTGGTCATGTGTGACAAGCACAATGTCTGCTTCGCTTACATCTTTGACCTTTATCGGTGAAGTTGGACCGTTCAACCAAGGGTCAACATATACAGTCTTACCATCGGCTTCAATCTTGAATGACGCGTGGCCGAGATATGTAATCTTCATCTTATCATTCCCTGAACTATTCTAAGTCCATGCTTAAGTAGGCTCTTACTTCAATGCTTTGGCTTGTGTGATACGTTGCACAAGTGTTGATGGCGTGCGTCATTTACGACCATCAAGCAGCTTTAAGACCGCACCTGAAACCGGCCGCATGATTATTCACATGACAACTCGTCCGACTCCAGATTTCATTAAGGCTGGAGCTATTGCCGCAAGGGTTCTGAGCGAAGTCGTTAAAGAAGTCCGACCGGGTGTGAAGATCATTAGGATTTGCCAGCTGGCTGAACACAAGATAGCAGAGTATGGGGGCAAACCAGCATTTCCCTGCAATGTTTCAATAGATGATGAGGCCGCTCATTACACCAGTCCCCATGGGGACAAAAGGGTGTTCCCGGACAAAGGGCTCGTCAAGGTGGACTTAGGGGCGCACGTGAATGGTCATCTATCTGATACAGCAGTAACAGTAGACTTGGACGGATCTTACGAGAAATATGTCACAGCCGCCAGAATTGCTCTTGAGAGGGCAATCGAGGTAATTGAACCTGGTGTGAAGCTTGGAGATGTAGGCGCAGTTATCGAGAGAGAGATAAAGAAACATGGTTTGCGTCCAGTCCACCAACTCTCTGGACATCAGCTAAAGCCTTGGACACTTCACGCAGGAAAAACTGTGCCAAATGTTGGCGTGCGAAGAAGCGAGAGGATGAACCTTGGCGAAACCTTCGCAATCGAACCCTTCTCCACCGACGGCAATGGAACAGTCAAGGGCAGCAAGGATGCATACATCTTTTCGAATATCATGTCCAGCAAGAAAAAGCTGGACCGCTTATCTGCACAAATTCGTAATATAGCTCGGCGGAGATTCGGAACACTACCATGGGCAGGAAGATGGCTAAACGACAAGAAGATAGATGTCACAGCATCTCTTCACTCCCTCTTAAGGGCTGGTGCCATCAGAGCCTACCCTGTCCTGCTTGAAGGCAAGGGCGGCATGGTCGCCCAGTTCGAGCATACGGTTTTTGTTGCGGAGGAAGGGGCGATTGTTACAACCCGACCCAATTGACAGTAGGTAGCGTGTTCAAAGAACTTCTTAAGAGCGATGCATTAGCCACTCTTGTGTGCACATCAATGAGCGTAAAACCTACTCCTGCTCAAGTGAAAGCGGGCAAAATCGCAGCCAGGGTCCTTCAAAAAACCTGTGATGAGATGAAGCCAGGGGCATTGGTCCGCACAATCTGCAGGAATGCCGAGAAGAAGATAATCAAATATGGCGGCAATCCTGCTTTCCCATGCAATATCTGCATAGACCAGATTGCTGCACACTACACATCACCCAAAGATGATCGGGCCCGGATTCCCGATTCCGGTCTAGTGAAGGTTGACATCGGCGTGCACGTCGATGGATACATCGCCGATACTGCAAGAACGCTCGATGTAGACGGCACATTGGACGGATTCGTGGCAGCAACAGATGACGCACTGGAAGAGGCAATCGATCTAATCAAACCCGGATTACCTCTTGGCGATGTGGGCAAGCTGATTGAGAGAATAATCAAAGCATATGGCCTCCGTCCTATCAAGAATCTCTCTGGCCATAGTCTGAAACGGTACAGACTACATGCAGGGAAGACAGTGCCAAACGTCAAACGACGAGGGACTGAGAAAGTGGAGATTGGCGACTGCTATGCCATTGAGCCTTTCGCTACAAATGGGACCGGCACTGTGATAGATAGTGATTATGTCTACATATTTTCCAATACGGGTATTGACAAACCCCTTGAGGGGTTGACAGAGAAGCTTAGGCTGCATCTCCGAGAGCGGTACGGTTCGTTTCCTTTCGCATCACGTTGGATAGGAGCCTCTGGCACGCAGATTGACATAGGGGATGGGCTCAAGGAGTTGCTGAAGGTTAAAGCAATCCAGGGCTATCCTGTGCAGGTTGAAAAGAAGGGCCGCTTGGTGGCCCAATCTGAACACACAGTCTTTATTTCAAGTGAAGGTCCGATGATACTGACCAAATCAGACTAGAACCTGTCCTGATCCGACTCTTCTCTGACGACATAGACGCCCTCTATAGTCATCTTTCCATTACACTTGGGACAGTTCGCCTCCAAGGGCTTGAGAATATAATCGCCCTTCTCGTAGTCACGTATCTCCTTAAAGTCGCACCCGTTACACCTGATTTCAGTAACTGTCGGAAGTGATGCTTTTACTTCCTCCTTCTTTCGGCCTGCAGTTAACAGGCTGAATCCCACTGACATCACTACCAGGCCGACGGTGAATAGAATAAACGATAGGCCTCCCGCATCAGGGCCCATCCCGTAGGCCAGAATCACAGCCCCACCGGCTGTTAGGGCCAAACCAAGTATCTTAGAAATAGTTCCCATGTAAACACCTCAGAGGCCTATGCCAATTGTATTCCCAATGCCTGCAAGGATAATTTTGTCCCCTGGCTTGGTTCTCTTTGTAATCGCAATCTTGATTCGCTCGATGACCTCAGGCACCGAATCAAGTACTCGTTTGTCCATTACTCCAACAGCTGCGGCTTCATCTTCCTTTATCACTATTGCCTCGATGCCAATTCCGTACTCGGTTGCAGCCTGTTCAATTGCATATTTTTCCGGCCCTGGGTCGCCGATTGCCGCTCCAGTTCCCTCTGAAACACGACCCATCTCCTCGCCCTCAAGCTTGAGAGCCGCATCCACTGTGATTATTCGAGCTATCTTTCCCTTGTTGTCTGCAACAATCTTCTTCACTGCAAAGCCGGGTTTGCCCACCGTTCCGCCCGGACCAGTTGCTCTCAAGGCATAGACGGTGCGTCCCTCAACTTCAATCGGGTAATAGCCCACCTCTTTAGTGACCTCATGAACATAGGTTTCAGGAGTTGCTTCATATTCCCTCGCCAGCTTGGTGACGACAAGTGGGCCTATGCCGTCCCCAATTGGTTTTCCTTGAGCGAATGCTTCCATTGCGTCGGAGTATGCTTTGGCAAGACGCAGTAGCTCCGGCATTATCATCTGAACCTGCATTACCATGATTGTACTGCCAGTCTTCTTACCAAGCAGGTAGAAGTGACGCACAATCCGGAAGATTAGGCTCAGTACCTGGGTCACTTCCAGAGTGTTCTCGAGATTCATTCTTTCACTGTTACTGGCATCTGGAGTCAGATCAGTGACGAACTCTTGGAAGCGGTCTCTGCGTTGGTCAAGAAGGTGGTCTAGACGTGTCAAGATTCCTGCGGGGTCCAAATCCACTGGCATGATTGTGAAATAATCCAGCCATCGGTCAATTTCCTTGGCAACTTCCTCCTCTTCTGTGCCATGCTCTTTGAATGCATCAATGGCAGATTGCCTAGACTCGATTGCCATGCGCTTTAGCTCTATCAGACCAGCTTCAATCTGTTTGAGCCATTGCCACATCTGTATTTTCTGCCCATAAAGGCTCATTGTAATGATGAAACCAAAAAATACGAGGTTGAGTATCCAGCTGTAATCGCCTTCCGGCAGACCGATTTGCATGCCCCGTCAGACCAAGAGTTGTCCTTTAATCCTTGTGAACGATGCAAGAAAACGGGATGTTGTGCAGGACCAGTCGAATTATTGAATTAATCAGAAAAGGGAAGAATGTGCCAGCTCAAGGGCTTGTCACGGGCTCGCGCACCGCACATTTCCCTTGACGACGACGGGGCTTAACTTCTGAGATCGGAACGAGATCAGGTGAACCCCCGCATCTATGACCGGCATCACCTTGGATTCACCAGTATTTCGTTTTAAAGGTTACTCTGGAACCAAGATTCGATCATTAGCCAATCCACCACTTCTCTGCTTCGATGCCACTACGAACAAGCTCAGCCTGTACTCTCTTTGCATCTTCCGGGATACTTCTCACCCTTCAGACTCTTGAGATATTCATCTATTTCAGTCGCATACACGTCTAGCGCTTCTCGGAGTTTATTCCTGAAATCTATCATTATGCGTTGCTTCCATTTTCAGCATCAGGGAATCGGAAACCCAAGGAGATTCAATCCTCTCTTAGGTACGAAGAGCATAACACTCCCAATATTTGCCTTGTCCCCTTCCTTTGCTGCACCCTTTGCAGCATCCTTGGATTTCATCAATTAAAAAGACATCGAGAAGGACATACTCTTCATTGCCACTGCGGAGAGCGATGAGTTACTTGTCGATAAGCTTTGCAGCAGAGCCTGTAAAGGCGAAAGCTTCTTATCCGCCCACAAATTTGCTCACACACCCATTGCGCATTGGGGACGTGGCCTAGTCAACGATATGGCGTGTCCATATGTGTCTAGAACGGTATGGCGACGGGCTCCAGATCTTATGAAATTAAGGGGTCATAATGAAGAGTCACTCGTCGATCCCGAGTTCGAATCTCGGCGTCCCCACCATCTCCTATCCTTTTGCCAACTATAGCCGTGCCGACAGATTTGATAATAAGCGGGAGTCATTCTTGTATAATTATGAGCCCCAACAGCAGTGAACTTCGCGGCGTTGCCGGGATTGATGAGGCCGGCCGCGGTCCACTAATCGGACCTCTTGTCGTTTGTGGGGCGCTTTTCGAGCAAGAAACAATCCGCGATTTGAATGGTTTGAGAGTGAAGGACTCCAAGATGTTGACCCCAAGGCGCCGAACGCAGCTATTAGAACCAATCACAAGACTTGCTAGCAAGATTGAATTGCGGTTCATATCAGCGTCTGAAATCGACAAACTGAGAGGGCAAAAAGTGAATCTGAATGAGATTGAAGTCCGTGCGTTTGTTTCCATAGCACAAGCTCTGAAACCCTCCTTGCTATTCTTGGATGCTGTAGACGTGAAGGCGCAAAGATTTGGAATAGCGGTTTCCGAGCGAAGCGGTCTGTCGACGTTGGGGTGCCAAGTCGTGTCAGAACATAAAGCCGATTCGAAATACCCTGTTGTTTCTGCAGCTTCTATTGTGGCCAAGGTAGAGCGTGATAAAGCCATCAAACTTCTTCATGAGGAGTTTGGAGATTTCGGTTCTGGCTATCCATCAGATCCAAAGACTATCAAGTTCGTCCAGGGCTTCCTGTCCGATACAGGAGAACTGCCAAGCATAGTCCGGCACAGCTGGGAATCAGTCAACAGAATTCGAAATGAATTAAGAGCTACGCAGTTAAGGCTTGGCTAGTCTCAGTCTATGTGCTTGATCTCTCATCTAGTATCTTCTTGAGGTCACGTGACTTTTCAATATCATCCAGTTCATGTTGTCTAATCACTGGCAAATCCGACATGCTCTCTTGCGCACGACCTTCTTCCACAATGATGAGTGCATCAGACTCCGTGATGCTGGAAACGCTCTTCAGAATCCCAACACGTTTCTGCAGTCCCCCGCTCTTCAGTGAACCAACTCCGGATATCAGCGGAGGTCCTTTCTCCTTTGCTGCAACGTTGAACGGAGCACGGTCAGTCCAAAGCACCTTCATACCTAATCGGTCGAAGAATTCATTCACCTTTATCTCAAGATTCGGTATTTGCATTGGCTTTCCTGGCTCGGCGAGATGCTCTCGTGCCCAAGGCTCATTGAAGACATCAATGGGTATCACAAGATCAGTTTCAAGCACTTTCTCTAAGCGATCGGCAACGTTGGTGCTAATATCCATCTCATCCTTCTCATATGCCAAGATAGCTCGGGCCGAAACTTCAACACATTCAGCTAGTTCCTCTTTGGTCATGCTCTGGGAGAGCCGCACCCCTCTGAGCTTTGCACCATCGATTGCCACAAACCGCCCACCCCGCTGAATGAACTCGCGAGGCATCTTCCTTTCTGCAATTATGCTGTGCAGACTAGTTGGTGCGATGGTGGAAACTCCATATCTCTTATACACCACGCCAGAGCTGAGCGCAGCTCTCCGAGTTCTCATTCCTATTATGAGCGGAGTAGCATTGAAGAAATGAGCAACAAGCTGAAGCGCAATTGCGTCCTCACTGGTCAAGGAGTCGATGTTGGTCAAGACCTTAACAAGTATGAGTTGGTCTTCCCTACGGGCAACCAAATCAAAGCAACTCGGACGCACATCACACTGTGATGATTGACTAAACCCAGCCTCCTCTAGCTGAATAGTCACATCGCGAATGAGCTTGGTTCTAGCCTTGGTCAAAGCAAACGTCTCTCAATCAACCTACGAATGTAACCTTTTCAGGATTCCTGCTTGAACACGCAAGGGCATGAACTGCTTACTCTGGCTTTCCGCGATTCGTTTCAGCAGCCATTGTGAATCCTATGCAAGTAGTGGATGGCAATTTGCGACGTAGTACCTGCACCTGAGGTCTTGCTAGTCGGTCATTCATTTTCCATCCCGAGAGATTATCCCATTCTAGGTCAACATCTCCTACGATAAGATGTTGAATGAGAAACAACTCCACTTTGTTGCCTCCCACGGTGTGTATTCCTGGCCCATAATCGATGCGTCTTAGAATCACTATTGGCAACCATATCTTGTCATGAAACTTCCGCGGAACAATCTCCCTAAGTTTCGCAATTTCCTCTTTGTGAAAGGCTGAGGTTTCGCCATTGCGTGTAACATATTGTGGCGATTCTGCAGCGATCAACTCTTTGAGAGAAACTCTTCCTTCGGGCAAGTCATTGTTGATGGAGTCTATATCACGTTCCAGCAGTTTATCGATATTCGAACCCACTTAATGACCCCCATCATCCTGTAACTCGTACAACTACCATCATGTGATCCTTCTCCAGCGGTTCAAGATTCACCATTTCCACAATCTCAAGACCGTAGTTGTCGAGTATGGCTATCTCCTTGTTGTAGATTCTTCTAACATCAGATGTTGAATCAATGCTGCGCGCCTTGATAGCAATCATGCCCCATGCTCCGTCCGAATAGAAGGCACTAAGATTCTCAAAGAGAATTCTCGCTTGATCCGTCTGAGCGACATCTTGGTAGACGACATCAATAGGGCCTGCCACTAAAGGAGAATATCTGGTTGGGTGTCTTGCATCGCTAATGATTGGGAATACGTTGGTCCTAGTTTCGCTCAGATGAAGCAGTTTTACTGCAACTCGTGGTGAGAACTCCACAGCGTAGATGATGCCACGCGGTCCTACGATATCAGAAACATGACTCACTGTGGTTCCCGAAGCAGCTCCTAGGTAGAGCACTCTGGAACCTGGTTGTATTGGCATCTCCTTTAGGCCCTTCACAATGGATGCTGCCAACTTTGATCGTCTTGGCATCCAGAGCCGAAATTCGTCATCTTCTACCTTTATCAGCTTCTCACCGTAAACGCTTGCACCCGGAACCAATGAGCGCGTGGCGAGAGATGACCTCTCTCCAGTCTTGACTGTGAATACCCCTGGAAATCGGTGCTTCTCAACCCTTGTTGTCACCTAATTTCCCCACTTTCTTCTCTTTCCGGGTCTGTAATCCCTTTTTCCTCGTTTCTTCTGTGGGCGTTTATCAGGCTTTTTAGGTGGCTTGGGTGGAGGGGCTTCCGGATACAGTCGTCGAATCTCTTCAACTCTTTTATTGAATCGAGCCTTAAGGTCTTCACCAACATCTCTCTCAGAATATGCATCAATGCGCGCTGCAATGGATAGCTTACCTGCCAGTGCTCTAGCAATCTTTCCTCTCTGCCAGTACGGCGCAGTATGTATATCCGCCACTTGGAAAATCACGCCATGTTTCGGGGGACTAGCCCCGGTTTTCAGACTTCGGAAGAGTGCTTTCTCGGCGCCAAAGATTTGAACGGCACTCGATGGTTTGCGTGCCAACTCCATGAGCGAGCCTGCAAGACTGATGAGTCGAGCTCCAACAAGAGGACCGACGAGTGCAGTGACATTCGGTGCAAGAGTATCCATGAGACCCGACAAATACTCCTCCAATTCATGCCTTATTTCATGCAGGTTTACAATTCTCTCTGCCAATTTCCGGAGGATGGCAATGTCCACATCCTGAAACTCAGCACCTGTATCATCATCCAGCCTCTCCATAATCGACTTGATCAGCGAGTCCGACAGACCTGAGGCGGCAAGAGCCCCCTCATTGATTTGTGATTTTCCACCACAGTCTTTCACAGTTTGGACGAACTGCTTGTTATCTTCAACCAACCTGCTGAGCGACGGGTAATGGATTGAGTATATTTCCCGAAGCCGCATTGTGAGCACATTGATTGACTTGTCAATCTCACCAATGGTGTCCACCGCATGTTTCACGAGAATATCCTTCTCTTCGCTGGCCTCAACCACTGTGGCTTTTGCTACGATCAGTGCCACATCTCGTCTGAAAGAAGAAGCCTCTTCTGCAGAGCTGACCTTTCCACTCTCAACTAGGTACGTATCCTCACCGTTTCTGAATCCGATCACTACATCAGACTTCTCATCCACTCTCACAGGAATCTTCGTAGCTTGTGAAAGCGCTCGTGCCAGCGTTAACCCATCAACAAGAATCTCGTCGATTTTGAGTTTTTCCAGACTCTTCAAGACTGCTTTCAAAGAATCTGATGAGCTTCCGTCATTGACTGCCATGATGTTTGAAGAGGCGAGCTCAGCGTCGGGGTATGCAATTTGTTCAACAACGACTTTACTCTCTGAGTCTAGCACGAAGATCCCGAAAGATGTGAGAGTGAGATAGACTGTCACCATTAATCATCTCTTAGGATGACTCTCCATGCAACACTCGGATAAGTGTGACGCTGCATCAGAAGAGCTCCTGAATGACTGCCATTGAGCTTATTACACAACATAGAGCATTATTTTGACAGGTGACCGCTTGAAGATACAAGGCTATTGGTTGGCTTCCGGGATTCTAGGCGTCACAGGCGCAATCATGAAGCGCGTTGGCGTTTCAGGTGCAGACGCGATTGTTACGAAGTCTATTGGTCCCGCTCCAAGAAAGGGACATTCTGGCCCAATCTTGGCCACATCGCATGGCGGGCTTCTCAATGCCGTGGGATTGACAAACCCCGGGATTGAGGGTTTCAGGGACGAGATTTCAACCCTAAAAGACTCCGGAATCCCTGTTGTATTGAGCATCTTTGGGAGCACCATAGACGAAATCACCGAAGTTGCCACGAAAGGCCTCGAACTGAAACCAGATGCCTTTGAGCTTAACCTGTCGTGTCCTCATGCAGAGATTGGACAGATAGCCCACGATCCTGACCTAACATTCAGATACGTCAAGTCTGTGAAGGATGTAGTTGACCGTCCAGTCTTTGCTAAGATTACCCCAAATGCCTCTGATGTTGTTTCTGTAGCAGCGGCTGCAGAACGCGCAGGAGCGGATGCTGTGGTTGCTATCAACACTGTGCGTGGAATGAAGATCGATATCTATCAGAAGCGCCCAGTGCTTGGCAATAAAGTGGGCGGGCTCTCCGGACCACCAGTATTCCCAATCGCAGTGAGATGCGTATATGACCTCTACAGAGAGCTCTCAATACCAATAATTGGAGTCGGGGGTGTCACATCATGGGAGGACGCAGTTGAGATGCATTTAGCCGGGGCAAGCGCAATCCAAGTGGGCACAGCCGTACTCGATAGTGTCGATGTTTTTAGCCACATCAAGCAGGGTGTTGCGAAGTATCTCCATGATGAGGGGATTTCAAAAATCTCCGAGGTTGTCGGGGCAGCTACGAGGTCGTAGTAATGGATATTGAGAAACTGATGGGAACCCCCACAACAGTTCAGGTCTCTAAGACAATCCGTGAGAACAAGAAAGCACGTACTCTAGTCTTCGAGCTACCTGAGGCTAATCATCAATTTAAGCCCGGCCAGTTTCTTATGTGTTGGATTCCAGGAATCGATGAGATTCCAATGAGCATATCGCTATGGAATCCTCCAGAAGTTGGTGTCACAGTGCTTCCGGTTGGCGAAGCAACCAGTGTGTTCTCAGCTCTCTCCACAGGTCAGAGGTTTGGGGTTAGGGGCCCATTTGGCTCTGGTTTTTCCCTTGAATGTAAGCGGGCTCTAATCATCGGTGGGGGAATAGGAATGGCGCCTCTGAGACCTCTTGTGTATCAGTTGCGGGAGAACGGGATTGATGTGACTGCACTCGTAGCAGCTAAGACCAAAAATGAACTCCTATACGTTGATGAACTTGAGGAATTGGTAGCTGATGGCTTCGAGGTCAAAGTGGCCACTGACGATGGCTCAGCAGGTTTCAAGGGCATTGCAACAGATGCCGCTCGTGAGCTATTCCAGAATGCACGCTACGACACCATTTACACCTGTGGACCCGAACCGATGATGGCTAAACTCCACATGAGTGCCAAAGAGATGGGTATCACCATTCAAGCATCCTTGGAGAGGTTCATGAAGTGCGGATGCGGAATATGCGGCACGTGCGCTCTGGACCCAACTGGTGATCTGGTCTGCGTGGAAGGTCCTGTTTTCACTGGAAACAGACTGAATGCCATAGAAGAATTCGGAAAATATCATCGTGACTCTACTGGAGTAAAAATACGATTCTAGCAGAGTCGAGATACTGCTCAAGAAGGATGTGCTATCTCTTACTTGCGGACTCCGATAACCTGTCCCTTGATGACACGCTTGATGTAGTTTCTCTTGTGGCGGATGCGTGGAATGGGTGTGTGACGCTCACGACCCTTTACCTTTGGGGTCGACTCTCGGACTTTGCCCGCCTTTGTTAGGGATCCGTGTGAACCTGGCATCTGTATTACCTCTTTTCAGTGCTATAGTTGAACCCACAAAGTACTCATAAAAAGCTATCCAATGGGCGCAACCTAACCACAACATCATTATCACGAATCGGTGATTAATTGTACGCCATGCCTATTCATGATGATGACTATGCCCTCCACAGGGAGATCATTGAAGCACTTCTCAACTCTGATCATCCCTTAGACCGTCGTGTAGTCAATCGTATCAAGAATAGAATTTGTGGCAAATACAGACGTGCAAGAGTCCCATCAAATCCAGACATACTTCAGG
>JAUWOA010000138.1 GCA_030612365.1 Candidatus Thorarchaeota archaeon
AAGAACAGGCTCAATGATGAGGAAGACAAGTATGGTGACTGTTCCCAGCGATCTACCCACCATGAATAATGATAGTGCCAAACCGCTGTGTTTGCTTGGAATGTTGTCCATGATGTAGGCTGACGATCCTCCCTTTGCAACATCATTCATCCCCAGAATAAACAGGCCAATGAATATGAAATTGAAATCCGTGAAAAGGCCTATAATAAGAGAATAGACCGCAGTCATCAACATTGCTACCACTGCGAGCTTTTTCCTATCGACGACATCGCCCACATACCCTCCAATCAGACGGGCGAACACGCTCGCCATTGCTACTACACTGAGCGTCGTGCCTATAGTCATGAAATCCCATTGTAGAGTGCGAAGGTACAGATTGAAAAATGCCCAGAGGGCCGCCATCGCATTGAATACCCATGCAGTCAGAAGATAGACAGTGTAGTTACGCCAAGAGAAGATGTCCCTGAGCGACTGACGCCAACCCGGCTTTTCCTCCTCAGAATCGGGATAATCTCGCTCAAGGGGTTTTCTATCCAATTCTGTGTTTCTCCTGGGCTTTTGTTTATTCGGCAATTCGTATGTAAATTGTTGACTACTTAGCTAGATTTAGATTCTTGCTATCAGCATGGCCTTAGTGGAACAGTGTTCCATTAGAGGATGAGCGCTTTCCGACTTTTCACGGTGCTCCGAAGAGCATCAACCTCTTTTGCACGAATGAAGTGATTCATATTGGCCTACCAAAAATAGTTTCGGAGCAGTATATAATCTCAGATATAATAACGGTCTTTTAATACTGACCTGCCAGGTCAGGTTCCTTCTCGACTTTCATCTTGCTCTCCAAACCAGGAACTTCCGGGGTGTGCACCCCTGAAGATCTCTGCTAGCGTGAATGAATATCGCTCACGATTCAAATACCAGCACCTTGATGTCGCCATCCGCTGTTGGCATGGCCATCAATCTGTGGGTGCAAATATCCGCTGTGAGGACAAGGCATTCTGGCGCGCTCTTTGAGCCTACCAGGTTCTTTATCGCTAGTTCAAGGTTCAGCGCAAGCAGCCTGACAACTTCGGGATCGGAAAAGGGATCAACCTCTCGTCCCTGGTCAGGCGTCATTTCGCCTCCGTAGACCGGTTCGATGCTTTGTGTCCTTATCATTTGTTTTCCTCCGTTTCTTATATGCAGACATTCTGCATTTTCACGTTTTACCATGGCTCGGGATTAGGGCTTCCTGGTTTGGGTGTCATTTTGTTTCTCTCCTCCGTTGTATAACTCGAAATATCGAGTCCCCATACCTGTGCCAACCAGCAATCTAGCATATCGACTGTCTGTTCAGACCGCCTGGAAGATGTAGGTTCTAGTTAACTGCAGCAAGCAGTCTAGAACGGGCTAGGATCTTCACACGGCGGCTGGACTACGGTCGAAATGCCTTGCACGATGCCAATCGACAACAACTTCAGAGCTTCACGATTCCCAGTCATGGACTCGTAGATTGTTCTCAATGTGTTCGCGCTGATCGTTTTCACCTCCGTTTGCTGGTTGCAAGTATGGTCACATTGTAGTGTGACGTAGACATACCTATGTCTAGGTGGAAGAATAGGAGCGGAACTTCCTGATAAATCCATTCGCCTATTATTTCTTCCATTATGACGCCTTCTACAACGTGATTTCAGCATGTAGCACTACTAATCCGCACATAATATACCTCCCCAATCGAATACAAGCATGAAAAAACGCATAATAGAAGGCCGTGAAGCGGGAACCGCGTGCCAGCAAGAATCACAGGCACCAACGCTTAAGTACTTCCTTGAAAACAAGACTCTTGAGAATCGTTTTGCTTAACATTTGGCCAAGGGTGCAAAACTCTAGCGGAGGTGAATTGTATACAGCCATTGAAACCCGCAGAGCTAAAAGTGCTGAGCCGATTAGCCCTGAACCCTTCGCTACGACAGGCCGCACTCGCAGAGGAGCTCGGCGTTACGAGGTCAGCTATCAATCAATTCTGGCGCAGGCTTGAATCTGAGCATGATCTCAGGATTGGAGGGACGCTTGATTACGGACGAATAGGCATGCATCTTGTATTTGGTTGGGCCCGAGCATCGGAAGAGTCGGATCTGGTTGATGGATTTACTCGTTGGCTCTCCACAAACCCTCATGTTTCTATAGTCCTAGAATCAACGATGTCTTCAACACTAGATACTAGAATCTACTTCGAGGCAATACTTCCCTCAGAAAAGCATTATTCGTGGTTCTGTAGTCAGCTCGATCGCTTCAGGAAGCGGCCGTACAGTTTGCCAGTTGTCTATGAGGAAGCGACACAGATTGCCAATCACATGAACTTGGGTCTCTTCGATGGTCAAACTTGGCAGTTCGATGCGGGCTTTCAGTTTGAAACATCTCTTGGTGCAGCTAAGGGGTATGCAGATGTTCTGCCTGCCACTGTGGGTAAGGCGCAAACACAGGCTGGCTATGGCACACTCGAGGAAATCATAATCGCATGGTCACTCGAGCAGGATTACTACACGACCTCCAATCTATTAGCTCAGAGAATGAAACGTGCTGGAATCGCCAAGTTATCTTCTGGCCGCACACTTCGCCGAAGGCTTTTGCAGTTACGCAGAGAGATTGCTTTCCCCTATCTGAGTCTAAAGGATATCGGTCTGACACAGAGAGTTGTCATCTGTCTGTATGAACCCTCTTCTGATTCAACGATGTCACGACTCTTGCTTGCCCAAGCTAGCACTCTCCCGAAGGTGCACATTGTATCAGGTTCCGAGATTACAATTCTCGACATGATGCTTCCCCAATCTGCTGACTGGTTCTCATTGTCAACTTTTCTTTCCAATCTTGCGAGTGGAGCAGCTGACATATGTACATTTATTGCAGACCCCTTAAAGAGCAGAAAAGGCTTAGAGAGCATGTTATCAAGTTTCAAATAGACACTTATTTCACTTGCAAACAAACTGCCATGGCGTTGACGCGATTGAAGAAATCTAATCCTAGGACAAAAAAGGGTTCCAGTGAGCTGGATACTGAGCAGAGCATCCGCGATATCTTCACACCATATGATAATACCATTCCATCAAGCAATGAGCTTACAACCAAATTCTATCTGGACATAGTGAGGGTATACATCGGACTCTGTTCGGGCACTGTATCTTTGGATGATGCTTCGATTGCTGCAAGGGGACTAAGAACGAATCCCGAGTATGCAAAAAACCCAATCGACCCCTCACTTCTACCAATCAATGAGGAATATAAACAGCGACTGCTTGATAACCTAACAACTCTCACCAAGTACAATCTAGTTACGACTGACGCTGTGAAATCCGCCCTCAGCTTCGCCTTTCTCGATGAAGCCATACCTATCAGTACCACAGACCTCGCTGTTCTTCGGTACTTCTCAAAGAATCCTCTCGAAACCCTCGTAAGTAGTGGGGTTAGTCTGGATCTATCCCACAAAACAGTTGCACGGTCCCTGCGGCGTCTGAGTGAGAGATTCAAAGTGAGATTCGGTTGTCATCTGGATACAAGCGCCTTTGGAATACAGTCTGCCCTTCTTTTCTTCACTCTTATGCCAGACGTTGAATGGCCTCAGGTTGAGAATGCTTTCGCTCTATTTCCATTCACAAATGGCATAATGAAGACAACGATGACAGACCTAGGATATGCCACTTTCTTGATTCCCGGGGGTAATCGCGGCATGGCTACGTTTCGCGCTAGTGTGGCACCTCTGAAGGGCGTTATGTTCGATCATATGCAATTGCACGTCCAAGAAGGAATGGGATCTTACTTCAATCTCTCTCTATATGAGAAGGGAGAATGGGCGCTTCCAAGCGACTTGAAGAAGGCGTTCGAAGAAGATCACTTTCCGCAGGATGTGAGTCCCACGCGGTACCTCAAGTGCAGCGGCCTCCGTAAGGGATTCACGCCTAAGGATTTCTTAGTGGCATCGGAGTATAAAAAGAACGCGCGTGCGCCTCCAAGTAGCATAAGCCAGGCTCTGAGGATAAGAGGTTGGGATATTGAGACAAGACGTGTTTCCCAATCCATTCAAAAACTCTATGCGAAACGCGTGGCATTGCCCTTCATAGTCTATGGTGGTCTTGGCCTTTCCGCGAATTTCTGTTTCGAGATTCTATGCAATGATGAGTGGAAGAAGCACATCTTATCCGCTTTGCCAGCGCTCGCCAACGTAATGTACTACACTTCAAACAAGGGAATACTTGTTTGGATTCAAGTTCCAAGTCAACAGCAAGTCGACTATTACCGTATGTTTCGATCATTGGAGAAAAAGAAAGGTGTGAAGTCAGTACAATCAATCATGACAATTGTTCAGAAGGGCACAAAAACCATGCATGAACTAGTCCACTATTGGGACCGCAGGAGGAATCAGTGGTCTGTTCCGCCAGGAGATCTTGACCTTGGCGCCTATCTGCTTGATGACAATACGGCTCCTCTCTACTGACCACTTGGCTAACAGTTTGGCTGACGATCTAAGCAGTATCATCCCAGTGCACTCTGGTCTTAACCAAGTTCTTGACTAGCTTGCGGCTAGTTCCTTGTGGCGGTCCGAAGGTGACCATGTCCAGTCCTATTCTCTCAAGGGTCTTGACATAGTCACAAGCTCCCTCTGGGGTTGTGCAGAGAGCAAATCGTTTCAATGTCGCCTCATCAATGGCATCAACTACGTCTTGATCTATGCTTCGTTTCTGTTGCAGAAAGCTTCTCGCCGCAGAGAGTGAGTCCGTCAGTCCGAACTCCAATGCAACTGATCGACCCAATCCCATTGCCACGGTGGCTGCGGATTTGCGCAGTCCATACTCTTTGCTACAGTCCGGGTTCTCTGCGATAAACGCAGGCGGAAAGGCTCCAACCTGAAACCCCTTTGGAATGTCGCCAAGAATGCTCAATGCCCATCTCAACATCTCTGGATCCGTGTAGTTGAGCAACACTCCATCCGCATTGATGGA
>JAUWOA010000086.1 GCA_030612365.1 Candidatus Thorarchaeota archaeon
CTGCGGCCTCTGCTGGATCTACTGCCCGGACAATTCGGTCAAACTCATCGAAAAGGATGGGAAGTACATCTACGAGTTCGACTTGGAATACTGTAAGGGCTGCGGAATTTGCGCTAACCAATGTCCAACTGACAGCATAAAGATGGAGAATGAATAGGATGACAGCAGTCAAGAGAGTACCCAAGGACCAAATAACAATTGAAGGTCTCACCGGTGACGCTGCCATCGCTCACGCGTTGAAGCAGTGTGACCTTGACGTTCTTGCAGCATACCCTATAACTCCGCAAACCATTATTGTGGAAGACTATCAGAAGTTCGCGGCAGACGGGGAGGTTCACTGTAGAGTCATCCCAGTGGAGTCTGAGCACAGCGCAATGTCCGCCTGTGTTGGAGCCTCAGCTGTGGGAGCCAGAGTAGCTACTGCATCAGCATCCGCTGGACTTGCACTAATGTGGGAGATACTCTATTGTGCATCTTCGATGAGGATGCCTATTATCTTCACCGTAGCGAACAGGGCATTGTCCGGACCAATCAACATTCACAACGACTGGTCAGATACTTATGGCGCACGCGACAGCGGCTTCATTCAGATTTACACACAGAGCTGCCAAGAGGCATATGATACGACCATCATGGCGTTCAAGATTGCAGAGGACCACAAGGTACTCCTGCCAATCATGGTGTGCATTGATGGCTTCATTTTGAGCCATAATGTCGAGCGAGTCGAGATGCTTCCGACGGAAGCAGTAGAAAACTTCCTGGGAGTCCGTGATCCATTCATCAAGCTTGACCCGGACAACCCAATAACAATGGGACCATTGGCTCTAACAGACTACTACTTCGAATTCAAGGAGCAGCAGGATGAGGCCATGTATGCAGTTCCAGAAGTGTTTGCGAAGGTCGAGGCTGATTTTGAGAAGATGACAGGTCGCAAGTACGGCATGTTTGAGGAATACAAGATTGATGATGCGGAGATTATCATCTTTACGCACAGTACACCCGGCGGTACGGCGAAGGCTGCTGTGGATGTTCTGCGTGAGAAAGGCGAGAAGGTTGGTGTCCTCAGATTGAGGATGTTCAGACCGTTCCCGACGAAAGAGATCGTTGAAGCAGTCAAGCACGCCAAGGCGGTAGTCGTGTTTGAGAAATGTCGCTCATTTGGAGCTCCATCAAACCCGCTGGCTCTGGAACTCAGAACGGCCCTCTATGACCTCGAAAAGAGGCCGATGGTCGTTGACTTCGTGATAGGTCTCGGTGGTCGAGATTGTCCACCAACAACGATAGTCGAGGGATATGAGAAGACGAAGGAGTATCTCAAGAAAGGAAAAGCTCCGCTCTTTGAAACATTGGGGGTGCGTAAATAATGACGGAACCAGCAGCACTCAAACTGAAAGATATGCTCAAGAAACCGGAAATTCTTACATCTGGTCACAGGATGTGCGCAGGATGCGCTGCACCAACAATAGTCAAGTTGATGGGAATGGCCCTGAGAGGCCCCACCATCGTTTGCGAGGTCACAGGATGCCTTGAGGTTGCAACAACAATCTACCCGTATACTGCATGGAAACTCCCGTGGATTCACGTGGCTTTCGAGAATGCAGCAGCTGTTGCATCTGGGGTCATAGAGGCCGTTGATGTGATGAGAGAGAAGGGAAGATGGAGCAAAGAACACGTTGATGTTATCGCCATAGGTGGTGACGGCGGAACTTTCGATATCGGATTCGGAGCTATCAGTGGGATGCTTGAGAGAGGCCATGACATCGTGTACATGTGCTATGACAACGGCGCCTACCAGAACACTGGCATCCAGAGATCCGGAGGAACGTTCCCCGGCCAGGAAACGACCACATCGTGGGCTGGAAAAGTTTCCCCCGGAAAAGAGCAGCGTAAGAAGCCCCTTGCAGAGATTGTTGCCGCCCACAGGACTCCATATGTTGCAACAGTCAATCCGTATCATCATCGGGATTTCATTACGAAGTTCCGCAACGCTCTCGAGGTTGAGGGGCCTGCTTTCATCCACGCATTCTCGCCCTGTCCCAGAGGCTGGAGGTCTCAGACAGGCAAGAGCATGGAGCTTGCGAAACTTGCGATGGAGGTCGGACTGCACCCGCTGTACGAGATCTTCAACGGGATTGAGTACAAGATGTCCGGACCCAGCAGGCGCCTGAAGGAGCTTAGACCGCTTGACGACTACTGGAAGACCCAAGGTCAGTTCAAGCATCTCTTCAAGCCAGAGTGGGCGGACTTCAAGAAGGGCCTTCAGGAACAGGTCAATGCTGATTGGGAAATCCTGAAGAAGAAGTGCGGTATCGAGTGAACAATGTAGTACTGGAGCACACACGTGCTCCCGTGCTCTTCATTTGTGTCCGACAGTGAAAGACTGCCCAAAGAGAGGACTTATTCGTGGCCATTCCCCAACCCAGTACATGATGGGTTCGCGGGTTTTTGAGAGGGAGCGCCCATTGATAATGGCGCATAGAGGCGACTCCGCTGCTGTACCGGAGAACTCGATGTTATCGTTGAGAGGCGCAATCGAGATTGGAGTGGACTTGCTCGAAACAGACCTTCAGCTCACCAAGGATAGGGAATTCGTGCTGTTCCATGATGATGACCTGATTCGAACCACAGGTCAGAAAGGACGAATCTGTAATTACACCCTGGAGGAACTTCTGAATATCGATGTGGGTCACACCTTCACACCTGATGAGGGAAATACATTCCCCTTCAGAGGGAAGGGGCTCAGACTGCTCACTCTGAGGGATGCATTTGCAGAGTTTCCCGACATGCGATTCAACCTCGACATCAAGGATAAAGATCCAGAAGCCCCCAGTTTGCTTGCAAAAGAGATTCGAAGCCACGGTAGAGAAGATTCAGTAATTGTGGCATCATTTCATGACTTTCAGATTGAACGATTCCGAAAAGAATTCCAATCGGTTGCAACGAGCGCACACCCAGGAGAGGTGAAGCGATTTATCATCGGGCTCAAATTGCACCTTTTGCGATTGCTGGTCAGGACGCCCACGTACAGGGCGTTTCAGGTCCCCATTAAGCATGGAAAGACTACCGTAGTTAACTCTAGATTCGTGCAGGCGGCACATGATAGGGATATTGCCGTTCATGTGTGGACAATCAATGATGCTCCTACAATGAAGTGGCTTGTGAATCTTGGCGTTGATGGCATATTCACGGACGAGCCTGAGCTACTCAAGAGTGTGCTGCAGGAAAGCGGATTCCTTTGAAGGAGTGGCGCATCTAAACGAATGGATACATCGTATCGATTTCGACGTGATTTTAAAAACGGGAGGGTAGCCGAATAACGTTAATATGCGGCAACCAGAAGCGAAGAGTGTAAGTCTTGGTTTCCCTCCGGGAGATGCAGGACTTGACCAATGCTGGTGATAGAAACAATGACTTGCCCAGAATTCAATGCAAAAGATGGCACGTGCGGTGTGGATGGATTCAAATTCTACACAGGAATGCAGAAACCCTGTGAGTCCCCTGGCATTACTAAGGAAAAATGCCCTAGGTTTGCAATGAAGTAGTAGAACCCACCTGTTCCTGCTGCTCCGTTGATGGGGGCGCATATCCACCGGACTGAGGTTGACACCAATGTGTCGCTCGGTCCAGCTTATGTTTTTTCGTTGTGCATTTCTCGAAGAAGATATCATATCGGAGTCTAGAGCGACAGGATTCCTACGGATCTCTAGTAATCCAAAACACGGAAATGTAAGAAACGGGTTATCTGTCCGCAAATCTGTTAAATAGCAGCACCTAGAAGAATAGAGTGAACCCTTAGAATAGGAGGCGACCATAATTTCTCCAAAGGTACTTTCTAGAAAACCCTTCATGTTGATGTTGCAGGATGATGCGGGCGAGTTAACGCCTGTGAAGCTCAACCCGCACCTTGTGACCAGCGATAATGCACTCATTGTATTGGATGAATTGAACGATGTTTGCTGGCTGTGGATTGGAAGAAACGTAAACATGCCCACCAGAATGCATGCGCTGCGGATGAGCAAATCCCTTCGGAAATCGGGATACAAGATTGGCATCACAACCATTGGTATGGCAACTTCAAGGATAGCTGAGATGAACGAGAAGAATGACAGCGATCGAAAAGTGACTGAGGACATTGCTGCTTTCAGAGTCGCTTTGCAGGGTAAGTTTGGTTTCGAAGACAAGTATCTTGCGTTTCCTGGAAAGGCTAAGGAAATCTCTGAGCCGATACCGGGTTCACCTGAAGCAGCACGAGCGCAGGTACCTCGTCCGGAGCCAAAACCAGCAGTTGAATTGAAACCTGCGGCCGCGGAGCCGGAACTAGTATCAACACCAGAGCCAGTGCCCGAGCCTGTGGCAATACCCGAGGCGGTGCCAATAGCGAAGCCAGCACCCAAACTTCCAGGTTCACTTGCTGACAGGAAGACTGCATTCCTTCTGCTCGCTACTATGAAAAACGCGGACCTTGTCTACACTGAACGATTCGAGAGGAATGGCAAACTGGGTATCAAAATAGAAGCTCCAGGAACGATGGTCATAGAAGTGATCACGGATGGAAATGATATCATAGTAAGCCCGGCTGACTTCGGTGATACTGATGATGCCGCTCGAATTAAATCAGAGTATGAATCGTGGGTGGAAAAGATCTAGCTTCAAGGCGAATCATTCGCAGTATCGAGACCAAGCGTTCGATACCAGTAGTGATACTCCGTTTTGAACCCCATCTTGTTGTATAACTTCAAGGCAGAATCATTGCTAGCCTCCACCTGAAGGTACACTCCTCTGGCGCCTTGTTGGGCGCCCCATGATGCAAGGGCATGGTTCACAGCAGTAGCAACCCCCTTTCTTCGCTGACCCGGAAGGGTTTCAATGCCGAAAAGTCCAAGCCAATCCCCTTCCAAGATACCAAGTCCAGCCCCAATACCATCTTCGTCAGTTGTTGCTAGGGCAAAAGCTTTCTTCAGAGCGATGCGCCTAAAGATGCCTTCTCGAATTTTCATGGAATGCTTTCCGAACCCTCCTGCCTCCGCATATGTATGAATCCAGGCTGGTTCGGAATCCGTCAGAATTTCTACTTTGATGGTTGTCTCGAAGTGAAGGAGTCTATCTATTGAAGCAGTTTGCATGTAAGTTCGCATCTCAAACGCGAAGCCAAGATCTTCAAGGCTCTTATCCAATCCGTCTGGTTTGCTTGCTGACGTTACTTGGAATCTTGGCAGGATGTTACGTTTCTTGTAGAAACCAATGCAGTGCTCTACTGCGTCCTGCAGGTTGCTTGTTGGAGGTGCTCCAAAAGGAAACACACTGTTTGCCCGCCTGGTTACGCCTTCATCTGCCCGTAGAAACCATTGACCGTATTGTTCAACATAACAAGCAGTCCATGCATTGTAAGCCAGCTTCTCTAGGCTCACAATTCTATCCGCGTTCGTCAATGCACTGTGATTCTCGCTGTTTCACCTTATAGAATACACGATGACCGCTCCGCAACACCTTAATCTACGATTCTAATTCGTCAGCTCGCAGTGGTGTGCCAACGATGAGCAGAGTACGATTTAATCCGATGCTTGGCGAATGGATCATAGTGACGAAGGAAAGAGCTAGCAGGCCGTTTCAGGAAAAGGACCATGAGTGTCCTTTTTGCCCAGGGCAGCTTGAAACCCAGGGAGACTGGGATGTGCTCACTCTTGACAACAAGTTCCCTGCTTTTTCGCCTGATTTCCCTCCGTTTCCTCTGGACAGTAGCATAATCATGGATGGACCCGCGTATGGTGCTAGCAAGGTCATTGTTTATTCGCGCGACCATAATGAGCAGTTCGAAGATATGGATGACAAACAAATCCAACTTGTCCTTCAGGAATACCTTCGTGTGTTCAGAGAACTGGATAAATTGAAGGGCATTGCATACGTGCTGGAATTCGAGAATAGGGGTCAAGCCATCGGAGTCAGCTTGGACCACGCACATGGCCAAGTGATTGCAATTCCATTCATCCCGCCCCGAATCGAGAGAGAGTTGGCACAGTCAAGGAAACTCTGGGAGAGCGAGTCCACCTGCATAGTCTGCAAAGCAGTGGAGAACGAGTTCAAGTCAGGTTCCCCGAGAATCATAAAGCAGACGAAGCACTTCATGTCACTCGTACCATTCTACGCGCGACTCCCCTATGAGGTTCATATCTATCCGCGGAAGCATGTTGCGAGCCTGATTGAGCTAGAAGATCATCTCCTGGAGCTGGGACAAGTTATCAGGGATACCGTGAAACGATACGCGGAATTCTTCGAAGAGAACGCCTATGTGATGGCGTTTCATACACGACCATCAGTCGGTGAGCACCCCTACTGGCATTTCCACATTGAATTCTATCCCATTTGGAGGGATAGGAAGACTAGGAAGTACCTCGGAGGCATCGAAACTGGCGGATGGACATACATGAACGACTCCACGCCCGAGGAATCAGCGAAAGAATTGAGAGAGGTAGTATGACGGCCCAGATACCGGAGGGTATGGTCGATCAACTAAACAGTGTTACAGGGGAAAAAGGTGCCCCTCCTGTTCTTGTTAGGGCACCGGGAAGAGTGGAAGTACTTGGCAATCACACAGATTACAATGGCGGTTTTATCTTGGCCGCCACAATCGAGAGGTATGTCTGGTCGCTAGGAGTTCCTTCGGAAAAAGTGAATCTAGGGTCGATGAATTTCGGAGAATCGATAGCATTCCATCCGAACGTATTGAAACCAACTGGTATGCAAAACTGGGGAAACTTCGCACAGGGCATCTACTGGGCATTTTCAAGAAGGCAACACAAAGTCCAGGCGGTGACAGCGGTCACATTCGGGGATGTCCCAATAGGCTCCGGACTAGGTTCATCAGCTGCCTTTGAGGTGTCCCTCACGAATCTTGTGGCACATATCAGCAGACTTGAGCTGAATCCAAAGGCACTTGCAATGTTGGCGTTTGAAGCGGAGCGCCTCTACTGCGGAGTGGCTTGCGGACTTATGGACCAGTTCACATCTCAACTCAGCAAGCCTGGGAATCTCCTCGCTATCCACTGTGCAACCCTCAGAATCGGAAACATCCCATTGAGTCCAGATGTTGAGCTAGTCGTAACAGATTCCATGGTTACCAGACCCGCAAATGATGCCCTCAGCGAGCGTAGAACAGAGTGTCAGAGCGCACTTGCACAGCTTACGGAGGCCGGCTGGAATTCAAAGAATCTCAGTGAGATAGTTCCAGATCAGCTGGGTGCAGTTGATGCTATGCTTGAGGAAACACTCGCACGCAGAGTACGACACGTTGTAATGGAGAATAGCAGAGTCCAAAGGGGCATGGACATTCTCAGGGAAAGTCGATTGAAAGACTTCGGACAACTCATGTACGAATCACACGCAAGCTCCAGAAATCTCTACGAAGTTTCACACCCGCAGCTTGATTTCTTGGTGGAACTCGCGAAGCAGCAGAAAGGAGTGCTCGGGAGTCGATTGACTGGAGCTGGACTTGGGGGTGCTATCATCAGCCTCGTCAAGGCAAAGCATGTAGATGAGTTCATTCGCTCGATGACCAGAAATTACGAGGGTATGTAACAGCTGCAGAAAACCTGTACAAAGCTGGACATCTCTTAGATGAATAGTGAATCGAAGACCCTTTTTTTTGCAGGTGTTAATATACTCCAGAGAGGGATCTGTACATGTAGTATCAGTCCAGGACGAGAACCAAGTCCAAGGATGACTCTGCCGTCACCGTCAGTTGGCCGGGGACGCAAAATGCCCGTGGAGAGGACGTAAGACTTTCAGTTAATTCTTCAGAATTAGCAGAAAGCAACCTCGATGAAGCAGGAACCGAACATCAGTTCAGGACCTTGATGTCCAGGATTGTCTAGGTTTCGGGCAACGGTTCATGTACGCCTGAACAATCAGTCGGTAGAAGCAATGAAACCGGTGGCTTGCTTTCGCTTATTGTTGCGTTCTTAATGACTGTGGTAGCTTTCCTAGGACCGTTCGCAGTGATAATCTCAGAAGCTTACTTCTCCATGTCTGCAGTCGCCTGGAATGCAGATGTCAGTATAACTGGAGTGTACTTCTACTGGATGAGTCCCGCTCAATGGTTTATGTCATTGCCAATAACCTTTCTACGCTTCTATTATGTCTACCAGATGAAACTGCTGTATGATGGCAAGATCACACAGAAACGTGCACTTAAGTTTGGAATACTGAGTGAATGTCCCCCTCTTCTCTTTGGAATTGTAACCTCGCTGCCTCTGCTTTTCATTGCCGGTTATCTATATGCATTTATGCCAATTCCAATGCCAGAGTTACTCCTAATCGGTTTGATATTCATGTAAGTGATTCCCCCTCCCAAAGAGTCACTCTCC
>JAUWOA010000019.1 GCA_030612365.1 Candidatus Thorarchaeota archaeon
GCTGTGGATAGGGAAACAAGCGAAATCTGACCAACCAACGAGAGAAGCGTGGAGATGATCATGAGATCGCTTCTTACTTCCTTTAATCGACCGGTCCTCCACGTAATAATGAATGTCAACACCATGCCGCCTATGAACGTAATAATTAGTGGCAGATGCAGCATCATAATGATATCCTGAGTGGGTCCAAACAAAGCAACCGCAATCCAGTATACAGTCATCAGTCCCATAATTCGAAGATGGTGTTTCTGAAACCTGTGCAGCCATATATTCAGAAGCACAACCATCATTGGTAGAGCAATGCCTCCGACGATAAGAGCACGTACGCGGAAGAATTCCAAACTTGTCGGAATCAATCCAATCATGGTGAGCGACAGGAGCATCTGGTTCAAAGCGTGCGCTGTGAACACGATACTGAACGCCAATGGGAGGTCGCTGTAAAGGCGGTTCTCCTGTCTATGCCACAGGAAGTAAAGATACATCGAAAGCGCGATGGATACTGTTGCAGCGACTAAACTCGGCATAATCGTTGTGTCTAACGTTACTTGCATCATCTTCCTGATTCCACCTTGGGACCTCTCCTGGCGTTGTTGTAGACCTAGAGAATTTAAGGTCCGAGAGAAAGGCGCCTTGGAGCCGACACCAAAATGCAGGAATGATAAGCATCAACGAGCCGTACTTGCGCATCTCTGCAATTTTCGGCTCGTAAAACGAAATTGATATCTCACAGCGCTCCGGTCCTCTCATACTAATGCCTGATTGGGATGACATATTCACGGAACAAGGCCGCGTCTTCGAAGAGCCACATCAGGATATGATCCGACTGGTTGAGCTTTTCCAAGACCATAATGTTGCCAAGATACTTGACTTAGGATGTGGCAGTGGTCGTCATCTTGTATTTCTTTCAAGAATGGGGTTCGAAATGTATGGATTTGACGCCTCCCCCAGAGCTCTGTCACTTGCTCGTCAATGGATGGATGAGGAAGGGCTAACAGCAGACATTCGGATACACCAGATGGAAGAACCGTTTCCGTATGAGGACGGGTTTTTCGATGCAGTGATTTCCATTCAAGTGATTCACCACAACCTCATGACCGATATATTGACCACAGTAAGAGAGGTCGAGAGAGTGATAAGACCGGGCGGCATTTTGTTTGTTTCAGTTCCTGTAATGCATATGGGGCCTGTGGAGAAGGAACATGACTGGGATCACCGGGAGGTGGAGGCAGGCACATACATACCGCATAAAGGCCCTGAGAGTGGAATTCCTCACCACTACTTCACACCCGCAGAGCTAACAAGGGTGTTCAGCGCTTTCGCTCTTCTAGAACTGTATATGGACGATACAAAACACAGATGTTTCTTGGGTGTGAAAAAGTGAAACTGCACGCTATCACAAATGCGTGGCAGCTGACTACTCCAGTCCAAAGGTGGGAAATATGAGCTTCTTAATTTTCTCAATGGTTTCATCTAACTCTCTCTTGACCTTGGGATAATGTTCATCATTCATCCGCCTTGGTCTATCAGTCCATCCGCCACGCTTCACTTCGAATCCATAGCTCTGGCACAGCTCTATCCATTCAGCTGGCAGGATTGGCGGCAGAGCGACTCCGGCCAAGTTTGCGAGTACAATGGTCCATATTTTCGCCGTAGCCACGGGATTGTAGCCTCCTCCCCCTACTACTACGAGCTTCTTGTTGCCCAGATGCACCAACTGCTGTACAGTCGATGAGAGACGATGATACGTATCATAAGTCAGCATTAAATCGGCAAGTGGGTCCCCCATGTGGGCATCTCCGCCAACGTCCCAGAACACGAAATCAGGCTTGTAAGCCAGCCATATAGGTACGACAACGCTCTCGAATGCCCTCCAGAATTCAACATCATCTGTGAGTGGTGGCAACGGTATGTTCACGGAATAACCCTTGCCCGCACCAATTCCCACTTCTTCAGGTCTTCCGGTCATAGGAAAGAAACCCATGCTGAGTTCGTGCATTGAAATTGTTAAGACATTAGGGTCATCGTAGAATGCTTGTTGTGTACCATCGCCGTGATGGACATCTGTATCGAGGTACAGAACCATCTTGTCAGCATAATTCTCCTTGTATTTCTTGATAGCAATCACGCAATCATTAAGATAGCAGAATCCTGCAGCCTTATTCTCCATCGCATGATGAAAGCCACCCACGAATGACATAGCGTTTCGAAATTGACCCTCGGCCACTCCCATCACTGCATCTATGGCTGCTCCAACAGGAAGGCTGGCATACTTATCGACATCTTGGAATACGGGGCACTCTTCCGTATCGAGTCCAAATCGCGAAGAGAACGCTGAGCCCGTGTTTCCAAACAGCTCAAGAGTTTCAATGTACGATGGATCATGGAAAAGAGAGAGTTCTTCCCGTGTCGCCTGCCGCATCGGCTGCAGAGAAATTTTGTCAGACTTGGTGAGTCCGGACATGACGGGCAGACTCCAGGTGATGTCAAGTCTAGCACGATTCCAGAATGGATTGGGTTCTGTCTTCATTCTGTCTAGCTCATCGAGCCCATCCATTGCCAACAGTTCTTTCGGTCCATAGAGGGCCGTCTTTTCCAACAATGCATTTCCTCCATACAGCTTCCGACTTGCTGAATGCGCGTTCTTGAGGTTTCCGCATTGCTATAAAGCCATACGCCTAGAACTGATGCAACTCTCCCAATGACCTCTCCTGAAAACCCATGATGAAACTGGCTGAGAAAGCGAAAAATACAGCTCAAATCGCAGTTTTCGTGCTTTCTCATTGCATTGAAGCCTGTGCGAAAACCTCATTATTCCCCGGTGCTACCGTAATCTTGTCATGTCCAAGTTTGAGCTGCTCAAACAGACGCTATTGGGGAATCTGGGAGCGAAGATACCTTTCTCCTTATGGAAACATCATCCAGAGAAAGACCGCACTCCAGAGGGGCTTGCGGAAGAAGAGATCGCATTTCATCGCGAATTCGATCATGACCTACTTAAGATAAGCTTCCATGGCCGCTATGCAGTAGTCGATTGGGGATGTCTTGCAGTGTATGATGGTGCCATCTCTGGTTCCACAACGTGTGCAAGCTGTGTCGTCGAGAGGACAAGCGATTGGGAAACCTTGGAGCCCCTGGATGTCAATGCGGGAGAACTTGGTAATCAAGTTCGGGCTGTAGAACTGATAAGCAGGTACACTGAAGGTCTAGTCCCAACAATGGCCACTGTGTTTGACACCGCCCTCATAGCAGATAAGCTATGCATGGGCAAGTTCACCGACTACATAGTTGATGCTCCCGAAATTATGCGAAGCACTCTCGACATGATCACCGATGTCGTGATTGACTTTGGTCGGGCTGTTCTTGATGCAGGCTCTGATGGCATCTTCATTGCATCACAGCATTCTACTCATTCATCAATATCAGAGAGGCAGTATATGGAGTTCGTGTTCCCCTACGACCTGAAAATAGTAGAAAATCTCCGTGGAAAGGCCGATTTCATTGCGTTGCACTTCCACGCCAGGGAGAAGAACGAAGAGATTCGCTTCGAGAAAATTGCGAAGACGCCCGGGGTAGATGCAATCAACTGGGAAGATCAGACCGCTGCTCTCTCGCTGAGAGAAGGCAAGACAATCTCTCGGAAAGCAGTTCTCGGAGGCATAGACCATATGGGTACGCTACGGACAGGTACTCCCGACGAGGTGCAGGAGCAAATCTTTGATGCTGCCCGTGAGGCAGGCCTAGTTAGACTCATGATTGCCCCTGGTTGTGTCATAACTGTTGATACTCCGAGAGAGAACATTCAGGCTATAGCTGATGCAGTACGATCAATCGATCCGTTCTCTGACGAATGGGAAGCACATTCTTGATCAAGAATGGTGCAGTTGGGCTAGAAATTCTGTACAAACTAGAGCGCAAAATTCGCGTATTTGCTAGTCACAAGATGTGACTCTATTATGTGACCCTCAAATGTGGCTCCGCATTATATACTAAATCTGAGTGTTATTCCTTGTGAAATATGATGGCTCTGGCAACAAACAACCGGAACTCCTCTATGCTGAAGAACAAGACCGTAGTCACGACTCAGTCAACTGATGCTCTTAGCTACGCCTACATGACTGTTGTGAGGTGAAAGTATCATGGCTCTTGCGAAGAACAATCGCTCACTACACAAGAACACCCAGAAGACCGTGGTATCAACCAAGGCAATCGCTTTTGCCTACTTCAGGAGATAGATCTAGATGGCTGGAAATAACGGCGAAACCGTTGGAACCCACTCTAGTTCTCCTGACTCACGCTCCGCTGATACCAAACGGAGCAACCATCTCTCCATTACCGAAGTGCTCGCGCTGGAAACAACGTGAGTACTTTTTCTCTTTCTTCAATCATGCAGATTGGCTCTTCTAGGCTCCATCTTCTCTCTCGAATTAACACAAATCAATTCTTTCCACTTACAAGAATGAGTGATTGGTGCCGAGGAGGGGATTTTCGGGATGCGCATTAAGCAGAGCCTTTCGAACCCCTGTACTCCTACGAGAGTGGATGTCTCATCGGAGTCAAGCCTTAGGCTTGAATGATCTTGAGCCCACCGCCGTTGAAATTGACAGATAGTCATCACTCACAGTATTAGTTAGTTGGCATTTTCATCCGAAGTCGTACTTTCTTCTGGTCCTTGGTGACTTCGTAAGAAACCATCGACGCTCAAGTTCTCCCAGAATCGATTATGAGCATACCAGTCAAGACGTTGAATCTCAAATAGGCGTCTCTTTGTCCATACAATAAGATCTTCCACATGGGACCTCTTGAAGACAAGACGAGTCGGATTGAAGATAGCTTCAGCTGTCACTCTGAAGGTTGCCGCAAAGACTCCGCTATCGCCAATTGGAGGTAAAAACATGCGAACATTTGGTGTTTTCCGGGACTCTGGTTCTATATCCTTTTCAGTGTACGCAACTGCATTAACACGGCTTGTGAACCTAAAAGTCAACATTCCTGCATACCCCTTCTTCCATTTTACCGCAAGTACGCCAGAGTTGTCACTTTTAGAATACTCGACATCGAACTTACCTGGAATGCATAGTGCAGGAGAATCCAGTAATCGCGGTAGTACGAATGGGTTCGTATTTCCAAGGATATCCCGATAGGTCTTTGAGTTCTCATGAAATCCAGACCAAGTTCTACAGTCTTTCAGGATTCTGAATAGAGCTATCTCGAATAGCCAGACTAGCTCTGGTCCAACATCAGACATGTCCTCGAAGGCATGATCGCGGAGGTATTCCACGACTGCCTCTATTCGTGGGTCATCACGGTCACTAGTTGAGCCAAAGATGGTCATCTGGGGGTGGTAGAACGAAGCAGGAGATAGTGGTTCACCTGTAGATCGGTTCCAAAGCAACACGACTTCATACCGTCTTCCAAATGTACAATTATCTTTCAGATAGCGAACTGTTAGGAGGAAGAGCACAACCAAAGTAATGAGGAGGGAAGTGGCGGCCAAGCCAAGCTTCCATATAAGCAGAATCGGATTGTTGATTGTTTCCAGAAAAGTAGACAGGAAATCCGAGATTAAGTTTAGCGCCAGGCCTAGGAGCACAGCAGTTATCGCTATCTCATTGACGGTATTTCTATGACGAGTAATCTCCTCTCGTATCTGCACCATTGATGGCATTTCATCACTGGACTCAGTCAAGTAGTACTCCCACCGAAATCAAACTAGTTGCACAACAAGATATGAACTTATCCGCAGACATATCTGTCCCTTCATGATGGATTTCCCATTATAGCAATTGAAGCGATTCATATGGGGTCCGATATATTCTCTGAGAAATTATCACGTGTCCCAAATGTGATATCCAAAATCCAACAGAGACGGGAATCGCTCTAAGCAAAATCCTGTACAGCTCTGAAATCAAATCATGTCAAAGCCTTCCGCGACGACCCATGAGCCAGAATAGCTGAAGCACGAAACCCCCAATGAAGCACCAGTTTCCGATGTTCATCAAACTAGGATCTCCATTAGTGCCACCAAGAGCAACCAAGAACACGCCGGCTACTATGAATGCCATTGGTGGATTTCGTGCTATTACACTGAAATTGAATCCCATTTCTCTTTACCTTAGTAAAGCATCATCCTGAGGCCAGATAAACTATGTGAATCTTTTTTGCTTTTCAATAGATGGCGCCTTTCTACTGGTCACGGAATCTACCTTTCTCTTGATGGGTGTGCTCGCAATTGGGATTCATCTACTCTAGCGAAACCACCTTAGCAAGAACATCTCATCCTATGCCTTGAACCGTTAACCGCTTGGCTTCGGTCAATCCAGTCGGATTCACTGCGAATCACATATCGGGAGGTGAGTGAACCCCAACTGAAACTCCTGTGTTCCGCCCTTCCGCTGCTCGGTGTCACCACACTCTCGAATCTCCTGTAGAGATTCAGATGAGCAGGGGCTTTGTATGTCATCATCGGGATGAAATCCCTCCCACAAACTTGGTTTCCTTCTCCTGCATAGATGCTGGAATATCACTTCCAGCGGCAGAGAGAATTTCCACAGTTCTTCCCGCGGCGGGATCGTCATCACCCATTTCAACTCCGTCGCCAGAGCTGAGAAGGTCCGTTTGGACATGGTGAACAGCCGCGGACTCCCCGAGATGTGATATATCATCTCTTTTGGAGAGTGAGGACTTCCCTTGAGAAGATTGACTCTTCCTCCGGGCTTTCAGTCGTAGGCTTCTCCCTGCCTGGGCAGAGGCAGCCCACTTCCCTAGTCCTTTCACAGACTGAAGTGATTCTGTGAGCGTGATGAGGCGTCCGGCGATATTGATGGCACCGTTTCTGTCTGCGTTTGTCTTCTGACCGCAATTGGGACATACAAAGAGATTCTGTTTCGGTCTGTGACCTCTCGAGCCACATTTCCAACACATTATGCTTGTCCACTGTTCGGGAACTGCTCGGAAGCGTGCTTTACTACCATCCACCACCCAACCCAGCTGAGCTAGTTGGTGTTTCAGACTGTCAGTGATTCTTGCGAAAGCCCATGAGTTGATCATGGAGCGGAATCGCCGACCTTTGTAGTTTCCTCTCCTTGCGATATTTCTGATGCCTTTGAGCCGACCAATTGCCACATATAGAGTATACTTCTCGCTAAGCTGAACAATATAATCGAGCAATTGTCGAACCAAGACACGGTCATGTTCTCGCGAGATGTTTTCCCGCTTGGTCTTGCGTTTGCGCAGTTTCTTGGCGACATTGTCGTAGCGTTGTCCGCTGTTTCGTCGAGTGTCCATCTCATGCTGCAGTTCAGCGACGAGATTATCGTATCTCTTCATCAGTTTGATCTTGTCTTCCTGTTTGTAGAACCGGGTTTCCGAAACCTTCCTTGGAGTGACTAATACGGTACAAGCCGCCTTACTGATTCCTAGGTCTACACCAAGAACTGCTTTGGGAAGTTCCTTCGCAGGTGGCTTTATTTCAGACAGTCGAATTGCGAACGTCACCCACCACTTCCTATGACGGTCTGCGAAAACTTGAGCAGCTTTCAACTCTCCTCGATTGAGCTGATTCTCATGGAAAGGAGAAATCTTGAGGGGAATCATAAGCCTGTCATGTCTGCTATAGTTTCCAGATGCTGAATCAAGCGAGTCACGAAGGTCCATCCACCACCTAGGGATAGAGGTTTTTCTCTGAACAAGTCTGAACATGTTTGGTGAGAATATCCATCTGGGGATACGGTTCGTGCGGCTTTTTTCACATGGGTGAGAAGCACTTCGTCCTTTTTTGTTCCTGAGGGCGAGGTAACTCTCGTACTGTGAAACTGCAGTCTTCCTACATTCAGTAATTTCGTTCTGGGATGAACGAGGGAATCTAGTCTTCATGTCATGTTCAACGGAAGGCCGATTGGCCTTGCCGCGTGTCGCGGTCATTGTCAATTTGTGCAGCTGATTCTCATTGATTCTCAGTTTCTTCTTTCCCGTCAAAAGAATGGGCTCATGTTCCTGAATCACTCCAAGAAAGGCTTTGATGATCCTCGTATCCCTTCCCACAATCTGTTGAAGTCTTTGCTTTGACCTCTTTGTCATTTGTTCCCACGCGATTGGGACCTTGACACTGATTGTGGTTCCATGAGACCGAGCCATCACCGACGCCTTCAGGGTATATAAACTCCGACCTGTTTGGTCAATCGAGTTCACTCCTATTCCTATTCGTAACAGGGGTTTTGAACTCCTATCTTTGTATATTATAGGGTATATAAACTACTAAGAGTAGCGCAAATCCATTGTACTGAGTCTAACAGGTCTGGTACTGGTCAAAACGGCACTATGGCGCTGATAACATGAATAATTAGCAGATTGCTTTATAAGTACTATATATGCAATGGAGTCTGTGGAAATGTGTTAGTCCAGAAAGCGGTTGTTAGAAGGCCTGGTCGGGTTATTGCACAGGCAAAAAAAACAGGCTTAGTAGGTCTTCTACAAGTACTCAGGCGGGGTGAGGACCAACTGCCTGGTACATATCGCCGGTCACTCAAACTTTGGAGGAGGGCATGGGCTGAGAGCCAGAGAAAGAAGCATCTTGGAGACCTTGACTACTTCATCCCAATATGCAATGTAGAGAGATACCTTCGTAAGAATCATCACTACATGGTTTTCAACACTACTGCGCCATATGGCAATGCTGAAGCCAAACGTGTATACTCTTGGGATGAGGGACCCATAGGTCCGATGAACAATCTTCTCAACCTTGGTGGTGCCAGACTACGATTCCTCGCAATGACCCGGTATCCATTCCCAACTCCAATCAGGATTAGATACGAATACACATTGCGGGATGGCAGCATAAAAGCCGCAACGGGCTATGGCTATCCCGGGAGTCAAAGAAGCACTAAAGTCATCCTTGCTCATCCTCTGCTTCAACCTCTGGATTTCGTGGACATGATTCGAGCTCCAGTCAATGAGCTATGTCGCCAATGTTTCATCCATTCTGTTCCTCGAAGAGCCGCTGTGAATTACATTAACCTCCTCATTCACAAACTAAGACCTTTCCTAGATCACATCTACACTCAACGAAAAACGGGATTCGGAACCAAGATAGGAACAAATGGCTTCGTCGATAAGGTGGATGTGGTTCTTGATTCAGTACTCACCAGAGTGCGTGCTAACCACGGGAAGAAGAATGGACGACCTCGGCGAGTAAGTCAGAAGGTCAGCGATGAGGAGAGATCTGCAGAAGCTACTCTTTCGCTGGAAGATATACAGCCTGAAGGGATTTCATTTAAAGAGCTTGTAGAGTTGAAGACGAAAGTCGGCAAGGAGATTGATGGGCGCGACTTTAGCAGGCTTGCGAGAGCGATACTCAATGAAGCAGCTGTGATTGGCAATAGGGTACACAAGAGAACTTCTTGGGGTCGCGTTGTTCCCACCACGGAAAGAACCATTGTGCTGGGTGGTGACTATCACGCCAGAAACCGGAGCGGTTACCAACTAGCTGTCAACGTACCTGTGTGGTCAGGTCTAGGCAAGGCCGATTTTGTGCTCTATGTTCGCCAAAGTACATCCATAGGAGTAGAAGGGGAGGAGCTGACGCCAGGCAAGTGGCGACCAGTGATAGTGGTTGACCTGAAATCGAAGGCGGCATTCGACTGCGGAATCGTGGGCAGGCGGAAACATGGATCGTCTGACATAGTCGCTGATGAGGCAATCAGCAAGAGGAAACTAACATCTCAGGAGTGGCACCACGCTGTCCTGAATACTCCTTCCCAATCCGAATCTCGCCAGTTGGATCTTTATGCAAAGGGTTTGACGGCAGCTTATCAGCGGTCAACGGGTGATGATTCAAAGAACGCCTCAACTGTCATTCAAGGCATTCTGCTCGTGGACGCATCTGAGTTTCCCTCAAGAGTCAGAAATCAGCTTGAGAACTTGCTAATTTCGGTCTATGAGCGTATACAGGTCGACTTGATGACACACTCAGAATCCAAAACATCCACTGTAAGGGGGACGGTCGAGAGGAATCCGATGGTTCATCCAAGATGTGTCTTTGAGGTAGCTTCCAAATCCGGAAAAATGGCCAAGATGGCACTCGTGCTGAAGCATTTCTCGATTCCTGCTGAGGGGGGTGTCGCCGCAGCCTTGCCGCTTCCAAGTGAGCTGCCTCAACTGCATGCGATTGACCTTTTCAGAAATCGGATTCCTGACTCAAGGCATTTCGTTCTTTACGTGTCCGCACCTGGAACGGGACCAGGTGAAATCGCATCGTGGATTGCGAGATACTGGCATGGCATTGAGTATGCACGCCAAAAGGCAATCAGAAATGGTCACGAATCTATTCTGTGGCTTGATCTTGCTGGGGAGTTTTCAGACCGCATTTTGAGACAGGCATTCCTCAAGAGATACGCTCCACGTGATGCCGCCGCAAGGACCAGCAAGAGAATCATGAAACAAGAGAGAAACTATCGAAAACACATGAATGAGTTCTTGGGACGAGTTACCTTCCTTAATCTCTCAGATGCAATCGAACAGGCTTTGCTTGATGGAGCGGATTTTCCATGTGCGGACTCTCTCGAGGCCAGACTTCCAAGCTATGATATGTTCATTGTGAGTGGGATGGACACTCTTTGGAATATGACGCCCCCTGAAGCGAAAGGGCTTCTTCAAACACTACGCGTGAACATCGCCGAAGCCACTGCTGTTTCACATTCCACAACTGTCTGGTTCCAGTCTGCAGTACCCACACCCGATACATCCGAGATATACAAACAGCATCGCTGTCGACCCCTACCACATGACTTCACCCTTCAGGTGCATATTGACGAAATTATTCTAAATCACCAGATTCCACCTGCGCCCGGAATCAGCGAGTCTCCGTTTTTGGATGAAATTCGCCATATCATTCGATTTACTCCAGGGAACATGAAAAAACTAGGTTCGGTAGAGATTCCTGCGCTGAGGGGGTGGTCCAAGCGTTTCCGAGCCGAGAGCGTACTGGATGCACAGTCATCGACTACCTATCAGAAAGGCGGAATCAGCCGCGCATGGAGCACTCAAGGCATCGTCACCCAGTTCGTAGAAGATGATCTTCTTGACATCATTTCAGCAGCAGTGGTAAGAGGCTCCAGACAGACAAACGGTGGCCAAACTGGCAACATAGCACATCAATTCCGAATTAATCTGGACAAGACAGAGCTTGAGGAAAAAAGCCGGACTCGCGGCTACCGGGGTGTCCTGTCACGAGTCACGCTATCAGAAGACCTCTGCAATCCGGAGATGCGGAATGTCACTAGCAGGGAAAAGGGGGTCGTGTATCACCCAACGAAGAAGATAGACACACGTCGGAAGAACTGGACACCGAAGCTCCATTACGAGCCAGAAGAAACAACTACACTACCTCCGAACGAATCTACGCTGACTCTCCGTACCGTTTCTCTTGGGACCGCTGACGGTATCGAGATAAAGCGGATGATGGAGGCGATTGCTGTTCTCAGTCGCGCGTCATTAGCAGAATTTCCTATGGTTCCTGACTTCTTGAGAAAGGTCATGGATGAATTCAACGAGATTCAGGCTAAGATGGGTAGTCGTGATGCAGACCTGTGCCACGAGCTTTCAAAAATATACCAGAACATTGACTACTCCAAGACTGTATGGCATAGCTTGGCCTACCATAGAGCTAACCTCTATGCTTGGAATCCACCCCCAGGCATCAGAGCAGCATTGGATGCGATTAAGCAGAAGGACAAATCGCGATTCCTAAGATACGGCAATTATCTCATCATGCTACTCTCCGCTCTGCAGGAGAAACGAGGTGAATTCGCACTTGATGAGCTATATATGATTTGGAACTCAGTCAAACCTTGGATTTTGCTTCAGCTGGGCGCGACTCCGAATGAGCGCCTGAAACCAGTGTCAAAGTTTGACATGCAGGAGGTATTCCGCTCTCTAGCTTTGAGGGTCAACTCGTTGAAACAAATCCCCGAATCATCGGTTCCTTCGTTTGATGAAATACGATTCGGGATTATGGTGGATTCTCACAATCCTATGGAAACGCCGGAGTCGTTCTACCGCTGGTATGTCTTTGAAAAGAGCGCGTACAGCAACGACTTTGTCGCTGGCAGTACGATAGCTACCCTGCAATCTGAGAGAAGTAGAACGGTCATCCCGCTTGACGAACAAGCAGACAGCGCAGCCAAGTGCTTCTCCAATGCATTAGTCATTCCGATACTAATTGCCCGAGCCTATGGCGCGAACATTCTGTACACCCCTCTTTATGATGATGATAGCTTTCCATACTTCGATTCCGAAGACTTGGACTACCGGGATATTGACTGGCAAGCCAAGGGCCATCTTCGATATGCCACTCGCCGAGTAGGAGCCGCGGCAAGTCTAAAATGGATCGGGACCAGCTTCTATACAGGGTTCCCAGTTCCTACTGGAACCAGTCTTCCTCGACGTCCACTGGATCTCAGTCGAAGAATGCTGGATCATTTAGAAGAAATTGCAGATGTCCTCTCCGTTGCACAAAGGGTGACCTGCACCCTTTCCGGTATGCGCGATAATGGCCTTGCTACCTTCTTGTTTCCGGGCGGGAAGGAAGCTGGCAAGATAGGGTTTAGAGGGACACATCACGCAGTAAGGCTTCTTAGAACCCCATACGATGATGGAGTTTCGGTCGCTCTGGGACGCAACCTACTCACTTGGGATCCATTGGTGGATATTGACTACGACAATGGGCTCAAGTCCATCAGAGGACTAGTTGAGAAACACATCTCCAGTTGATATCAAATCATGAAACTCGTGGAACCGAGAGGTCAAACGACAGAGAATGTGTTGTGGTGCCGAGGACGAGATTCGAACTCGTGAACTCCTACGAGAGTGGATTTCCCATGGGAGTCAAGCCTATGGCTTGAAGGATCTTGAGCCCACCGCCGTTGACCGGACTTGGCTACCTCGGCACGCCTTACAAGACCGAGGGCTAGGTCCATATATAGCCATTTCCGTGCTCTTTGTCAGATTTGGGTTCAAGTTGCAAGCTATGCTTACAGCTGTCGCCTACAGTGAAGCGCAACTTATTGATCAATTACGAGTGCTTGAGGAGGTACTATTCTTCCTCTGACCAATCTTCGCCTTCGGGCACTCGCACAATATCAAGCTCCAACAGGCGATTCAAGGCTTTCTCAGCTGCCTCAGGAACTTGATGCTCGAACTTCGCACCGGTAATAACTATCTTGCCGGATCCAAAGAGAAGAATCACTACCTTGGGATCTCGCATTCTGTAGATCAGACCTGGAAACTGTTCCGGCTCGTACATGCTGTTCTCAAGCGTCACGGCTGCGAGCTCAAGATTCAGTTCAGCTCCCAGACTGGCACTGGCAACAATATTTTGTACTGTAATGGCGGGTCTGCCCGGAATCTTGATTCCAGACTCCCGGAGGGTCTTCACAATCTTGTGCACGGCTTTCTTTGCATCCTTCTCGCTCTTCGCTCCTGTGCATACCATTTTACCTGTGTTGAAGATGAGTGTTGCAGTCTTTGGCTTCTTGAGTCGATAGACCAGTCCTGGAAACTGCTCTGGGTCAAACTCAACGTTTGGCATGGTGGCCGCTATCTCATCCAAATCAAGAGTGCTGTTGGTCACTACAGAGGCAACAACGTTCTGAATCTGGGTTGTGGGTTTCGGTCTGGTCAATGTCATAGCTCCTTTGACTTGCTCGTGGATGACGAACTTGTTTTTTGACCCTTTATAAAGGGGCGCCTTATAAGGGGACATCTATGTGACCGGAGCACCTTAACTATATTTCAAGCAATGGCTTGATCTGATTATAGAAATCCGCAAGTATCTTGGTCTTATGATCTTCAGTTTCCAAGATAAAAAGACGTATCTGCTGGCCCACTTTGATCTCCTTGATTAGCCCCAGGTCAACGAGCGGCTGCATGACTCGATGAATCGTGGAATGAGCTAGTCCTGTTTCCTTGGCGATTCTACTCAGGTTGAAGAACTCCTTTGGGCGGTCCAGAAAATGCTGAACTACCCTTGTCTGAGCTCGGGACGAAAAAATTCTCTCAAGCAATTTCTGCACTTCTTGTGAGCCTCCAGTAGTTTCATTCATCAGAATCATGCACCACTAAGCTTCCGATTTTCTCACCCTTGCCAACGAGGAGATGGAGATTTTCCGGGTTGTTGCCGTTGAATATTACCGCCTTAATCTTGGATCGCGCCACCACTTTGATTGCAACAGGGTCAAACAGCTTGTATTCTCCAGCTCGCGTTCCGCCGCCTGAGAGGATCGACCTGAGTTCCTTGATATCAACCCTCTTGAGCATCTTAGCTCCAGGTTCTTTCGGGTCCTGGTCGTACACGCCGTCCACGTTTGTGGCATTTAGCAATATATCAGCACCAACAGATTCAGCGGCGAGAGCAGCAACCGCGTTGGTGGATTGCCCTGGGGTTAATCCGCCCATCAAGACAACCTTGCCATGCTGAAATGCCACTTCTAGTTCATCAAGCGTTTCCACTATCTTAGGAAAGGCTGCACCGCCCAAGGCTGCACAGAGTAGCTCCGCGTTGTGCCTAGCCATCTTGATCCCAATCCAATCGCATTGAGCCTCGCTCGCCCCAAGTTCCCGGGCTGCGGAAATGAATACTCTCGCGGGCTTACCTCCACCAACAACAATGACAAACTCGTGGCCCTTCCCAACGAGTGCTTGCACTACCTTTGCGTACTTTCTCACCCTATCAATCATGACCTGACCGTTTTCATCGTAGAGGAGTGAGCCTCCAAGCTTCAGAACTGCCCGCATGGTGAGTTCGCATTGTCATCCTGAGGCCGACTAATGAAGTTTTCTAGAATTGACGGGTTCGTCGATATTTCGACCACCGGTAAGGCAGACCGCATGGCCTCTAACGCGCCAATTGGTCAACTTCGGTCCAGTCGGACGATTCATTCAACCGATTGATGGCATCTTCTGACAGCTTCAACTCCAAGGCTGCAAGATTCTCCTTGAATTGCTCCACTGAGTTAACGCCTATGATAGGCGCTGTGATTGTGTCCCGTGTCAAGACCCATGCTAGGGCAACCTGTGCAACAGTAGCTTCTTGGTCTGTCGCAATCTCAGTCAATGTTTCGATAATTCTGAAGTTTCGTTCCTTGTAGTATCTCGTCTTGGTGGTCGCAGCTCTCTTTGAATCAGGTGCAGTGTCTTCTGAGTATCTTCCAGTCAGAAAACCTCCGCCAAGAGGACTGTAGCTAATGACACCTAAGTTATGTTTCTCGATTACCGGCTGCAGATGTTTCTCATAGTCCCTTCTACGCGCCAGACTGTAAGACGGCTGAAGTGACTCATATCTGACAAGTCCATGCTTATCACTCGTCCAGAGTGATTCAACCAGTTCTGCAGCTGTGAAGTTCGATGCTCCCACATAATGAACGACCCCAGCATCAACAAGGCTAGTATACGCGCGGAGAGTTTCCTCCTGCGGAACGTCCGGATCGAATGAATGACTTTGATACAGATCAATAAAGTCTGTACTAAGCCGGTTAAGACTTTTAGTGATTGATTCCAGTATGTGCTTGCGAGAGAGCCCAACATCGTTGGGATTGGGGCTCATCTCACCCCTTACTTTTGTTGCCAGCACAATCTCATCGCGGTCTTGATTGATGAGCCACCGACCTATGATTTCTTCGGACTTCCCTGAATATGACTCTTCAGCCCATTTTGAGTAGATATCAGCAGTATCAATTGTGTTTAGCCCAGCCTCAAGGGCCATATCCAGCAGCTTGTGGCTTGTTTTTTCGTCCACCAGCCACCCCATCTGCATTGTCCCCAGAATCAGACGTGAAACCTTTAGGCCCGTTTGACCAAGCTTTGCGTATCTCATGGCTAAACTATAGTTAACGACAACTAGTTAACTCTTTACATCGCTGATTTTGGAGCCCTGGAGAGTGCTCGTGCATGCAAAACGCTCAATCGCACCGCACCAGTTTATATGCTAATAAGACGATAGCGGAGTAAGTCAAGCAATATGGTGAACCATATGAAAACAGAGAGGATGTTATTGCTCGCGTTGACCATGGGTATCCTACTATTGGCCATGTCACCACGAGTAGCGCACGCTGCCATCATCGGCAACACATACTACTTCACAGGTACGTGGACTGAGTCGAGTTTTCAGGAAGATACCAGTCCGGTCTTCACGGACACATCGAGTGGACAGTTCAAGATAGAGATATTGGATGTGACCGCCGGGGATTCGATAGAATACAACTATCAAGGCTTTGCCTTTGGACCCAACCCAAGAAATGAGAACTACACAGTAGCGTTCCAAGACAACAAGGTGTACTTCGACCTATATACGTTCAATCCGGACAATGATAGTCTGGCTGAATCTACATACATCACTATCTATCCTACCACGTCCTTTGGCAATCCGGCTAGGCATCTGTTTGTGAATCCCGTATGGATGACACATGATGCGGACTGGGATGCGGCAGTTGTAGATGCCAACAACGATTCAACTGTCAGTTCAGTCGTGGAGTCTGCTAATGAAGGTGCGTTCAGTATCACGATTATTGTTAATGTGAACGGCACAATCGAGGTGGCAGGCGACTTTCAGAAGGCCAATGGAACATACACATACACATTCGCAGCTTCGTATGATTCGGATGGTATAGCACTGAACTGGGCGTTCTCACAGGCAATGAATCTGCATAACGAAAACGCCACACAAAGCTACACTGTGGGTACGTCATTCACTCGTACCTCTGGAGTTGGTCCGGGAATTGGGATTGATCCCTTCATGGGAATTCCACTGATCTATGTGGCTGCTTCAGTGCCCGTTGTTCTCATCATCGGTCTTCTCATTGGTAAGAAGATGTGGGGCTAAAAACAAGCTAAATGAGGGGGCGCGCTACATCACTGGCCCCTCCCCTCTTTCTTTTTCGCTTAGACATTATAATTAATGGCTTTAGCCAAATCATCTTGTCCATAGCCGTTCATTGTAATATTGTACAAGTTAACAGCAGTTGTCCATAACCCTTTTAGGAGACATCACTTGTGCGTGGCTGAAGCGGTACAAGCCGACCCTTGCTGACATCAAGGAGACTGATGTTTTGCCAACGAAGTTCAAACCCAAGATAACGTCGAAGCGCTGGAAACCTGAAGCCGAGGAGGAAATACTGAAGACGTGGTTCGATGAAGATCTCTATGCCTTTAATCCTGACTCGGGAAAGGAGATTTTCACGATAGACACTCCGCCCCCTTACCTCTCAGGCCCAATGCATGTGGGGCAGGTTGTTCATTATACGCAAATAGACGAGATTGCCAGGTATCGGAGGATGCAGGGATTAGAGGTTAACTTCCCGTTAGGTATAGATCGCAACGGCCTCCCAGTGGAAGTGAGGGTTGAGAAAGACCTTGGATTGAATATGCATACTACTCCGCGGGAGATATTCATCCAGAAGTGCAGAGAGCTGTTGGATGAGGATGAGAAAATCGCTCTTGCAGCCTTCAAACGACTTGGTCTTGGATTCAACACCTACGATGACGAAGGCAGCTATCGTACGGATAGTCCGAAATACAGAGCGGTAACTCAGGCCACATTCATCGATATCTGGAATAAGGGCCTAGTGTACAGTGGCATACGACCCAACAACTGGTGCCTCGAATGCGGCACAACAATTGCTGACGCAGAAGTTGAGTACTCAGAGCGCCCAACGACCCTGCATTACCTCTACTTCCAGGTTGAGGGACTCGATCCAATAAAGATAGCCACGACTAGACCGGAGCTGCTCTGTGCGTGTGGTGCCATATTCATTCATCCTGAAGACAAGCGTTATCGCAGCTATGTTGGCAAAAGAGCCAAAGTGCCGGTCTTTGGTCATGAGGTGCAAATCATTGAGAGTCCCACAGCTCAAATGGACATTGGAACTGGAGCCTTGATGGTGTGTAGCTACGGTGATCAAGCCGATATCATTGCGTTTCGTGATTATGCGCTGAAGCCCATAGCAGCCATCTCCCCTGATGGCACGATGACTGAGGCGGCGGGAGAATACGCTGGTCTGACGGTTGCCGAAGCACGGATGAGGGTGATTGAGTCTCTTGTGAGGGGAAAATTCCTATTCAAGCAGGAGGAATCAGTACAGAGAGTACCTCTGTGCTGGCGCAGTAGAACTCCTATCGAATTCATAGCAATGGACGAGTATTACGTCAAACAAGTCGAGTTCATTGATGATTTGATGAAGATTGCGAATGAAACGCCGTTCTTTCCCAGCTTTCACAGGCAGATACTCATTGATTGGTTGAACAGGGTTTCCGTGGATTGGCCAGTGAGCAGACGCAGATACTATGGCACGGAAATACCGATCTGGTACTGCAATGCATGCGGAGAGCCGGTCTTGCCCGAATCTGGCGAGATTAGGTATTACCAACCGTGGAAGGAGGACCCGCCGTTCAAGAAATGTCCCAAGTGCAGTGCGGAAAAGGGTTTCAGAGGAGAAGAACGAACTTTCGACACATGGATGGACTCCTCAATAAGCGGCCTACAAGCAATTCACTATCTGCGTGATGACAATCTATTCAAGAAGGCATTCGGCAATGTTCTACGACCGCAGGGCAAAGATATCGTGAGGACTTGGCTTTACTACTCTCTCCTGAGGACCTATCAGCTGACAGGGAAACCAGCTTTCAAGGAGGTCTGGGTCTCAGGATTCGTGGTTGACGAGAACGGCGAAGCAATGAGCAAGTCAAGGGGCAACTCGCCGCCACCTATGCCATTTGTAGAAAAGTACGGCGCTGATGCAATACGGTTCTTCGGAGTGCTTGAGGCTGGACTTGGCAGCGACATACGCTTCTCAGAGGATCGACTTGCTGGCGTGTCAAAGTTCATGACAAAGCTCTGGAATATTGCACGTTTCATTTCCATGTTTCCGGTATCAAAGAAAATGGAATTCGCAGATCTGACTCCAGTGGATCAGTGGGTTCTTGCGGAGGCTAACCAGACAGTTGAGAAGATACTGCCTGATTGTGACCTTCTGGACTTCCATAAGCCTGCAATTGAAATCAGAAGGTTTACTTGGAATTTCCTCGCGGACCACGTTCTAGAGATGCTCAAGGGACGGTGTTTCAATGGCGAAGGTACGTTCACTGAGAGGGAACAAGAATCTGCATGGTTCGCTCTGCATGAAACACTGAAAATAATCCTGAAGACTCTGGCGCCCATCACTCCATTCATCACCGACCGGGTCTATCGAGAGCTCTATGATCCAAAGGGCATACACCGAAAGGCATACCCCTCCCCACAGGAAGAGTGGGTTTCAGAAATGACTGAGCACACGGGCTTGTTGATGCAGACTAATGCAGCATTCTGGAAGTTCAAACGCGAGAGTGGGCTGTCGCTCCGTCAAGGAGTGCCGGAAGCTTATGTGTCGGACAAACTCAAGCAGTGGGCTAGGGATTTGCAAGCAATGCACGGAATAGAAACGATCGGTTTTGGAAAACCATCAGGTGATGGCTTCGTCGACGTATCGCTTCCAGAAATGGACGAAATAATTTTCGTGAAACCGCCCCCGAAAGAGCCTGAATAGTGCGCTATGCGGCTTGCTTCACGACTACATGATTCTCATGCTCGACAGGACATTTCATGCTGTTCGCTACTAGGCAGTATTTGCCAGCCAATTCGAGAGCTCTCTCTGCCTTTGGTTTGAGGTCCTCGGAGTCAACAGTGACCGTGGCCTTGAGCAGTATCTTTGTGAACTGGAATCCTTTCTCTACTCTTTCAAGTGTCCCTATGCCCTCGCAGGCGAACGCTTGGTAGTCGAACCGCATCTTGTGAGTGAAGGTTACGAATGTAGTCATCAGACACGATGCCGCTGCGGCGACAAACAGGTCCTCGGGCGACATGATGCCTTCAGGTCCTCCGAACTCGGGAGGTGAAGCCACCTGCACCTTGGGTTTTCCCTCAACGGTCAGGTCACCAGTTCGGTCATGTGTCCAGTCGATTGTTACATGATACTCATGGGACTCATCAGTCATAGTATACACCTGAGCATTTCTTGAGGGCGCCCTCAGGAAAAGGGTTTGGTTGTAGCCGTAACTCTTCGCGCCGTAGTCACTCCACGACCACTTTGGTTTCGTGCGTGATGGGGCATTTCATGCTGTTGCCTACAAAGCAGTACTTGGCGGCAAGTTCTAGTGCTCTTTCCATCTTGCCTTTAATGCTCTCGGATTCAACGACCACCCGTGCTTTCATATCGATTCGTGTTATCTCGTAACTTCGACCTACCGACTCCAGTTTCCCTGTAGAATCGCACTCAAAGGACTTGAAATCAATGTGCATCTTCTTGGTGAACTCCACGAACCCGCTCATGAAGCAGGCTGTTGCTGATGCCACGAACAAGTCTTCGGGCGAGTGGAATTCCTCTTCACCCTCAAGTCCGGGCGGTGTGCCGATCTTGATTGTGGGCTTGTGTTTCACCATGAGGTCACCTGATTTACCCCCGGTCCAAGTGAGTCGGACATCGAAGTTTTGAGAGTCTTCACTCAAGAGATTCACCACTTCTTAGATTGAAGGCCAACGGAAAAGAATATGGGCGTAGTCGCGGCATCTACGCTTTTTCTGCCTTGAATACGAGGAAGAATGGTATCCTTCGCTCCCGGTCGAAGAATGCGTTGTCAGATACAGGTCTAGGTTCTTCAAGACTGACGAGTGAGAATCCTGTGGAACCAAGAGCATTAACGTAAGTGCTAATCGTCCTATGATAGAAACTGAACTGCTTGGGGAACTTCTCTCCCGTGCGCGTTCTCCAATATCGTAAATATTCCTTCTCATCGAAGTACCTGTCAACCTTGAAGTATTGTCCAGCTCTCCTCCGTGTCTTCGGGTCTTTCTCTCCCACCTCCCATGAACCTGGCCCATAAACGTTGAATGCTGGGTGCACCAATGAGAACACAAGTATGCCTCCTGGATGAAGCACACGGTTGAATTCACTCAACGACTCCGGAAGGCACGCGATATTGAGAAGAACAAGGTTGCATAGTACTAGATCAAACTCAGAATCTGATATGAAATGCAGATTGCAGACATTCCCTACTTGGAAACTGATGTCCTCTAGCGCAGCCGTTTTCTTACAAATCCCGATTAGTTTCCGCGACGTATCGACTCCTGTAACAATTGCTCCCTTGTGTGCGTAGTGTCGCGAGAGGTAGCCCTCACCACAGCCTGCATCCAGCAGCTTTTTTCCATTGACATCACCAAGCAGGCGATCGACGCACGGATTCAGAATCTCACGATGATGCGGTGTCCCCATTCCATCTATGAGGTTGGCAAACACCTCGGCGTTTGTTTCCCACTGTTCAGCTATCCGCTCGTCCATGCCACAACGTATCAAAGCGCGCTTACTGAATCTTTCGCCAAATCGGTTACGAACACTGCGAATGTCTAGATTCTGTCCCAGACCTTATACACTCTCTTGCCGGTTTCCTCTATCACTGGCGCCATCTTGTCTTTCGGTGCGAGACCGGTTTCAGCTGCAATTCTCATAATTGACGTATGAGCAGCAAAAATCTTACCTTCGTCCTCATAGACAACGAAGCTGCACGGGAATATTGTTCCAACATCCTTGGACACATCCAATGCCATTTTAGCGAGCGGTGCGGCACACGCCAGAATGAACGTATAACGCGGGTAGTTCTTGGCACCCAGCTTCTTCGCGAATATCTCGTCAACGCTTTTCGTCAGCATGACAGTGAAGCCCTCATCATTACAAATCTGCTCGATTTTCTGAACAGCTTCATCGAACCCTTCGGAGAGTTCCTTGCGTAGAACTTCGACCATGTGACCTGAATGGATAACTATCGTTAAATCAGTTTGCATAGTGGCGCAGTGGATGCATCAAAGAGAAATGAGAGTGGACCGGGCGAGATTTGAACTCGCGACCTCCCGGACATTCGACCTGCTGGGCAAGCCAGCAGGCTTGCGAACCGAACGATCTACCAGGCTGATCTACCGGCCCATGACAATGCAACTGTCCAACTTGGACTTCTTAAAACCTTGCGGAAGAGGGATGATGCACGCTAGACCTCGATACCGAATGCTTCAGAGATTCTTTCAACTCTAACGAACTCTTTCAAGAACGATCGTCCCTTTTCAGTCAGGCCGTAAACGCGACTATTAGATTCAGAATTGGCTAGAATAATGAGTTCTTTCTCCACAAGTTCATCCAGATATTGAGTCAGTCTATCGTGAGACAGGTTCGCAGTGTATAGGATTTTTGTCGGACCTGCACCATTCTCACCCTCACCTTGGATGGCGCGCATCATGTCTGCGAGGATGCGCATCTTTGAACGGTACGTCCGCTTTCCTTTCATTACTCTCGGCCTGCCTTGTATAACATGACCAAGAAAGCTATGAAGCCTAGGAGCTGTAATGCTTGACTGATGAGATAGGTCCTTACATTATCAACTGCTAGTATCAGGAACAGGTGACTCAACAGAAACATGGAGAATCCTGTGAGGACATAGAGTGCATAACGACTCCTGACGACGGCATAGTTCATGAATGCCTGCAGAACAACTACAAGCAATATGATAATCGTCAGGATCTCAAGATTGATATCAATTAGCACTGGAAGAGCTAGCAGCATCACCATCTCGGGTTGTTTGGTCCGCACACTTTGTCGAGTTGAAACCACGAAAAGAATGTAGGCCATTATTCTCAGAACATGATATGCAACAGTGACTAATACAAACAACCGCGTGAGGTTTGGGTTCAATCCTCCTTCAACCCCAAAACGGACGAAGAAGTACCAAGTTCCACCCACGTGGCTGAACAAACCTGCTGCAAGAACCAAGAACCCTGTCGATAGGTCCGACAGTCTCTTTTGGCCTGTGAGGTTGAACGCCTTTGTAGCATAGTAGGCCACCATCAGAGCTATAATGCCACCAATGGTTTCAAAGAGCAAATCCAACCTGATCAACGTGACCATTTGTTCCTGCATCGCTTTCCGCCTGTCCTAGACTTCACTATTCAGGTCTATATTATCGATGGATGAATCATTCACGCTTTTGTGTCAGTTTACGATGTACTCTTCCTTCTCTTAGGCGAATGGTTTAGCTATGTATGATTCATCTATCTGATTCCTTCATTGGTGATATATATTCACTATTCGTAGGAATACATCGTGCCAGCCATGAAACACGCCAAGAAAATCCTACCATTAGCAGCGGCCATTTCGGTATTGGTCATAATCGTAATTTCATCACTTGCTGTGCCAACGGATGCAGCATCGGTCCTCGATACCACATACGCACCTGCAGCCTCCATAGGTGATGTCTTCAGCATTAACGCATGGGGTGAAATTGCAGCTAAGACCGACGATGATTTCTCTCGAGCACTCACAGAAATGCATCTGGAGTTTGAGCTTGTTGAGAAGGGCCGGCGTGGAGTTAGATTCGACGTACTCTCCGGTTATTTCATAATCAACTCGACGCGCTACGAGGTTACGGAAGGGGTTGGATTTGCTGGGGTCCCTGAAGAAGGTCGTTTTAATGGAACGCTTGTCTTTGGTTTCCGTTTCAACATGACAGAATCGGGCGAGGAAATCGTGCAAGTCGGTTTTCTGGGTAAGGTTGTCAGGACAGAGGAACGTGGTCCCATTCTATTCATGAGGGGCCGAATCTTGGTCGACGACCTTACCTATGCCCTCGGCCAGCGGGGACGGATACACAGAATAGAAACATGATGGAAGAGATCGACAACTGCAGGTACTGAGCAGAAATCCGAACTCCTCTGCTCGTTGAAAGGCGGGGAACTCCCCGCCCTTCCATCACCCTTCAGCTTCTCACTCATTATCCGGCTTCTTTTCAGCCTCAACAAATGCTTCTACTTTGGAAAGACGATCCTTGAGGTCTCTATTCTCTTTCTCAAGTTCTTCGATGCTCTTCCGAAGTGAGTCAATCTCCTTTGGCTCCTTCTTCTTGCTCAGGGCTCTAACAGCTAAACGTGCGCGACGGATAACGCCTGCACCAACCTCACTTTCAGCCAGTTTCTGCAGGACCGGTATCAATGCAGCATCCTCAAGCGTTTTTGCGGCGATGATTGCATAGACCTGCACGCGAAAGGACCTGTCGTTCAACATCTTCTCGATGTCTGACCTAATCTCCGGGTGCTTCTTCTTGTACCTCTTTCCCAGCTTTGCCAGATGCCCTGGAACAACTCTTCTGAGCTCATCTGGAGTCCCTAAGACCATGTACTCTCTAAGCACAGCAATGGCCTCTTCCTTCTCGGTTGCAGCCAAGCCCGCTAGGTAGCCCTGTTGTACTAAGTGGTGCCAACTGGAGGGCGCAGTTTTGAGACCTGTACTGAGAGTCTTGAACGCGCCATCGTGCTTTGACTTACCAACAGACGTCGCAGCCGCCGCTGCCACAAAGTAGCTCTCCTTGTCCTTCATGAGTTTCTTGAGTGCTTTGAAAGCTCTATCATTCTTGTAGAATTCACCAAGAGCCCTAGCAACACCTGTGCGAGCTCTAGTGCTCTTCACATTCACACCCTTGAGCAGCTGATCCAGAGATGATTCATTCTTCACCGAACCAAGCACCTTTGCTACTTCTAGTTGGACGCCCCAGAACGAGTCTTCAGTAAGCGCCTTTCCCAGTGCCTCCAATGCCTTGGGAGTTGCCTTCTTGCCAAGCGCTTGAGCGGCCTTAATCTTCTGAACAATGTTGGTTCCGGTGTTGAGTTGGTCTATCCACATGGGCTCGGGTTTGTCAATCTTCCAGTCCATTAGTGTGGCATAGTCCGGGTCGATGATTATCTGTTTGGGCTTCTTTGAAACAGGATAGTAGAAACTGTGTACACGCTCTGTCACATCCATGACGTAGCGTGTCCGATTATCATCTTCATCAACGAACTCTACTGTCAGAGGGAACTTGAAGACCTCTGGTGTCATATCGTCATCATGCTTCTGAGTTTGCTCAATCTTCACAAGGGCATGACCTAGCTTCTTATCGTGTGAGCATTTGATCTTGCACTCTGGATACCCGGCCTTGTACAGCCACTGCTCAAAGAACCAGCCAAAATCCTCGCCGGTCATCTCAGTGAATAAACTCTCGAGGTCATGAGTATAGACCGATTTGTAGGCGTAGCGCGTCTGCCACTCGCCGAGTATTCTCCACCATCGCTCTTCGCCAACAAGGTGCTTCAGCATATAGTATCTCCAAGCACCACCCGGATACAGATGCCTGTCGAAAACATCCATCCCCCTCTCCCATTCATTCTGCACGATTGGGCGTCTGTAGTTCTGTTTGTCCTCAGTGAAGTACGCTTTTTGCTTGCCATACTGTTCGTAGAAATACTCATCAACACCCTTGTCGTGACGTTTCCACTCGTTCTGCATCTGAGTTGCCCAGCCCTCGTTTAGCCAACCATGGCTCCATGTTCTGCAAGTGACATTATCTCCTCCCCAAGAGTGAGCCAGCTCGTGGGACACCAGCCCATCAGAGTCGAAATCAAGGTGCGCCTTTTCATCGTGGAATGTGGCATCGGTCTGGATTGTAGCGCTCACATTCTCCATTCCACCTGCAATGAAATTCGCAGCTGTGACCTGTGCATACTTGTCCCACGGGAATGGCACACCAAGCTTCTCAACAAAGAACTTCGTCATCTCAGGCGTCTTGCCGTATGAGCGATAGATTGTATCCTTGTCCCACTTCGTATGTGCATAATAGCTGATTTCCAGTCCATCGAGGTCTTCCTTGAACTCTACAGCCTTGCTCACCCACACCATCATGAGATAGGCCGGCATAGGTTTCTCATTGTACCAGTGGAATGTTTCCATGCCATCTGCAATCACCTTGCGCTCCTTGAGGATACCATTGCTCATTGCGTAGAAATCCTTGGGCACTGTAAGAATAATCTCAACCGAGTGTTTGTGGCTTGGATTGTCGTAGCAGGGGACTGTGTATCGCGCGTAATCATCCTGCAACTGCGTCCAAGCGCTGACCTCAATGTCTGGGAACTCGGGACTTGGGCCAGTGAACCACAGGCCTGCTCTTGGGTTCTCTATGGTGTAGATGAACGTGAGCTCCTCACTCTTGCGTTCCTTCAGTGGCTTACTGAGATAGACGATCATTGCCTCTTCGTCAGGCAACAGGTCGTACTCCAACTCATTACCTTTCGAATCCCTCACGCCTGTGATGTTCAGCTCCGCAGCATGGAGAAATACCTTGCTCAGCTCGGGTGCGATTGACTTGATCCTTAGTTTGGATATCGCGTCAACTCGCTTTCCTTTGAGGTCCATCTTCCAATCGATTGTCAGATGTTCGATGTCATAGTGTCGCGCTGGGGCCCACTGAGGTCGGGCGGTTGGGAATGTGAACTCCTCCCTGTCTGCAGCCAACAACTGCTCTGCCTCGTGAATGCCTCCTCGCATTAGAGTTTCCAGGTAATCATGAAAATCAGTCATGTATAGTCAATCTCCACTTTCGGTACGACAACTGATACCGAATTTGGTAGGATGTCAGGAAAGCCGAATATCGCGTTATGAAGGTTTACAATTATACAAGATATTGTGATTTCGAGTGAAAAAGACACCATTCTGACCTAACACGGCCCCGCAACGCACCTTTTGAATGAGACCCTTGGAAAGGTTTTTATTACAACTGTTGGAAATTCATAGTGATTCGCGTCATACGGTGTCAGGCCTGATGCTGTCGGCGAGTGCCAAGCGATGATGGCCCGTGATTTCCAGATGCGACTACAAAATGCGGACGTGAGATAGACTGGCGCAAAAAGTGCTAGATTCCCCTCAGGTCTAAGAAATGCTCAGCAGATGTGCAGGTTAAGGGGTAAGCCACCCAGCAAACCCTGTCATGCCTGTACTTTTACAAGCTTAGTTCAAGTGTGTTAGATTTGTGCATGAATCGCATCCTTGCTATCATGCATGATTAAGGACCAACTCTAGTTGATCCTGCTAGAGGACACTGCTATCGGCTTGAGGATAAGACATGCAAGTGGAACGGGCTCGCATCCGAGTCCGTCGCAAACGGCTCAGTAGTGTCGCTAACCTACCCTGTGGAGGTGGACAACGCCGGGAAACTGGCGGTAATCTACCATAGGAGCATCGTTCTGGAAATGATGTTGCTCCAAAATGGGAGTTCCAGGTATGTGGAACTTTCCGCCACAGGACGGGGCGGCACCGGATCATACTTGTAAGTGGGGTAATTGCCCACTTAGGTTGTGACCCGAACGGGCGATGTAAGTCGTGGCCCGGAGAAGGGCACTGAGACAAGGGCCCTAGCCCCACGGGGTGCAGCAGTTACGAAACCTCACCAATGCGCGAAAGCGTGAGTGGGTCAAGCCGAGTGATGGGGGATAACTCCATCTGTGGCGGATCCGTATAATGGACCGCTAGAAAGGAGAGGGCAAGGCTGGTGCCAGCCGCCGCGGTAAAACCAGCTCTTCGAGTGGTGTCCATGATTATTGAGCTTAAAGCGTTCGTAGCCGGTTTAGTAGGTCCCTGCTTAAATCCGGCCGCCCAACGGTCGGCCTGGTAGGGATACCGCTTTACTTGGGGACGGGAGACGGCAACGGTATTCCACAGGTAAGGGTGAAATCTAATGATCTGTGGAGGACCACCAGTGGCGAAGGCGGTTGTCGAGAACGTGCCCGACGGTGAGGGACGAAACCCAGGGGAGCAAATCGGATTAGATACCCGAGTAGTCCTGGGCGTAAACGATGCCCGTTAAGTGTTGCATTGGCCACGAGCCACTGCGGTGCTGTAGCGAAAGCGATAAACGGGCCGCTTGGGAAGTACGGTCGCAAGACTGAA
>JAUWOA010000137.1 GCA_030612365.1 Candidatus Thorarchaeota archaeon
TCTCTCAGTGCATCATCAGTCACATCAATACATGCGGCGTTGGATACGAATTCATCGAAGCCCCTGTCTGTTTCAATCGGGGTTTCTTTGTCAATCAACTCCAAGAGGCCTGTCAATGGAAACTTCTCAATGGTTACACCCCAGCGATCTCGGACTGCATGCGAATCGACATGAGAAGCTACTAACCATGATGACGGTTCTCCTAGAATCCCGAGTCTGCTCTGGGCTACTTTCTCTTCAACTTGGGAGAACATGCACCACTTGCGCATCAGTTGGCTGAGCCTGTCGAGCGGAGCGTGGACAATACGCGATTCAAATCCTTGCGACGTGAGATATGCTTTGATTTCCATAGATGCAGGCAGGGAATTCTGCCGTCCATAGCTCAGCAAGGAAATGGGCTGTAAAAGTTGAGATTCGCTCAGGAACTTGATAACATCTTGTTCGACCCCCCCGGTACCGACCAAGATGTAGTTGTGCTGTTGCAGCAATGATTGGTCGCGCTTAGCTTCCGCAAGAAACTCAGTGGCAGGAATGATACGAGAGCCAGTTTCAGCGACCTTGCCCAGCACATTATCTCTTGCTTCTTCGTCTACGAATGATGAGAAGAAGGGAATGGTATTGACGCCCATGTCAGAGTAGGACTTTTGCCTAGAACATATTTCTTTGGGCCAACGACCCGAGGTAGTCTAACCTAGAAACCGGAAGATTATCATGGACCGTGCATGCTAGTGACTACTTTAGTGGCAGATCGGCCATACCTGAGCAGAGCTATCGAGGTGAGTAGATGCAGACCGTCTTCAAGGAGAACTTCCCTTCAAAGGAGGAGGTTGCGGCGTTTTTAGAGGACACAATGTGCATGGATTGGCACGAGGCAATAATAGAGAAAGCGACAGCAGTTGTGTCCTCAATTCCAGAGGTCGAAGCCATCCTGCTGAAGGGCTCGCTTGCCAAGGGAGAAGGAGACATCTTCTCAGGCATTGACTTCCTCATATTGCATATGGGAGATGAATCAACAACTGCGATAATCAGGAAACAAATAATGAAGAAGCTGAGTGATATTGGCGATGTCATCCATTATTTCGTTTCAACATTCGATCAGGAAACTCCAATAATTTACTTCAAACCATGGATCAAGTTCGAGCTTGATATGGGCCTCGTGGAGAATGCGAAGAATCGTTGGAAGCACTCCTTTGCAAAGATACTGTATGATCGCAATGGACTGGGGGATGTAGTCGTGAAACAGGCGTCCAAAGTTGCATTCGATCTGGGTGACCATGTTCTTCAGATTAGCAATCTGGCAATTGCTTTGCCCAGCTTTGTCTACATCGTTGCTGGATTTGTCGTGCGAGGGGAATACATCACGGCAATTGATGACCTGGATTATGTCAGGAATGAGATGTTGAAAGTAAATGGACTCTTGCTTGGATTATGGGACGAGGGCCCTAGGCAGGCCGGGAAGAGGTTTCCCGAAAAGGTACTATACTACTACAACCGAACCAGGGTTGCGGAGGTTTCAGACGTGTGGCTCGCACTGGGGTATCTGCTGGATTGGTACGAAGATTGGCTTATTCCAAGGTTCGAACAACTGGAAACCCCACATGCTCGACATGAGATACCGACACTCAAGCTGATGCTGCGTCAACTCGAGAAAAAGACGCGAAACACCTAGAAAGGCTTGCAAAGCAAGGAGAAACTCCCAAGGTTGAAGAATCGTATAGATCCTGACGAGATGAAGGAACTCGTGAGAAAGGGGTACGAAGAGGGAGAATACTTTGAGCACTACAGAAAAGACTCGGCAATTGAGGGCCTCGAGAAATGGATACTAAGGGAGTTCACGCAAAGATTTCCGAGTGGTGGAATGATTCTTGACCTAGGTTCAGGACCGGGTGTGCCTTTCGACAGGCATCTCGTTGATGAGGGATTCTCAGTCATAGGGATTAACATTTCTGAAAAGCATATTGAAATGGCGATGGATCTAGTCCCTGAAGCTCGTTTTATCCACGGCGACTTCATGCAATATGCATTCGATGAGAAGTTCGACGCAATCATATCTCTCTACATAATCTTCCACATTCCAAGAAATATGCTGGTGCCATCTTCCGGAAGATGCACAGATGGCTGAAGAAGGATGGCTCCATCCTTGCTTCGATGGGGACATCAGATACCCCTGTTGATGTGCAGGAATTTGTGGGAGCAGAGATGGCGTGGAGTTCATTTTCTATCGATGGGAACCTGCGGCTAATAGCAGAGGCTGGATTCGAAACCATCCTCACGGTTGATGACAACAGAGACCGTTGCCCGAAACCTAGACAATCCTGGACATCATGGTCCTGAACTGATGTTCGGTTCCTGCTTCATTGAGGTCTGCTCTGCAGATCCTACTGAATCTGCGACAAGTCTCACGTCCTCTCCACAGGCGTTTTCTGTTTCCGCCCAACTGGCGGCGACCAAATTGCATGCAGGCTCTAGCAATCTGCATTGAACATCCACATTACTCAATCCTGAACAGTATGTTATAACCACCTACAAAATGTACAGGTTCTTGGCAGCTGTTGCATATCCTGAAGAACATCATCTCTGGATACTGGCAATCAGGAAAAAGTAGCGAAGCTTTCCTAGCATTCTCAAAATGCTTAAAGCACCAATCTTCAACTGATAGTCAGGCATTGAGTGGGAGGAAACTGAAGTTGATGGCTGACGATTCCGTATATAGTAGCGCGGATGATGATTCCACGGAGAGAACTGCAGCCAAGTATTTCGTGCACGGAGCGGCCTTTTCTTTGCTGACAATGGTGCTTGCGGTAGTATGGGCAATTGTGGCATTGATTATGATTGTTCTTAGTGTCATCGGGGGTATTCTTGGTATCCTCGCAGGGGGAGTTGCAGCTTTAGGGATTCTGTTCATAGCGATTGGTTGGCTCAACGCACAGATCTCGCAATACATCTGGAAGATTCAGGTGAAGCAGAAGTGGCTTAGCCTATTGGGGCACGGGTTTCTTCTCTTCATTGCCATAGCCATTGCTGGAATACCGTCCATGATAATCAGTGGGATGATGTGGGCCGCAGATCTCTTCACTTACGTCGTGTATACCATTGTCAACTTTCTTATCTATTCGTTAGTTGATGGATACATCTGCAAGCGTGTTGCTGAGGGATTTCCAGACGACGAGTTGACAATACATGCCGCTCCCTTAAGTGTCCTAGATCGAACGACTTTCCGCGGCAATTGTTCCCACTGCGGAGCGGTCTACATGTACAAGTACTCAGTGATTGGGCCCAGTGGCACTGTCAAGTGTTTCAATTGTGCGCAGCTATTTGCACCGAAGATTCCAGCGAAACCCCCCAGCCGGAAACCTTCTTCTCTGCCTTCGGTTCAATACACCATTATCGAACCTACCAAACTGCAACTCGCGTGTCCGTCCTGCGGCCAAAAGGACACCTATAATGATGAGGACGTATTAGCGGGATCCATAAGATGCCATTATTGTGGCGCATCGTTTGGGCCAAGTGGCAAAGATAATCAGTAGACGCTTCGTGCGATATCCCTCAATACTCGATTGTTGGATACCACACCCCAGCCGCAGAAGGGAAGCTGAGTCCATCTATCAAAGGCTTCATGCATTGTGGCCTGAAGATCTGCGAAATAGAGTGTCAGCACAAGACCATGCGAAACCACAAGGACCCTCTTTGAACCATATTGTGACATTGTCTGCTGCACAGCCCTCTTTGTTCTGGATAGAGCGTCTGTGGCACATTCCCATCCGTTAGGCCGTGCGGATGGATTCCTCAAGACCTCTTGCACGCAGGAGAGGTACTCCTCTCGGGTCAGGAAAAGACCGGTATTTCGGTTGAGCTCTCTGAAACTGTGATTACGATTTATCTCCAGTCCAAACATTTTGGCAAAAGGCTCAGCAGTTTCGATGGCTTTCATTTCATCTGATGATACTATCGCGTCAACCTCGCCAAGAATACCCGAGGCTGCTAGCTCGTAGGACTCACTTCGACCCGAGGGGGCGAGGTGCCATTCGCTTGCTGGCGAGTCCGGGTCAACTAGTGTTTCTGCATGCCGCAGGAAAACAATCTCAGTGGGCATATCAATCCATTTCCTTGACTGCCAACCCATGCCACGCAAGAGATTTATGGTTTCGGTACACGAATGCTCAAGACGAGTGGTCAGGCAGAGGAAGAGAATTTGTCGTTGCAGGCAGCCAAACCCGAGGAACAGAGTGACGTTCATAAACCTACTCTCATCGCCAAGTATTTCCTCCACGGAGCCGCCCACACTCTTTTGATTACTGGCTTCGTCATCATCTGGGTATTCTTGATGGTGGTTTTGTTGATCATTGCCTCGTTCCTAGGACTTCTACTAGGATTGCTAGTCTTGGTCATGGGAGTAGGTTACGTGAATAGCTTGCTCTCAGGATACTTCTGGAAGATTCAGACGCCGACCAAATGGTCCAGTCTTCTTGTTCATGGACTAATGCTCATAATTGCTCTAGGACTCGCAAGCATCCCATTCATAATTCTTGAATATCTAGCCGCATCTTTAACGCCTGTTTTCTCCATCGTTGCGCTCCTAGTGGTATTCGCAATTCATTCAATCGTCAATGGGTACCTTGGGAAAGCAGTGGCATCGACGCAAAGAGAGAGCGATTCCTCATGGACAAGTGCGCAGTTGATGACGACGTACCGTGAGAAGTGTCCTTACTGCGAATCAGCTTATGTGTACAAGGCATCTGCTGTGAGGCCTGATGGGACGATAAAATGTTTCTACTGCAGTCATGGCTTCAAGGTGAAGGTTCCGATTGAAACGCAGAAACAGCCGGACCTCATGTCGTCCTGGCGGTTTACCTGTTCACGCTGTGAGCGTGACAGTCGCTACGAACGTGCGGAGGTTTTCTATGGTAAGGTGCGGTGTCACCACTGCAATGAAACCTTTGACGTGAAAGGCCAGGGCTATTAAATGTCAATCATTCCATTGGTCACGCACACACCCTTAAACCAAGCAATGACCGAATTCACAGTGTCCTCGTAGGCTCTCGGATCCGATAGCACATGGTTTGCACCTTCG
>JAUWOA010000107.1 GCA_030612365.1 Candidatus Thorarchaeota archaeon
TTGTCAAAGGTTCACGAGAGAGAAGCTCTATGTTGTTCATGCCTACTAGTCTTCCACCCGTTCGCAGAGCGCCCAACCGCGTTCGTGGGTCGATAGTGGGCTCCTCCGTGACAGTCTTGATAACAGCACCACCCCATCCAAGTCGGGCAGCTCGGAGTATGTGGCGTGCATCCATTGCGGGCGGCGCAGACGACAGCAGAAAGGGATTCTTGAATTGAATCCCTGCAAACTCTATTGCCAAGCGGTTAATCGACATGGTTTCATCACTTCTCCAGCTCTGATGTCTTGGACCACCCTCCCCTAAAGTCTTTAGGGCGAATGTAACATGCAATTCGCCCCCAATGCGGAATTGGTGAATAAGATGGACAATGACTTGGTTCCGGAAGATCTTCGTAAGGAATACACTAAGGATGAGATTCTAGAGATTGAGAAGAAGTACCTTGCTCCTGCGGTAGGCCACTACTACAAGGACCCCGTTCTCTTCGTCCGGGGCGAAGGAGCCACTCTGGAGGATGCTTCAGGAAAGCACTACATAGATCTGTTCGCTGGCATCTGCACAACAATCACAGGATATAATCACCCGAAATATGTGTCTACAATACAATGGCAGGCCGAACGATTGGTGTACACGAGTTCTCTTTACGCCACCATTCCGTATGCAGTGCTCGTAAAACGGCTTGCTGAGATAGCCCCATCAGGCTTATCCAGGTCATTCATCGTCAACAGTGGTTCAGAAGCCATTGAAGCGGCTATCTTCATGGCTCGAAAATACAAGAGCAATCCCTACGTCGTGGCATGCCAACGCGCTTATCATGGACGTACCACTTTAGCTAGAGAACTGTCAAGCGCGGGATGGCGTACTGTACCAGAGGGGCATCCGTCAGGTGTTCGCTTCACTCCATACGGGTACTGCTACAGATGCCACTTTGGCAAGGAATTCCCGGATTGTGATTTCGAGTGTGCGCGGTATCTCCGAGAAGTGATACGCACTCAAACCAACAATGCTATTGCTGCTTTCATTGCTGAACCGATTCAAGGGGTTGCAGGCATCATTCAGCCGCCTTCTGAGTACTTCCGGATAGTATACGAGATTGTGAAGGAGTACGGGGGTCTTTACATCTCTGACGAAGTACAGACAGGGTTTGGGAGAACTGGATCCAAATGGTGGGGGATTCAACATGCGGGTGTGGACCCTGACATAATCACGCTTGCAAAGGGTTTCGGTAGTGGGATTCCAATTGGGGGATTCATCACACGCCCAGAGATTGCCGCAGATTACGCTGTGACTGATGCCTTTGCAACTTTCGGAGGTAATCCTTTGTCGTGCGCAGCTGCTGTTGCTGTCATAGATATAATCCAAGAAAGCAAATACCTAGAGAGAGCCGCGAAACTCGGCGCTCTTTTAAAAAAGAGGTTGGAATCACTCCAAGAGGATCACAAATTGGTGGGGGAAGTTCGCGGCCAAGGATTGATGCTGGGTGTAGAACTTGTTCGTGATAGAACTACCAAAGAGCCTGCTGTCCAAGAGATGCTTCAAGTGATGGAACTGTGTAAGAGCCGGGGGCTGTTGATTGGTAAGGGCGGACTTGACGGCAATGTAATCAGGTTTCAACCGCCACTAGAACTCACAGCTGAGCAGATCGATGAAGCTTGCACAATCCTTGATGAAGTCTTCACAGAGGTCGAAAAGGGCCTGTGATGTGCCCATCTAGAGCTTGGTTAGGTCCCCGTAGCTATCTGGTCGGCGGTCCCTGTAGAACTGCCAAGTGTTCCGGACCTCGCGGATAAGATCCAAATCGATATCGGCCACGACTATCTCTTCCTTGTCTCGAGAGCCTTGAACCACGAGATTTCCTCGTGGGTCAGCCACGTAAGAGCTACCATAGAAAGTGCCAGTCTTCCAAGGTTCTTCGCCTACTCGATTGATGGCCGCAATGAAGTAACCGTTTGCTACAGCATGAGCGGGCTGTTCCAGAGTCCACAGGTGTTCAGAGAGACCTGCGACAGTGGCGGATGGATTGAATACTATCTCGGCACCATTTAGACCGAGAGCTCGCGCTCCTTCTGGAAAATGGCGGTCATAGCATATGTAGATGCCAACCTTGGCGACGGAAGTTTCGAAGACAGGATATCCAAGGTTGCCCGGACGGAAGTATAACTTCTCCCAAAAGCCCGGGTCGAGATGGGGGATGTGCATCTTTCTCATCTTGCCTAGAAGACTTCCATCAGAGTCTATGATAATGGCTGTGTTGTAGTAGATGCCAGCTTGTTCCTCCTCGTACATTGGAACAATCAAGACGAGATTGTTTTTCTTTGCCAATTTGCACATGCGTTTTGTCAAAGGACCCGGGATAGGTTGCGCGTACTTGTACCATCGTCGATTTTGCTCCGCACAGAAGTAGGGCCCATAGAATAGCTCTTGGAAGCACAGAATCTGGACTTCTTTCTTCTTAGCAGCAGCGGCGAAATCCTCGTGCTTCCGAATCATCTTTTCGATGTTTTCCTCAATGGATTCTTCATCGGTGACTTCACCATCCCATTTGGCTTGAACAAGACCCACACGCAGATTTCTCACTGTCTTTTGCTCCTATGATTTTGGGAATTGAGGATTAGTTCTCTCGTCTAATAGGCATTTCCCAAACCGATTTATGGCTAATACACCAATGGATTAAGGAGGCCTTTCTATGGTTGAGCTGGATCTCATTATCAAGAATGGAACAATCGTGACTGCTTCCGATACATACACAGCAGATGTCGGAGTGCAAAACGGAAAGATAGTATCTGTGGCACAGGACCTGACAGTAGGCCCTGAAACACAGGTCATTGAAGCAAAGGGGAAGTACGTCTTTCCGGGGGGAATTGATGTTCATGTTCATCTCCAGCTCCCGTTCTCTGGAACAATCTCTGCTGACGACTTTGAGAATGGTACCAAGGCTGCCGCATGCGGTGGTGTGACAACTGTAATTGATTTCGCAATCCAGAGTAAAGGCCACTCAATCATGGAGGCGGTTAAGGCTAGACGGGCCGAGGCGGACCCAAAAGTATGCATCGACTATGGTCTACATGCCGCCATTACGGACTGGAATGATAAGACTCAGGCTGAGATCAAGGAAGTCATTGACTATGGTATCCCCACCTTCAAGATGTTCATGATTTACAAGAATGAGGGCTGGATGGCTGATGATGGCATGTTGTTCCGCGCTCTGGAGGAAACTGCAAAGCTTGGTGGACACATTGGAGTCCACGCAGAGAGCGCGTTCGTCTTGGAGATGTTGATTGACAGGTACGCAAAGGAGAAAGAGAAATGGGGTGCATATGGACATACACTGTCTCGCCCCGCTTTCACTGAAGAAGAAGCAATCATTCGTGCAATCAAGTGGGCCGAGGTCACTGGCGGACAGCTGTACATAGTTCATATGTCCACTGGCGGTGGAGCCGACGCTGTCCATGCTGCGAAAGAGCGTGGTGTAAGAGTATACGCTGAAACCTGCCCTCAGTATCTGCTGCTTGATGACGAAGTCTTCAAGGGTAAGAATGGACATCTGTATGCCACCTGTCCACAGGTCAAGAAGCCTCACGATAATGAGCGTCTGTGGAAAGGATTGCTGAATGGCGATGTGCAGGTAGTGGCGACAGATACGTGCACCTTCACATCTGAGCAGAAGGCCGCGTGGAATGGCGATTTTAGAAAGATTCCATTCGGAATGCCTGGCGTTGAAACCATGGTGCCCCTGATGTACACAGAGGGAGTCGGCAAACGAGGACTCACAGTGAACCAGCTGGTGGCCCTCATCAGCACGAATCCTGCAAAGCTATTCGGCATGCACCCTGACAAGGGGACCATTGCTGTTGGCAGTGACGCAGATTTGGTCGTCTTCGATCCTGAGAAGAAGGTGACACTTCGAGCCGCTGACCTGCAGACTAACTGTGATTGGAGCCCATTCGAAGGATGGAAGCTCATTGGGTACCCCTCGACAACCATATCTAGGGGTGCAGTGGTTGCACAAGAAGGTAAGTTCGTTGGAGAGGTGGGTTACGGCAAGTTCTTACAACGAAGACCCTTTGGGAAGCTATAGGACCTGAATAGGAAGGAGTGTTGGTTTCATGGATGCAGAACGACTGGAATTTGGAGTTGGGCAAGACAAATCGGAGGATGGGACACTTGCAAATCTGTGGAAGTATTTCGTGCACGGGCTTGTATTCTCGCTAATCATGTTGGGATTCCCCTTCTTTATGGATGTAATCTTTCTGGGGGCGATTTATGGTGGCTCGTTGAATGCTTTACTCGGAGGACTGGTTCTTGTCTTCATCATGCTACTGTTTGGTGTTGGCTTCTTCAATAGTTACCTAGCACGCCACCTATGGGACCTCAACCCCAAAAGGACTCTAACAAGCTGGTTGGGGCAGGGCATCTTGGTCCTCTTAATGCTACCACTATTCGGTTTCATCTACTCCATGATAATCGTGCTTATGTTGGGATATACCTCACCTTCAGCAATACTATCAGCGGTTGTTCTCTTCTTTCTGGATGCAATTGTAAGTGGCTACATTGGCAGGCATGTTGCTGCAGAGTTTGAGGAACAACGAGAGGGAGTGGAGGAACTAGCATCAGTTGGGGATCGCCACATACCGTGTCCTCACTGTGGCTCTCTCTTCATGTGCAGAAAATCTATGATTGGTCCTAATGGAAACGCAACCTGTCCACATTGTCGAGGAGCAGTGGTTGTACCAGTCGAAGGCCCTCGGCCAGAGTATTCAGATTGGGAACGGAAACCTGAGCGTGACAAATGGTGAGTATGCCCGTGTGTCTAAGCACATAATCCTCAGCTCCAATCATTTATTAACATAGGAAATCGGGCTGTGGTTGAGGCTATATGCTGTGACGATAGATGATGGAATCGGTGGAGGACGCCGAAATTTCAAAGTTGTGCAAAAACTGGCTGCATTGCGACCAGTCTACGAAATCTATGATGAGCAAACCGGTGAAAGGGTTGCCACGGGAAAGCAGTCATGGTTGAGTTTCCTTAGATCTACCATTCATTTCGAAGATGAACAGGGAAAAAGGATACTCACAGCTAAGGGAGGCTTCTTTGACAAGACTTTCTATCTACTCGACGAGAGTGGAGAGAAGATTGCGAAGCTTACACGGCCGTGGATTGCATTACGCAAGAACTTCACAATGCATTACCGCGATGATCTCATCAAGGCGCAAGCAGGGTTCCTGCCATGGGGTTTTGAAGCTCTGAGCAGCGACGGCACATTTGCATTCAGACTAGACAAGAAAATAATTGCAATAAGGGACCAGTCCAGAGTTTCCGTTGGAGATTACATGAACTGGCTTCACGCTGTTGCATCCGCAACTGTTGTGGACCGGATCTTCTTCAAGAGTAAGGGCTGTGGTGCGAGCCTAATCTGCTGTCTACTACCCTTCGTGATACTCTTTGGATTAGCGATGGTCGTGGTCCTATTGTTTCCGGGTCTTCTTGGTCCGTGAACTGGGTCATCTTGCTCAGCTTAGTTGCCGAGAATTCGGCATCAGCGAAAACGTGAGCGGGTGCTTTGGAAGCCAAGTCGCAAGTACCAGCAGCAAATGCACTGCGACTGCTCCAGATCCTGCCCGCTCCGTTGTTTGTTTTGCTACATAGGTAATGCGCAAGTACTGCTTTCAATCTACATACATCAAGCATTGGTGGTGGCGCGCAGGGCTCTTGACTACTAATTGGAGCAGAAAGCCTAGCCTGTTGAATCATTCACAATCGATGTTGGCAGTTCGACCACAACTCGCTCGAGTCCCTCACTCTTCATTCTCCTCTCCAAATCTTTGACGTTCCTTCTCATAGCTAGTTCATAGAAAGAGTATACGACCGAAATGGGACCCATTGCCAAGAGCGGTGCGATAAGGATGACTATGACTGGGAGAAGAAAGAACCAAAGAGGAACTTCAATGCTACCAGGCAATAACGCGAACCATTCGTAAGTCTGTAGGGTAATGAGGAAGTAGGTTGCAATAGTCGAGATCCCTGCAAACCCCTTGAGCAACGCAAGGTAGTAGTTTCCGACTCCCTCTATGTCCGCCGTGGATCGTGTGCCCTCTGTTTTCCGTTCATAGATAACTCCAGTATCTTCGAGAAGCCAGGCCGGGGCAAAGAAGATGACAATGAAGCAAGAAATCAGAAGTAGAAGGAAGAAGAGAGGCATAGTTTCCGCGATGCCACGAGCCGATGGTGCAAGGGTATCAAAACTCTCCGTCACGAATAGGAGATCAGCAATGCTCGAATTGCTAGCGAGTGTTGACGCAAGTCCCAATGAAACGAAAGCAGGGATGATAAGCCTCCTGATGTAACTCGCGTGGCCAGCCCTTGGACCCAACGCCTGTAGGTGATAGTTGCAGTTTCTGCCTGTGATAAGACGGTGCATTTTCCATTGGAGAAGCGAAAGATGTCGCGAGGTCAGGTACACGATTATGCCCATGGCCACTGAGATGACATAGAGCCATACGAAGTCAATGAGTATGTCGCCCGGCAGGAGTCTATAGAGTCCAAGAGGACTAGTGAATGGAAAAACTTCAGCATAGCTGAACATGACCGTAAGGGCCATGCTAATAATGGCGACGATATGCAAAGGCACCATGAATCTCCAGGGGATTGATGGGGCCAGAGCGTCATTATCCTTCAAACCAGAGG
>JAUWOA010000101.1 GCA_030612365.1 Candidatus Thorarchaeota archaeon
AGCAACTCCAGAAGGATTCCAATGGTAATTGTCTGAGCCCTAGAAGCCTTCTTCTCGTAGAAGGACCACATCACGTAGACAAAGAGAAAGTGGATGATGATGTACAATAGTGCATCCAAGAGAAGACTCCATTGCGCAAACGCGAATCCTGTAAAGTTGCCGCTGACGCCGTACTCCCAGAAAAGAGCCCGGATTATGTTGCTTGCTCCAAAACCAATACTCGTTTGATACACGAAAGGTACCAACAATGCGACCAGAAGCATTATGATTGCGACCCGCGTGGAATCCAGCGTTTTGGATGTCTGTGCAGATCCAGATTCTTTCTCGCTTACTTCCAATCACCCACCTCGACGCGCTAATTCCGACACTGATTCTTAATTGTGTTGCCTTCAACGGGCCAAGGTCCACGTAATACAGATACTCTTTTGAATCGTGTCTAGTTCTCCAACAGAAATTCAGCACAAAGGGGACTGATGCACAAGATGTGCCCAACGGATGATTGGACAAGAACTTCTAACGGGGAGTTCATGGATGTTCATAGAGAGCTGGTCCCCTACTCCCGTGCCCTTGAGTTGCTTGAAGCTGTTGAAAGGGATTTCAACGTGAAGGAATACTGCAGCGGCTCGAATGCGGGCGGACGATGGTTATTCCAGATATTCAATGAGGAGTTCGTGCGAGAGCTCGCGCACGTGCTGAATACAATCTTGAAGAAAACCGGCAACGAAGGCCCCCTACTAGAGGTCATGAGCGGAGATGGTCGACTCTCTGACTTTTTGGCGCAATGGATTGAAAGAAAGATAATTGCCACAGATGCCAAATCAAATCGCTACAACATTGCGTATCCGAAGCACATTGAGAGAATAGATGCTTTGAAAGCTATCGACCGCCATAACCCCTCTCTCGTGATAGTGTGTTGGGAGCCACAGTGGTCCATGACTGCCATCGATATCGTGGAGAGCAGGGTACCAGTGGTATGGATCGGTAATCCTGACAAATGCGGACATCCAGACCTCTTCGACGTCCCGCACCTTAGAAGACGCACTCGCTACGCTCTGAGTCGCCACGACGGATTTGCTGCCAAGAATTTTCGTACTGACATCTTCTTGTTCAACTGTGATAGCTCTTGGTTTGAGAACTGATATCACGTGAGAATCTGTGTTACTCGTTTTCTTATCCTTCGGCGAGATGTCGATTTCATAAGTCTGTAGAAGGCCTCTCAATGGTGAAGGCGATAGTTGATGCGGTTGATATAGACCCTAAGACAGGCACTGCTCTTGGGCTCTATACGTACGGTACAGAACGACCAAATGTACTGATAGTGTCAGCGATGGATGGCCTATCAGCTTCTTGTGTCTACTCGAGCTACCTGCTGATGAAACATCTCGAGAGTTTGGGCAGGGTGAACGGATCGGTGACACTACTCCCGGTTGCGAATCCACTTGCATTCAGGCTTGGTACAAGGATCTCTCCACTTGATTCAAAGGACCTTGACACGTTGTTCCCAGGTAGCGAGCATGGAACAGTCAGTGATAGAATAGCATGGGAAATATGGAGAAAAGCCTCCCAAGCAGATTATGTCATTCACTTGCGGACAGGGCATCAATCCTGCGTAAGTCACATTGAGGCCATGCATCGAAAGTACATCCACGTGCGAAATCTTGCATCCCAAATTGGACTGCCGCTAGTTGTTCAGAGCTCAGGTCAGAGAGGCGCGCTTACCACCGAAGTGGCACACGAAGGAATACCTGCTGTGACAATAGAGATGAGAGGGGAGAGGAGCCAAGTCGAACCTCAGGCTGCAGTTCAGGTGAGAGAGGCTATTCTCAACTTACTTCGAATTAAGGGCATACTCTCCGGAGAGAGCATAGAGGTTTCAAACACTCTTGCGGGAAGAGTTCAGCACATCAATGTTGACACAGAGGGCTTCTTCGTCCCCATCGTTAATCCGGGTGAAGATGTTAGGCGCGATGAAGCGATAGGTCAGGTTCAGGACAAGGATCCTGTTCTGTCACCACATGAGGGGACTATCATCTCAGTTAGCAAAATGAACTACGTCTTCGAAGGAGACCTCATTGCACGAATTGCTCCACCACTCATTGATCAATGGGTAGAAAAGGAGCATGAAGAGGACAGGCCCAAACCCATCAGGAGGAAATGGTAGGCTTGTGCGGATGCCACTGCGATGAGAGTCTGATGAGCATAAACGTGGGCGATCGAAGGCTGAGAGAAAAAGGGCAGCTATTGTTGGTTGGCAGCTGCATGAACAGTCGATTCCCAGATATAGTTGAGGAGTACAGAGAGAAGGATGGGGGTCAGGCAGTTTTGCATGTCTGCTTGGAAGAGATGCACGTGAACCACGCTGGCTTCAAAATAGGCTCAATCATCAGATACTCAGACATGAGTAAGGTCACGGTCCTGACTGTAGATGGCAGTCCGCATTGCGTGCAGCTTCATTTCGTCGTGGAGGACTTGAAAAGTCACTTCACGCCGGACATCGAAACGGTCCATTTTGTTGTTGAAAAAGGCAAGGTGCACCAGGTTTCACCCAAGGCGGTTAAGAGAGCCAGACATCTTTCCAAGCTGGAATCAATGCTCAAATGACCACGCGTGCAGTATCAGTCCTTGCGAGACCTTAGTCGTGGCAATAAGAAACCAGCAGTTCTACGGTAGGCAAGGTACTCCGTCCCATATTGAATGACCAGCTTGCGTTCTTCGAGATATGCACCTATGACAACATAGCCAACGAAAGCCAATGAGAATGTTAGTATGTTGGAGAACGGGTAAAAGGCGACTAATGACAGCAAGAACAAGATAGTCGCGAGGTAGAGGGGATGTCTCGTCCGAGCATAGAGTCCGCCTGTCACAAGGACTGGCTTGCGGTCAGTTCGCATATCTGCGACTGTGCTCACCGAGATTGACCTTGATGCCAATATGGCAACCACAACGCCAAGAGCCAGAAGAATTACTCCTGAAAGGAAGAGAAGAGGATTGACCAGTTCAGGAGACTGAAGAAAGTAGAGCCAGTCCCAGTAGTTGAGAGATAAGGAAGCTGGGATTAGAGCTAGAAAGGATGTGACATTGAAAATCCTAGCGTAACCTTTCTGCCCCCGTTTGTCAATGATCCAGTGCTTCACTCGGAGAGCCGAGATGCCGCTGTGCTGAAGGCCAAAAACTGTAACAGATGCAACAATAGCTAGATGCTCGAACAAGGACGTCACCACTTATGCTGTTGAGCATATGACATAAAGCTTATAAATAACCATCGTTAAGCACATGCAGTATTAACCATCGTTAAGCGGTGATTATCAATGAAAGACAATACAGTAAACCCATTTGTGCCCATCGAATTGTGGGCAAACACATCCGTTAGCATCAAGGATGACAAGGCTGACGAGTTCAAAAATGCAGATGCCAAGCACTACCATGTGCGATACTTGGTCGGCGAGAGTGCGGACAAGACCTACGTGGATAGTGGTGATGATAGTGTGGAAGCGTTGAATGATACAACCATGTATGTTGTGCCGTCAATCCACAGACTCAAGGGCGAGCCTTTCCACTACGCTGTGAATGAAGTACACAGAATCCAAGGAGAGAACCAGATCAAGGAGAGAACCAAGCATCTCAACCGTGTAGACAAATGCGCTGAGCATGAGATAGTAGAGGTGACCTTCATGAGTCCTGGTGTCGAGTGTTGCTCAATGAGCAAGGATGAAGCCGATAAGCAGCAAGTGCCATTGCAGTATATAGCTGGCTACCTGCTGGGAAAGAGCGATGGCCTCATCAAGATTGCACGCGCTAAGACAGAGGTTTCCGAAACCAACCACACATACTACGGAAACATCCACATCATACCGGAAGCTGTCGTTACTGAGATTGCTTGCTTGGAGTAGTCAAGCAACCCAAAGATTCGACAATTGGTGGACACTTGCGAATTCTCCTGTGGGTGTCCACCGCGCCTTCTCTTTTTTCAACTCAATTTGGTGTATTTGATATTAGATTCGTATTGTTCATACTATATAGTGAGGATATAGTGTTTTTCTCGAAAGGAATGGGCGACAAGGCTAGTACATCAGAGGACCGATGCTTACACTTATATACAGAAAGTCCTGCGATTCGCGAAGCGCTTCTTCTCGGAGTGCAGTTTTAATCGCTGATTGTAGGCCCTTTTGCGGGACCGCATACAGAGAGGAAGACGAATAGGTGAACATACATGGCAAAACCAGTCCGTGCTATAGATAGAAAGGCAGGTATAGGAGTTTGCACCATCTGTGGTGGCAACGAGTTTTACCAAGACAGCAGCCGGGGTGAGAAAACCTGCACATCGTGCGGGTGTGTGATCAGTGATAGGCATGTAGATACTGGTCCCGAATGGAGAGCATTCACTGCTGAAGAGAGAAATGCGCGAGCCAGAACAGGTTCACCAATGACACTAACGATGGCAGACAAGGGTCTTGCGACGACTATTGGTTGGAGCGATAGAGATGCCAATGGGCGCTCAATCGCAGCTAGCCAGCGCGCAGCAATCTATCGAATGCGTAAGTGGCAAATCCGGACCATGGTACACAGCTCTCAACACAGGAACCTTAGCATCGCAATGAGTGAGATGGACCGCCTTACATCCCAATTGGGCGTACCTCATGAAACCAAGGAAACAGCGGCCCTCGTCTACCGGAAAGCCCTGAACACACGGTTGGTCAGAGGTAGGAGCATAGAGGGAATGGTTGCGGCATCAATCTACCTCTCGTGCAGAATTCACAAGATACCACGTCAGTTGGATGAGGTAGTGAATGAGGCGAGAATCAACAGAAAGGAGCTCGGTCAGTGTGTAAGGCTTATCCTACGCAACGTCAAGTTGAAGGTCCCCCTAGCATCTGCAAACGACCTAATGCCTAGAATATCCTCAGACCTGGCATTGGAAGGCAAGACAGTCCAGACTGCAATAGGCATAATCAACAATGCGAGGTCTAGAGGTCTCACAGCAGGTAAGGACCCAGGTGGTCTAGCTGCTGCAGCGTTATACATTGCTGGCATCATTGAGAATGACAGACGCACACAGCGTGAGATTGCAGAGGCATCCAACGTGACAGAAGTTACGGTAAGAAACCGCTACAAGGATCTCGCCATAAACCTCCAGATCACAATCAAACCATAGTGGTTGGGAAATCTCCCAATCACTCTTCATTTCTTTGCATTTCGCTAAGTTCATTTGAAAGCGATTTCTTGATGTAGCAGATTGCCAATGAATCAGTTCATACTGACCCTTTGTGGGCTACCAGCATCTGGAAAATCATCTCTGGCAGATGCCATTAGATTGGCAGTTCGTTCGAAAGGGCATGAAGTTGAGATTGTCAGAACTGATGAATGGCGAGATGATACCTACTACTCGGATTTCGTGCCGAAGAAGGAGGGTGAGGTGCGTCAGGCTGCATTAGCAAGAGTGGAAACGCTCGTTGGCAAAGGAAAGAGTGTGATTCACGACGACACGAATTACTACAATAGTATGCGGCATGAGCTTCTTGAGGTTGCTATTGACGCGAAGTGTGCATTTGGGATAATCCATGTGACAACGCCCCTTGAGGAGGCACTCAAGTGGAACAGAGAGAGACCCGGCACAAGGATTCCGGATCAGGTCATTCAACGAATCAGTGAAAGATTCGACCGACCCGGGGCTCGATACCTGTGGGATTGCCCCCTTGCTGAAGTGGATATGTCCACTCTTGATCTTGATTCTACTGTCGTCGAAATCGTAGGTACCCTTCGCGCACTCGAAGCCATCAGACAACCGAAGTCAACTGCTGCAGGTGACAGTGAATTCGAAAAGCTGGACCTGACCACTAGAAACACGGTGTCAGGATTTCTTCAGAATCACCCCGAGTTACGTGGAAACCGAGAAGTATCCATCATCCGACTAAGGGTTCTCAAACGTGCAGCCTACGAAAAGATTGGTCCCAAGATGGCGAGAGATGCTATTCTGAAAGAACTGCAAGCACTACTATGAGAAGGGAGAAACTGGTGGAAAACTGCCATGGCGGCCTCCTAAGAGAATCGAACTCTCATCGCTTGCGCGATCATGGGTTTGAAGCCCACGGAGCCAGACCACCAGCTCTGTAGGGGGCCAAAGACAGAATATCGTGATTGCGACTTAAACCTGAGGGTAGGATACTGTCGCTGCGAAGTAGCATATGCCTGGTTCTGATTTCTCAGAGATATCATGCGGGGAAGGGAGTTCATGGGCGTTCAGAGGATATCCAGAGTGTGTGCTATCGAGTGGAATAATATATTTGCTACTACAAATAGTTATATGCTATTATAATGGATATAGCACATCTATTCTTTACTGTAAGGAATTGTCTTGCAATGAACTCGACGGAGACCAGAGTCACGTGATTGATGCAGGTATCTTCCAAGCTCTAAGCTCATCGTATGGCGCATTCTCGTGCAGGACACCCCCCGTTCCGAAACTCTGGGACTGCGTTGACCGTCCGCATGTGGCATTGCTTGTACCCTTCAATGATGAGATCTTTTCAGTCTTCCTTTCTCAACCCAAGCAGACCAAAGCCGGTGAAACGTTGGAAATTGCAGCCCTTAACGATCTTCCTCCAGCATCAATGATTGAGATTCGACATAATGGCGCAGACTACAGATACTATCGTCGCGACCAGGCCATGTGGACAAAGGTCGGTGAATCGCGGAATCCATTCCTTGTTGAGGTTGAAGCATTCCCCCACGCAGGAGGATCTATCACGCTACAAAAGAAGCAACGCTAAGCCTGCGTTCTTCACGAAGCCCATATCAAAGAGCCCTTTCAGGATACTACTAATCTCACTTTAAGCTTACATCGAATGATTGCATAGAATACTGATGCTGTTACTGCCGTCGAGAATGCACTGTGCATGCTAGAATCAATCTGATTTGCGTAATCTACACAGCAGCTAGAGGAAATTCTGAATGACTTCCTGTGTGCCCTTCTTCCACTCGATGCATTTCTTTGCGAGTTCTGTAGCAAGACCTGCAGGAGGGGTTTCATCCTTGGGCAGTGGCTCTATGCGTGATAGCCACCCACTCGTGGTGAGTGT
>JAUWOA010000020.1 GCA_030612365.1 Candidatus Thorarchaeota archaeon
CCAATGTTCGTGCTATTGTTGAATCCGAAGACCGCTTTGACAGTCGAGAATGTAACCTTCCTGGCGACCTCAACGGCGAGTTCATAGAGGAGGTCGATATGCGCGATATCATCTATGATGTATGTATTCTCGGGTTCGAACCCAAGTGCGAGCAAATCTAGAGTATTCTCATATGTGAATCGCCTAACATCATCGAGACTGAGTTGCGTGTCAAAGAAGTATTTCTCATCATTAGTCATCTGGAAATACAGACGTGTGTCAAACTTATCCTGCATCCATTTAGTGAACATCCATGTTGGCAGATGACCAATGTGTGTGTGACCACTAGGGCCGCGACCAGTGTAAAGAATGAATTTATTCTTCTTCTCGTATTCGTCGAGAATCCAATCAAGGTCTCGATGTGAAAAGAAGTAGTCCCGCTCTAACATGATGTGTTTGTCTTTTGCAATCTTGCTTATTCGTGCCTTCAATTCGGGAGTTATTCTCTGCGTGCCAAACTCCTTGATAAGGCGGTCATAGTCAATTTTGCCGCGGACCTCCCACGGGGTGACGATCATCTCTTCGGGCATCATGAGACCTCTCAGTAGATTGCCCGCTCAGTCGAGAGATTTCCAATTAAGGCTGATGGTTCTCCATCCGACCGCTCCAACCGGCCTATGTCATTGCTCCAGCAGCTCTGGCCCGGTACTTGTTCTGAAATAGAAACACCTATGATCAACCTGCACCGCAGAAAATAATCGATCATATCGTCATGGAAACTGCAGCTTTACTGGTATTGATAAATGCATTATAGCTAATCCAGAATCGAATAGTATGACGCGAAATCAGGAAGACGAAATGGTTCGCCCCAGCAGAAAACGCTTCAAGAAGACCCAACCAAGTCGAGGACTAGTCGCTTTTTCGGCATTAATGGGCCTTCTGCTTGTAGGCTGGGGGATTAAGCACAAGGCAGCAGAAGCAAAAGAGCAAAGACTTGCCAAGCGCATAATACGGAGCAAGTAGCCTACTGGATCCACAAAATGGCTTCATCAAAACACCTAGCCTAAGAACACCCATGCGAACCGAAAGGCACGGTTGCACGGGAGGAATGGCCTGAGAGTTTATTCAGATTGGATGATACCTGTACCAAACACGTTGAAAGAAAATCATGATTAACAATGAGAATCGAGGCCTACGAGTTTGAGGAACTGCGATCAGACGATTCCATGAGCGATTCTATTCAGTGAATCAGTAGGGCATCTTCCTATGAATATCGGGTATTCGAATGTGGGTCTTGCCAGTGAAGACATCTCGTAGCAACTCGAAGTGTTCATCCAGATCCTTCAGAAGCTTCTCTAAGGCATGTGGTTCGATGTTCGGCTCAGCTATCCAAACCGTCAGGTAGTTGCTAACAACCGCCAGATCAACAGTTCCTTCCTCAAGGTCTCGGAAGATGGTCGTCTTGACCAGAAACTCTGCCTCGAACATCGTCAGTATGTCTTGAACACTGATAATGATCAGCTCTAAGAACCCTACGAAATCTTCCAAGTCTGAGGATTCGTCGAGAACGCCTCTCAAGGACTCATTGAAAGTCTGGATATCCGAACCCTTCTTCCTTAAACTCTCAAACATCTTCATGAGTTTGCTGAATTCCTTGATAGATCTTTCAAGAGAGGGCACGAGCTTGTCAAACAAATTGACCAAGAGCTTGCCCCTCGTATTCTCACGTATGTTCTTGAATCCTTGGAGTTTCCCCAAAGGACCATCAAGATGCTCAATCTGAACTAGCGTGTTGATCACTGCTTGAATGGACTTCATTGAGTTGCGCTGAATCTTCGACCAGCGCTCCACGAAAGTGTCTATGCCCTCGCGGAGGTCCTCAAGGATTTCCAATTCACTTACCACGATTTCTTCTACTCCAAGGTCCTCTCTTAGTTAGGACATATAATTCATTCTGCGGGGGCACATAAGAGGAAAGCAACTCATTCCTGAGTACAGCACAACAGCCCGCCCAATCACCTCTTAGCCCTCAGGAGGTCCGATCGGGAGATTATGCCGGTGACTCGCCCCTGATTCTGGATTATAATCGCTTGGTAGGATTCCAATAGCGGTATGATTGCATCAACGGGCGTGGTTTCGTCAACTGTCGGGACGCCACCTGAACTCATGATCGCTTGAACGGATAGTGTATCCATGTCATGTTGGAGATTGCACACGATGTCGCGTTCTGTGACAATCCCCACGATTCGTTCCCCACGTACTACTGGCAATTGTGAAAAATCTCGTTGTCGCATGACTTGGACAGCCGCTGAAACAGAATCGCGAGCATCAATCGTGAGGGGTTTTGCGGTCATGATATCTCCACACCGTTGAGGACTCCGTGTATTGAATACCTGGATAATCTTGCTAGCAATCGATAGTTTAGGGTCAAGAGTGCCATTCTCTATCCGCGCAATGTAGGACTGGGATACTCCTACTTCTATGGCAAGTTCAGACTGAGTCAGACCTGCCTCTCTTCTCATCCGATGGATGCTCTCTTTCGTTATCAAACTGAAACCCCACATTGTATTCCTAGGGGTAATTGGGATTACTCCCAGTAGTACCCATGAGAATCAGGTATGTATAGACTTAAGTAGTTTCACTTCAGGCCCGCTGGAAAGACGAGTTGATTGACAATGAATATTGAAGTCACGCGTGGAGCAGGCCTTTCAGTTCCTCAGCAGAGAGTTGAGGTCGTGGAGCGTAAAGGCAAGGGTCATCCAGATACACTCTGTGATAAAGCCGCAGAGGAGTTGTCTGTAAGATTGAGTGAGTACTACTTGGAGGTATTCGGGAGAGTTCAACATCACAATGTCGATAAGGTGCTTCTTGTCGGCGGGCAGTCGAACGCACGTTTTGGTGGAGGCGACGTCATTGAGCCGATCTACATTCTAATGAGCGGTCGAGCTGTGGGAATCGTGGGAAAAGATTTCAAGAATCAAGTACCAGTAGGTAAGTTCGCAATAGAGCATACTCGTGAGTGGCTCGCCGGGGATTTGCCGCACCTGGACGTGAATTCAGATGTCATAGTTGACTACAAGATAAGGGCGGGGAGCACGGACCTTGTGGGCAACTTCGATTATGAACTTGAGGTGCCCAGAGCGAATGACACAAGCTTCGGTGTTGGCTATGCGCCTCTGTCACCCACAGAAGAACTCACTCTCAAGTCCGAGTACCTTCTCAACGATTCCAAGACCAAGAAGAAATGGCCTCAGATAGGTGAAGACATCAAGGTGATGGGAACCAGAATTGGCGATAAGGTCCACCTCCAGATTGCGTCTGCAATCATATCTTCGGAAACAAAAGACGCAAACGAGTACGCTAATGTGATGCAGGGCACTAAGGACATGTTGCTGGATCTAGCATCCAAGATTACGGACTTGGAGGTTACTGTGGACGTCAACGGCGCTGACGCACCCGATGAAGATTTATACTATTTGACGGTGACTGGAACGTCGGCGGAGCATGGTGACGATGGACAGGTGGGCCGAGGCAATAGAGCTAACGGTCTGATAACGCCCTACAGACCCATGACATTGGAAGCTGCCGCTGGTAAGAACCCCGTTTCTCATGTTGGGAAAACATACAACGTGGCTGCCAGAGAGATTGTAAATCGCGTCATCAAGGAGCATCCCGATGTGGAACAGGTTTACTGCTACTTGGTCAGTCAAATCGGCGCACCGATAACTGAGCCAAGGGCTGTGAACATCGAATGCTACGGAAACTGTGATCTAAAGGCAATCAGCGGCTCTATCTCCAGTATCACAGAGGAAGTAATTTCGAAACTCCCACTCGTATGGAAGGGCTTCGTGAACAGAGAGTACCAGTTGTGGTGAATCCCAAGCTCCGAGCTTGAAAAGGACGGCAGGCGGACACATGAGCCCCCTCGGTCCTTATTTATCCAACCTTGAGTGTCATGAAATAATGCCTTTCAATGGCTGCAAATGCTGATATTACCCTGTAAATGCCCATCCAAGTTAGAATGCAATCCTACACGAAATGAAGAGATTGTTTTTAAGTAAAAGTTGAGAGGCCAAGGTAAGACAACCTGTGTGCTTGATTACAGGGACAGTACAAATTACAGGAGAATCAACGAAATGGGTAAGGTAACAGACCCGATAGCCAAACGAATCAGGAAGAAATCTGCTAAGGACATCAAAGGTGGTCTCTTTGGTAGAATCACGCATTATATTCCTGGATGGCACGGCTATCAGGAGAAGGAGGAACGCCGCGCAGCAGACAAAGTTCTCCGAGAGTTCATTGCAGATCAGCTGAGGCTTGTCAAGCAGGACCTTGAGAAACTTCAGATGATGGTCGTTGACTATGATCTGTCAAAGACATGGGAAACTTTCGACCGCATGTTGGCTCTAACAGATAAGATAGAGTCAGCTATCAGGTACGCCGATTACGGATATGCTGCTTGGGGCTCCAAGGAGAAGATCAACGAGAAAGAGCTCGACAACATGTACGAGTTCGATGCTACTATCATCGAAGACATAGGGAACGTCAACGATGTCGCTGAGGAGTTCCTCGACCAGATGAACCAAGGCAAATTCGACGAGGCGTGGAACTACACATACCGAATGTGGCAGACCATGCAGCGACTCGAAGAGAAGTGGAACCAGCGCGAGGGCTACATGAAAGGCTACCAAGATTAGTTCAACTATTTCTGTAATGCGTAGAATGGGGACATTCCCCATTCTTCCTTGCTTTTTGATTGCCTTTTTTTGGTTTACGTTTCGTCCAAATCGATTTCGCAGTGAAGAACGAGAAATCCAGCAAGGAAAAAAGAGATTGTGAGGGCCCGAAGGCCCTCAAGATACACTATGGTGAGTAGGGACCTTTGCCCTTCCTCTTGGAGATTAGAAGTCCTCCAACAACGACCACAGCAACAACGCCGATGCCGCCACCTACTAGAACCCAATCGATTGTTCCAGGTGGAACTCCTTGGTATTCGAGGGTGAACTCTTCAAGCGGATTGCTCACGAGTGGGGTAATCTCCACGTAGAAACTTCCTTCACCCGCAAGTGTCCTTGTCGCGTGGAACGACAGGAAAATCCCATTGGTGATTGCCCCCAACTGGAAGGCTGCCTCGCTACCTGTAGAACCGATGAATCGGTCGGTCAGACTTGGCCAGTCCAGAAACTGGGTCGCGCCCTCATGGTTCTGATAGGCAAGAACATACCAAGAACTGACATCGCTGACTATTACTGATACATTGTACCAGACGCCCTCTTCACAGGCAATGGAGAGCCCATAGGTTTCGGAAGCATCGCCAGGGTCACCGAGGGTGAAGTTATGGGATACTGATGTCGCATCTACCGCGATTGATGCAGTTATGTTGAATACCTCAGACGAGTAGCCCTCGAACTCTATACCATACTCAACAGTGTAGTCTGTGTACAGATTTCCGGGACCTGGAGTGTTGTTCTGAACCTGGTATGGACTGATTACAGCGACTAGGAAACCATCTGCAAGATTGGAGATGCTGCTCGCTGTGTGGTTGGCACCAAATGCCATCCAACGTCCTCCAACCTCTCTGTTGCCAAGAGACCCACTATAGCCGGATACAAGCAGACCATAGGTGTTGTAGAAGTCATAGTCAGCTGACACAGTGATATTGTCCTGAGTCAGCAGCGATATGTTGGTGCGGTACCAATCAATAGCATTCACATTGAATCGAACACCCACGGTATGGCCAACAGAAACCTCCAATGTACTAAGGTCGTCAAAAACCGGACCCAGAGTGAATTGATAGTAGCCATTTGATGGCAAGTTCCCAGTGCCAACGATTACGTACTCACCCGCAGGAAGGTAGTAACTGGGAGCATTATGGAACGAAAAACCATCGGTCACTTGGAGCGACCGGTACATCATATCATCGAACACACTGAAGAGTCTCCAGCCATAGTCACCTACGTTCTCTGTCGAGTTGACTTTCAAGATGGTATCTTCATCAAGCGATAGCTGATACGCGACTGTATGAGGACTGAAATGATTGTTCTCAAGGTAGAAGGCTTCGTTCAGCGGCAGCTGGCCTAAGCTCATCTCCTCATTATGTATCGAATAGACAACCTCGTCCATCCCGATGACCGTAAGATAGTAAGACTCATCCTGGAACGACTGATAGTAATAGTCTCCAATATCGCCCCACAGCTGGGTCTGATATCTCGCAACGGCGTAGTCCCCTACAAATGCATCACTAGTGACCATCAGTTCTGGATCGTAAGGCGTATGCACAGGCCAAAAGATCTCTGGGTAGTTCAATGAATACTGTATCTTGCCAGCATGAGTCGAGTTGGAACTGAACTTGTATGTACGAGCGGTGGGAGCTTTTTCTGTAATTATTATGGATCCTGAACCACCGTCCATGACGAACTCACTTCCCGAGAGAACAGCATCCACAACTTCACCATACTGGATTATCTGTGGAGCAATAGCCACTGGCAAAATCTCGGCTGCCAAGAAACCTTCCTGATTGGTAGTGGGGTATAACCTGATTGTATACATCCCGGGACCAGATGGCCGGAATGGGAGAACCCTCACGTCCCCTCCATTGAGATACAATGATCCCAAATTGCGTCCCTCTGGATCGTATACCATCACACTCATTGACACGGAATCCGATCTAGAGGCAATGGTGACGTGAATGAATTCCTCGGTTGACAGCATAAGTGTGCCGCTGTGATATAGGTACGGCTCCAAAATGACCGAACTCTGCTGACCAAGCCCTAGCGGAAACACAACACGCTTCTGATCTACTGTTAGTTCCATATCGTCATTTGATGTGTTAACGAATTCTGTGAAAACTGGAAAATATGACCTATTGGCCAACCAGCCAGGTTTGTAGCTATTATGACCTGAAAAGGAGTACTCTGTTTCAGCAGGACCATTTACGAATTGAACGGAGTCGGTCCATCCAGTATAGTGGTATCGGTATGCATTCAGGCCAACATCTTGATTGATATCTAGCCAGAGTGCGTCACGTGTTCCAAATGGTGGATAGTTGCTGTAGACGTATCCTTTGTTCTCATCAGTTATGTCAAGTTCTTGTGAGTGGGTTTCCTGCGTCGCCGAAACATAAAGCGCTGAAGCAGGAGTCACTATGAATACAAGTAGTAACATACTAAGTGTAAATGATATTAGAATTGCTTTCCTCCCAATGCGCAGCATATGGGTGCACCTCAGAGTCACCTCAATTAATTTAGTTAAAACACTTGCGAGGGTTTCCAAGATGCAATTATGACCACGTGACCAGGAATGGCGCATTGGTATGCATTGGAACGGGAGTAGTTCACCAAACTTTGTTTAAATCCGTTGACAATCCCTCAACGTATTGTTGGGAGTTAAATAGCTCTCTGAGAAGCGATTCGTTGGTGCAACAGAGTGTTAGGAAGACCGGGCCTAAACGATGCGAAAGACAGCCTTCAGGAAGCTGCATTGAATGCTCTAAGAAACAAGGCATCGAAAATAATCGAAGATGTGAGAATAAACGAAGCACGTCCTGTAATGCTCAAGCATCAAGCCGAACTCAGCAACGAGATAGACAGGCTTTGGCAGGCAGTACAGAGTGGATCCATGAACGTCGATTCCGTTCCTATGCTTCGTTTCATGAAGGATGTAGGATGCCGTGAGCTGAAGAACAAGCTGAGCGCACAACAACTCGACGGCGTTAGAATAACTCGAGAACTGAATCTTCTCATCAATACAATGCAGTTTGTATTGAAACCCAAGGAGTCCAAGCCACGCGCAATGTAGAATGCGAAACAGGTGCAACCAATGGGAAGACTGATAGGCTTGATGCAAGCTGGGCAATTCTGATTTGCATGAGAGTCACGCTATTAGGATCGGGGACTTCGCTTCCAGATCCAGACAGAGTGCAATCAGGAATTCTTGTGGAAGTGGGGAATCAAACGATTCTCTTCGATATTGGATCTGGCACACTACATCGATTGACGCAAACTCAGGTTGATGTCACAAGCATCGACGCCGTGTTTATCACGCATTTCCACATTGATCATTGCTCGGACTTCATCCCCCTCTGTCAGACCCTATGGTTATCTGGCTATGAAAAGACACTGAGGATATTTGGTCCGCCAGCAATGAGAGAGTGGGCTCGCGGGATTCTCGAAGTTGCGTTCCCCTATCTCAGAAACAAGATAGGAATCGAGTTGATAGAACTGGAAGAGAGAGAAACCGTATACCTCGGGCCTGTCGCGATATCAACGAGCATCACAACTCATGGTACAATGGACACCCGCGCATACAGGATTGAGTATGGGGGGAAATCCGTGGTCTACACGGGTGATACAGGTCCTTGCAGAGATGTAATCGAGTTGGCAAAGGGAGCAGATCTACTCATTCATGAACTGAACTGGTTGGATGGAAAACATCCCGAAGGAGTTCACACAAGTCCATCTGAATTGATGGCCATCGTCGAGGAAGCTGATCCGCACAAAATTGTACTCACACATCTCACACCGGAAGTTATTGCGAACAAGAAGAGCGTGTTGGCAACTGTTGGTCGACGCTCCGACGCAGAAGTGATTATCGGCGAAGACCTCATGGTTCTAGATGTTTGATATTAATCATTTCAAGTCAGGTACATACATTTGTAGGATATTTGTTGTGCCAAATAGAGCTGCCGCAATCAACAGGGGGCAAATGAGTGTCAATCCATCGATTTCGGGCAAGATGAGAGGCACACCATTCTGAGTTATTGCAAAGCCGTTAATTGCCAAGACAACGAAGTAGACTATGGACTGGCCTGCATTGAAGTATGCTGCTTTCCTTGCGAATCCGTAGCTGTAGCTCGAGAGAATCTCCCAAGTTCTTCGCAGAAGATTGACCTCTATGAGCAGCATGAACATAATCAGCAACTGATACCCAAAAGCGTAGAACACGAAATAGCAGATGAGAATTATTATCGCAGTCCTAAAGTAAAATGGCATCGGATTGAAGTCTCTCCGCATGGACTTCTGACTCTTCCTAGAATCCTCAGTTGATTCCGCTTCATCACTTGTCAACTCATCATCAGACAACATCGACTCACTTGGCAATTCTATTCATGTGCCGTTAAGAACTAAGCTCACTAGGCAAAAGGAATGCAGGGTGGCTGGAGCGACTCCATTCAAGGATGAGCCGCGGGGGAGACCATGTCAATGTTTAAAACATATTAGAAATGCTATTGAGTAGAACTCGATTTAGTTACAGGTGTATTTAGCATGGCAGATGCGATAGAATGGACTAACGCTGGACCGGACCAACTAGTTTGGCGTTATCCTGACAACAGAATAAGATGGGGCTCCCAGCTAATCGTCCAGGAGAACCAAGCCGCGATTTTCTATAGAGATGGAAAGGCATTAGACACTTTCCTTGCAGGCCGCCACAAGCTTACGACAAGTAGCATGCCAAGTCTTGTGGGATGGCTTCAGAAGAAGATAAAGGGTGATGTTTTTCAAGCAACCTGTATCTTCGTCTCGCGATCACAGTTCCAAGGGAAATACGGAGGGAGAGGGCAGACATCTGACCTTGCACCCCTTATGTTCCACGGGAACTTCTGGTTCCGTGTCAAGGAACACAAGATCTTTACCAATGAAGTCGTGGGTAATCAGAACGCTTACAGCACTAAGAAGATCAATGACTACCTTCGCTCATTCATGAACGAGAGAATCATTGATGAGTTTGCACACTTCGATTTGCAGACGGTGTTCACACAGCTTGACGAAACCTCGCTAAAGGTCAAAACAAAGGTGAGGATGGCCTTCGAAAGGCTAGGCCTTGAGCTTGTCGACCTGAAGTTTGAAGGTCTTGATACAACCGAGAAGTACCGCGAGAGACTCTTCTGGTTGAAAACCGGTGGTGTTGGCGGAGCTCAGGTCATGGGCTCAGAAACCATGAAAAGCGCAGCAGAATCACTGGGCAAGAGTCCTGGTGCCGGATTCGGAGCAGGCATGGGCTTCATGGGAGCAATGGGCGCACAAATGGGCGCTCAAGGCGGCCAGGGCGGCGGTGGAGGTGCATCCACACCCGCAGGAGCTAAGTTCTGCTCGGGCTGCGGGACCAAGTTGGAAGGCGCCAAGTTCTGCCCCAACTGCGGTCAGAAGGCCGGATAGATCTATCAAGATAGGGTGGACCTCTAGGTCCCCCTACTGATTCTTTTTATTTTCTATAGATTCAAATGTCCTACTTGCAGGTCCATTTAGCGGGAGCTGACAGATAGAGTGCAGTCCGGACAACAGAGAGAATCGAACAAACGAACTGGTTCATTCTATACTCCGCACCGCGTAGCAGAATACATATCGAGCAACTCATTATCTCGCTGGCTCAGTGAGAGAACAGGATTCAATGCAAACCAATCCAACAATGCTGTAGAACTCAACCGCAGAGAGAAGAAGCATGTCCTAAGCGCCCTAAGCAGGATTCAGATACTGGATCCAGCTGTTGGTGAAGGAGTGTTCCTACTGGCAGCCGCAAGTTGGTTGGAAAAAACTCGACGAATGGTAAACGATATCACTTCGTCAATCAAGCTCCGTGAAGAGATAGTAACGAACAATCTCTTTGGCGTCGACCTCCTCCAGGACCCAGTTACACACTGCCAACTCTCACTATCCAGATGGGTCAACGACGCCAAGGATAACACCCGAAAACAATCAGTGATTGACCTTACTGGGCAGATCAAGAGAGGGAACAGTCTTGTTGGCCGTATTCGAGAAACATCACCTCATCAAGACTACGACTCAGTCGCTCATCTTCAACCATTCCATTGGCCCAAGGAGTTTCCTAGAATCTTCCAAGGCAAAGACGCTGGATTCGACCTCGTCATTGGCAATCCGCCGTACGGAAATATCCTCTCAGAAGAGGGGAGGAGAATTATTCAATCAAGCTACAACACAGATGTAAACAGAGGACGATCCGGGAGTTGGAATGCTGCAGCCCTCTTCGTGGTCAGATCAAGGATGTTAATGAAGAAAGGGGGACAGCTTGGATTCCTTTTGCCAAACAGCATCCTTAGAGTAGGACAGTTCTCAAAGGTCCGCGATTTCATGCTGAAAGATATGCAGCTATGGGAGATTGTCGACGAGGGCAATCCGTTCGCGGACGTCACGTTGGAAATGGTAAGCATCTTCTGCAAGGTCGGTCGAGATAAGGGCAAACATGATGTCAAGGTTATGTCCAAGAGGAAAGGAGTGGAGGGAATCTACAAGGTGCCTTGGGAGATATTCGCATCCTGCAGAATCTTTCCCCTTTACTTCGACGATATCTACCTGAAGATCTTCAAGGGAGCCAAACGAAGCATCTTGACTGCATCAAGAGGGCGAGACATTCCGTTACAACACGTGAGCGCGAAGAAGGATCACAGATTCCAAGTGCCGTATGCAACAAAAGGGCGTAGCGTCAAACGCTATCGTCTGGACTTCGACTATATCATCTACGCTGATGACTGGTTCGATGATAATCCAGCATTCATGGACTCATTCCGAAACGAGTTCCTCATTGCGACCAAGAACTACCCGTACCCAAGGTGTGTCATGAAACCGGAAGGGGTGTTGCACGGAGGAGGGGCAGTAAGAATAGGACTCGTCGATGTGGGTCTTAACGCCAGAGCCATCGGGATGATCTTGAACTCAAGACTTGCTAGGTATGTTTGCACACGCTACTTGACAAATTACTCACAACTCACTACATGTCTCAACACCGGAATCATCGATGACATGCCGATGAAGTTCCCAGACGATCCAGGACCATATGCATTAATCTTCGAGACCCTTCAATATTTGCACACTGGCAGTATGCCCGATCATCAAGCGAGCTGCGTAACCTGTTTGGAGTCGATTGCCGACGCGCTGGTTTACGAACTATACCTTAGGAAACCTAAGACATTGTTTCTTGCAGTCAAGGATGCTCTGCAAGGGTATGAAACCAATGCAAAGCCAGAGGACCTATGTCAAGTCCTTAGAAGCTTGAAACTGAGAGAGAAAGCGAATGATATTATGAATGACCCTCTGGTCAAACGTATTGAATCTTCTCCACGAATGGGATGATAACGCAGGAGTTCGTAGATGCTGATGCTTAAATAAGGCTCAGAAACAGGTTGACGGGAAGCGCTATGACTGAAAGCAACCATCCAGGTCAAAACTCAGGTGACCCCGAAGGCATGGCTGAAGAGATTGTAGATGCAGTCTTTGAAGAGTCGGAAGAGGATGTAGAGGATGGATTAACCCGAAAAGAAAAAGAGGTTGAGAAGAAGAAAGAGGCAGAGAGGATTAGGAAAGCCCGAAAGCTGAAAAAGCAGCTTCGGAAAAGGGAGCTTGGTGTGCTACACTATAGGTGGCCAGCAATAATCCTCGTAATCTCAGGGTTGCTCGCGATATGGACTGAGTTTGTATCCATCATGGTGCATCCTCCTGAAGTAGGGTTTGACACTTTTCTTGATGGCGTTATGCTTACGGGAAATTCGTTCTTTCTGTTCCCAGTGTTTGCAGGCATCTTGCTGATCATATCAGGAGTGCTAGCTTACAATTACCCACGGGCACCCTACATATCGATTATCCCGGCAATGATGATGGTGATGTCCGGAGCAATGGTATACTTCTTGGTGAGCTTCGCGATAGCAGCTGACCCGAATATGGAGGGCCAGGTTTTGGCCACAGGTGTGCCGGTCACCATGTTCATAATCGCCATTGTTGCTTTGCTCTCCATCGCCTTGCGCGAGAAGGAGTAGCTTACGGCGTCTAATCTCTTAGGAAATCATCTAGTCGCCCTTCGTGCTCCAACTGCTGCATCCAGTCTATTCGGTTCCCTTGAGCAGGATTCTTCATCAGTTCAAGTAGTGTATCAACGGATTCTGAGGAGCTTTTATCACTAGTATCGATCTCGATGACCTTCGCTTCACCAAATGAACCTAGAGCATCCAGTTGGCAAACACCGATTACTTCGGCCTCGACATTCTCATTGACTTTCGATTCGGTGTATCCACGTTTTGTTAGGCGTTCGCGAAGAACAGCAGGATGTGCTCGAAGGATGAAGACAACCTCAACGGAGCCGCTGGGAACAAGATCGATGTAGTGGCCCTCGACTACCACCCTCTTTCGCTTCTCTTCCACTTCCTTGATTATCGCATCGATAAGGCAATCCTCGTTAATGATGCCAGTGTCCCGGACCTTATCTTTCATTGACACGCATCCTGCCTTGTCCGCTAGTGTGGTCAGTGAGATGACCTCAACGCTTAGCTTTGCTCCGAGAATGGAGGCAATCTTTGTCTTCCCTGTACCAGGCGAACCTCCAATGAGAATGACACTCATGATATCAAACTGTATTCAGAGACCAAATAAGGGATTTGCATCTGGTGCCAAGAATCGTCTGCTGCATAAGTGATAAAAGAAGACTGAATGTTTGTGAAAAGTGATATAGCTGATAAACGTGATTGTAATCATGACCGAGGGAGGATCTCAACCGCAGGGCATTCGGCAGTTTGAGCCCTCTGATATGAAGGCAGTTATTGCCATCAATCGCACGAGTCTTCCTGAGAACTACCCTGACCAATTCTTTCTAGGCCTTCATTACCACGCACCAAAGGGATTCCTCGTTGCCATCGAGGATGGTCGTGTTGTCGGGTACATCATGTGCAGAATTGAAAGAGGCATCTCAAGCTTCGGACGATTCCCAGTCAAGAAAGGACATATTGTTTCAATAGCTGTTGCAGACGAATGTAGACACCACGGCGTGGGAACCAAGCTGATTAAGGCCGGGATGGAAGGCATGGCATCATATGGTGCAGCCGAGTTCTTCCTTGAAGTTAGAAAGGCCAATGAGGCAGCCACCGGAATCTACGAAAAGCTTGGGTATGAAATAAAGCGGGTCCTGAAAGGATACTACAGAGATGGGGAAGATGCCTATCTCATGATCAAGAAGCATGTCAGTAATGCAGAGGAAGTAGCAGTTCATGGCATACAGGATTGAGGTTCCGCTTGTTCCAGAGTGTTCAGCCTGCATAATACACAGCTTGGGTACCCTGATTCCACTACTGACAGAGAATGAAGATGAGCGTTTCCGGCTATTTGCATTGGCATATTCCCGGTTGGCAGCTGGCTTCCAGAAAAAGACTGACCCTGCAACTCTATCTATCGAGCTCTATCGAGAGCTCTACGAAATCAGCGGCGTAAAAGACCCTTATGGCGAGTTGAAAGCTCAGAGCATTGAAGCAGCCAAGGAGGCTCTACCTGCCGTAGAGAAAATTGTGCTTGGATTTTCTGGCTTCGAAAGACTAAGAGCAGCGCTTGCGGCATCCATCGCAGGAAACGTAATTGACTTCAATACTGCGGGTCATGAAGCAAATCTCTCTGAGCTAGAGAAAACGTTCACTCAAGTATTGGATGAGGGTTTCGATTTGGATGACTCTCGTCATCTGTGGCAGACTCTTGTCGCCAGACAAGGGAACCTTCTCTTTATTGCAGACAACGCTGGTGAGAACCTGTTTGACATTCCATTGCTGCGTCTTCTTGTGAATCTCGGATGGAGAGTGACGTATGTGGTGAAGGGCGGACCGATGATCAACGACGCTACAGAGGAAGATGTCAGAGGGACTGAAACTGAGAAGCTGGCTGATATTTCAAGTACTGGAGCATGGGCACACGGAGTGCCAAGACAGTGGGTCAGCAAGGAGTTTCTCAAGAAAGTTGATTCAAGCGATTTGGTGCTCTCCAAAGGACAAGCCAACATTGAAACATTTCCGGAGATTCAGCGAGAAACCAATGTGGAAACCTACTACATTCTCAAAGGCAAGTGCCCGCATATTTCTCAAGTAATAGGAGCCAAGAAGGGAGATAACATCGTGCTTCGGAGACCCGTCCTTGACGAGTGAAAGAATGCCTTACGCCTGTGTTTCTGACAACCTTTTTATCCCTCATAGTTGCGGCACGGCGTATCGCCTGATGGACGGAAGACAACGCTTAAATGCAATTCAGAAGACGAAGTGCATGTACAGTTTTATCTGGCTAGTCCATTTAGGATGCGGACTAGGTGGAGGATGTAGATAATGAGTCAGCAACCGATAATTGTCCTCAGAGAAGATACTGAGAGAACACGTGGGCGTGATGCTCAGAGAAATAACATCATGGCTGCAATTGTGATTGGTGAGGCAGTCAAGTCATGCCTGGGACCAAAAGGCATGGATAAGATGCTGGTTGATTCCTTTGGTGATATCACCGTAACCAATGATGGAGCGACCATCCTGAAAGAGATGGACGTGGCACACCCGGCCGCCAAAATGGTTATCGAAGTCAGCAAGACCGTAGACCAGGAGGTTGGCGACGGCACAACCACAGCCGCCGTTTTAACTGGTGAATTGCTCAAGAAAGCTGAGGGGCTCTTGGACCAAAACATCCATCCTACAACCATAATCAGTGGTTACAGGAAAGCCGCTAAGATGGCCTACGATGTCATTGACGAAGAATCCGTAACAGTAGATCCATCCAGCTCAGACTACAGGAAAACACTCATTGATGCGGCGAAGGTTGCATTATCAAGCAAGTTTGTATCCGCATCACGCGACGGGCTCGCCAAGATCGTGGTCGATGCAATTCTCCTTCTAAGCAAGGATTTGGCCGAGGGCGAAGACATAGACATGAATGACTTGCCCCGTCAGAAGCAACAGGGAATGCCAGCTGATGAAACGGAATTAGTCAAGGGTCTGGTCTTGGACAAGGAGGTAGTTCATCCAGGTATGCCCAAGAAGATTGAGCAAGCCAAGATAGCACTCATAGAATCAGCACTTGAAGTCACCAAAACAGAGTTCGATGCTAAGATTCAGATAACTGATCCCACTGCAATGCAGAATTTCCTCGATGAAGAGCAACGCATGCTCAAGAGCATGGTCGACAAGATAGTGGAATCAGGAGCGAATGTTGTGATTGCCCAGAAGGGCATTGATGATGTGGCACAGCATTATCTTGCAAAGAATGGTATTCTTGCTGTGCGCAGAATCAAGAAGTCAGATGTCGAGCGCATTCACAAGGCTACTGGAGCCGTAATCGTATCCAAAGTCCAGAACCTCACAAAGGCTGAACTTGGCAAAGCGAAGATTGTGGAGCAGAGGTTTGTAGGCGAAGATAAGATGCTCTTTATTGAGGGAACTGCCAAGAGCTCTGTCGCCACACTGATGGTACGCGGAGGAACCAGTCACGTAGTTGATGAGGTTGATCGTGCCCTGAACGATGCATTGTACGTAGTGCGCGATATAGTCATCCATCCCAAGATTACTTATGGTGGTGGTGCGCTCGCGAGTGCAATAGCAATGCGATTGCGCAAATACGCGTCGTCACTTGAAGGACGAGAGCAATATGCAGTCAACGCATTCGCTGATGCTGCAGAGGTAATTCCAGTTACCCTTGCAGAGAACGCAGGACTTGACCCAATCGACATTCTCGTCAGCCTCAGGTCTGCTCATACCGAAGGCAAGTCAACCTATGGTGTAGATATCACCAAAGGAAAGGTGCGGGACATGAAACAAACTCGCATTATCGAACCAGCACTTGTCAGCAAACAGATTGTCATGTCAGCCTCCGAGGCGGCACAGATGATTTTGAAAATCGACGATGTCATAGCCAGCAAGGGTATGGGCGGCATGGGCGGCATGGGCGGCCCAGGAGGACCCGGTGGCGAGGATTTCGACGAATAGAAGCAGTTAAGCGAGATACTCTAACTGGTGTTGAACATGTCAAAAAGCCCCGAACCCGAGAAGACTGATGAAACAAAAACACAAGAGCCGATTAAACCGGCTGTAATCTTGGTCAACATACCTGGTATTGGACCCAAGACTGCAGAAAAGATGGTGGCAGCGGGCTTCGATTCATTGGAGAAGCTATCCAAATCGAAGGCTGAAGATCTTGCCCTAGCTGTACCAGGCATCAGTGTTAAGAAAGCTGAAACATACATAATCGGGTCGAAGACTCTAGCGGAAGCCATCGCGTCAGGAGCCGTAGACATAACAGGGAGGGCGAAAAAGGCCAAGAGAAAGAAGGCAGCGGAACCAGATCCAGATAAACACGAACTTCCGCCTGCTAAGCAAATCGCTCGCGCTGAAAAGAGAGAATCATTGGAAACTGGACTTGACCGAGAGAGGGTGAAGATGGGTGTTCCATTCGGACCCAAGTGGCTCACGAGATTTGAGAAGGCCAGAATCATTGGTGCACGCGCTCTGCAGATCTCAATGGGTGCGCCAATTCTTGTCAACACAAAAACTGCACCAAGCAGCCTATTTGCTCTTGCCGAACATGAGCTCAGAGCAGGAAACATCCCGATGACTGTAAGGAGAACCCTTCCGACTGGTGAGAGTGCAGATATCCCACTTAGCACACTGTTGAAGAGCACGAGGCTGGATTGAATCCTGCCTCAGCCACTCTTTTTTCGTTTCATTTCCATGGACCTAATGCGGCTGTAATCAGGCGTTATCCCTATTGCCTAGCGCAAGATTTAAACTGCAATATCTCAATGCCCGTATTGGTGACAATGATGAATGCTGGTGACCAAGTTCATCTATTTCTTTAGGGACGCCGTAGTCCTTCCGGCCATCTCGTCACGCTGTCGTTCGGATATCTGGGAGGTTTCAGAATGAGTGAGCTAAGAACAGTTCGAGGCATGCGAGACATTATGGGTCCCAACATGAGGGTCCGAGACTTTCTAGTCAAAACAGCAGTTGAGGTTTTCCGTCTGTACGGCTACGAACCCCTTGATTCTCCAGTGATGGAGCTATGGGAAACACTTTCCGCCAAGGGAGGCGAGGAAATTGAAACTGAAACATTCAAGTTTCTGGATAAGGGAAAGCGGGAGGTAGGTCTCAGATTTGACCTCACTGTCCCTCTTGCGCGCATCGTCGCATCAAACCCCCATTTGCCTAAGCCATTCAAGCGATATGCTGTAGGCAAGGCTTGGAGGTATGATAGACCGCAAGCGAGTCGATACAGAGAGTTCATGCAAGCTGATGTAGACGTAATTGGCTCAGCTAGTCCAGCCGCTGATGCGGAAGTAGTTCTTGTTGCTCTTGAATTCGCGAGGCGAACCATTGAGGATAACTATGTGATGAAGATAAACAACAGGAAAGTCCTCAAGGGTCTCATAGAGAGAGCAGGTGTCAAAGATAGTTTGGCACATGAATGCTTCCGAGCCATTGACAAACTCGATAAGATTGGAAGGGATGGCGTGGTCGATGAGTTGAAAGCAAGAGGGATTGGCGAAGACGAAAGCAAATTCCTGTTAGACGCAATCAAACTCAGAGGCACCGGACTCAATACGCTTGATGAATTCCGAGAATTGCTAGAGGGTTCTGAAATTGGAATCGAGGGTGTTGATGAACTCGTACAAATGGCGGAAATCTTTGATGAGAGTGGCGTTGGCAAGCTTACCGAATTCGACATGTCCCTAGCAAGAGGCCTTGACTACTACACCGGGGCGGTCTTTGAAGCCAGGTATCTTGGCCAACCTAGCATAGGCTCGATAGCAGGAGGTGGTCGATATGATGCGCTCATCGAACGATTCGGAGGCCAATCCACTGCTGCGACTGGGATTTCCTTGGGCATCGACAGGATAGTGGATATACTACTGTTCAGAGGATTGGGCGAGAAACTCGCGTCTCAGCTTGATGTATTCATTGCTCCAATCAAGCAACCAATGGTCAAATACGCAATGAAACTCCGAAATGAACTAGTCAAGGCAGGCATATCGTGTGAGGTGGATCTTATGGAGAGACCTCTCAAGAAACTGCTGGAGCAAGCAGACGCCAAGAATGCACGTTTCGTTGTGATTATCGGAGCTCGGGACCAAGAGAAAGGAGAGGTAAGCTTGAGAAACATGCGTACTAAGGAAACCCAGCAAGTGAGTCCTGACAATCTAGTGAGCATCATTCTGGAATAATAGAATGCCCAGTGAGGCGAAGGCGTATTTCATGGTTTGCAGAAGAACCAAAAGCTTTTCTCAAGCCAAGCTGGAAGGGGTTATTGGGATAACCAATGGTTCGACTGCCGGTTGTTGCTGGATCATTCTATGAAGGACATAAAGCTGTTCTGGTTCAGAGGCTTGAGAACTGCTTTCTGGGAGAACTTGGCCCAGGGAAATTACCTGAGGGCGAGCCTGGCACATCAAGGAGCATGAAGGCGCTGATTGCACCGCACGCAGGGTACATGTACTCCGGGATGCCTGCAGCTCATTCATACCTTAGGCTCTTCGAAGATGGAAAACCAGACCACATTGTGATCTTCGGTCCAAACCATACTGGCATTGGAGATAGGCTTGCTGTTTGCGCAGAGGATTGGCAGACGCCGCTAGGTGTGGTCAAATATGATACCGAACTTGGTCCTGCGATTGTAGACGAGAACCCCTTCGCCACAGTGGACTGCATCGCGCATAGCAGAGAACATTCAATCGAGGTTCAGCTACCATTTCTGCAGTACACGCTTGGGGAGGGACTAAGCTTCGTACCGATATGTATTAGCGACCAGTCGTATCAAGCCTGTGAGTCCATTGGCAAGACAGTAGCAAAGCTTGCTGATGAGATGGACATCCTTGTAATTGCCAGTACTGACTTCACTCACTTTGAGTCAGCCGATAGCGCGCAGAAGAAGGACAGCCAAGCCATGGAATACTTGGAATACATGGACCCCGAAGGCTTCCTCGGGTTTGTCAAGAAGCACCGATTGAGCATTTGTGGGGCTGGGCCAGTGGCTGCCGCCATGGTGTTCGCAAAAGAGAGAGGTGCATTATCGTTCAGACTCATCAAATACACGAACTCGGGGGACATCACCGGTGATAAGAGCAGTGTGGTAGCCTACGTTGCCGCTGAGATTATGTAGGCGTCATCAGTCAGAAATCTGTGAACCGTTGCCCGAAACTTCGACAATCCTAGACATTAATGTCCTTGACTGATGTTCGGTTCCTGATTCATTGAGGTCTGCTCTGCAGATCCTACTGGATCTGCGACTAGTCTCACGTCCTCTTCACGGGCATTTTATGTCCCCGGCCAACTGACGGTGACGGTAGAGTCATCCTTGGACTTGATTCTCGTCCTAGACTGACACTACATGTACAGGTCCCTCTCTGGAGTGTATTAACACCTACAAAAAAGGGTCTTCGATTCGCTATTCATCTAAGAGATGTCCAGCTTTGTGCAGGTTTTCTGCAGCTGTTACATACCCTTCTCTGTGTGGGATTCTGTTTGAACCTCCTCACAAACAGGCTTCGTGCTCATAGGAAGCCCTACCCACGCAGCCACTCCACCAGCAGTCGCTACCCATGCGGCAATAATCAGACTCACTACTGAAGTGCCTAGCTGGTCGTAGAGATAACCCCCAAGCAAGGGGCCCACAACATAGGCGCTGTTGCTTACCGCACCATATGCACCCATGACAGCCCCGTAGGAACGAGGATGAGTGAGGTCGGCAATAAGAGCCTGAATGGCTGGCCCTCTCATTGAAAAGCCGATTCCTAGGACCAAGCCAGCGAGGGCAAGACCAAAGAATGAAGAAGCTAGTGCAAACATGAACATTGCAATTGTGCCAATAAACGAGCCAACCACAATCAGGGGTGTCCTTCCAACGCGGTCTGATATCGAACCAAAGACAACGCTTCCAAAAATCATGACCACGCCCATAATCCCGAAGAATGCTCCTATCTCAATGGGGGTGATTCCGAGCCTTACAACTGCGTCTATCATGAATGCTACTTCGAGGATACCAATCGAAAACATGGTGGCAAACATGGCAAATCCAAGAACACTGTATGCTTTTCGATTGCAGCTGAAAACTTCGCGAAGTGATGGTCCCTCTCTCGGATCCAGTTCACGTATCGCATCCTGACGATCCGGCTCATGTATTAGTACTAGGATAAGGAGCAAAGTGAAAAGCGTAGCACCAGCAGCTATTATGAAAGGAAGCCTGAAGCCCAAGAATTGAGCCATGATACCTCCAACAGTCGGGCCAACGACAAAGCCAACATTGCTACCCATACTGAGATAGCCCATAGCTTTTCCTCTGTTCTCAACTGTTGTGACGTCTGAAACGTAGGCGTTGGCCGCTGGAAAGAAGCCTGCCGAAACTGCGCCCTCAAGCACTCGTGCTGCAATCATTACAAGAATGGTATTGGCAAATGCATAGATGACATTGGCTGCAGCAAAACCCACGAGCGCGAATATTAAAACAGGTTTCCTGCCAACCGTTCATTGTAATTTGGACAAACTTGAAAATCAAGCTGTCCGTCCAGGAGCGGCACTGGACCTTGATTGAACATGAATTATGTTTCTTGCTGCGTTGATGTCAGCGTGCAAATGAGAGTCACACTTCTCACAATAGAAGTACTCTCCTCCCTTCTTCTTTGTCTTCGAGGTCGCATTTTGCACTCTGACACCTCTCTCGCCGCAGATGTGGCACGTCTGGCTGGTGTACCGTGGGTTTACAGTCCACACACTGTAGGGTGAGTGACCAAGAGACTCTCGCATGTATCTGACCGTGTCGATGATTTTCCCCCACAGGTTCGTACTCAGTGACCACGACAGATCCCTAAGACCACCTATAGCTTGGAAGCTCCGCAGGTCCTCGAAGAACACCTTCTTCACCCGATGGCCTTCACAGAACCATACTGTCTTTGATGCAATAATGCGAGCAATCTCGCGGTCGAGACGACGTACTTTCTTCCATGTGGCATCCAGATGCCTCACCTTCTTGAAGAGGAACCGGGGATAAGTCTGTCCGGGTCGCTTTCGCTCCCAGTTGTTCCTTCTCCTATCCACCTCTGACTGTAGGACCGACGCATTCTTCCTCAGTGTCATCCTCTTCGCAATGAGGAACTCTACTGATATGTACAGGTCTACATACTCGGTGTCTTTCTCAACTGAGAGAGCAACTGGTACTCTTAATCCCCTATCAGCTCCTGCCTTGGTCGTGTATTTTCTGTCTCCTAGGACTCTGGAGCTCACTGTACCGTTGGGTGAGAGAAAGGGAATCTGGAGGATGACCCTCTGCCCTCTCAAGAGAAGTCTCGGAGGAGCACTCCGTCGGGAGCTCTTGAGTCGCTGGGCGTCTGCTTCCAAGTTTGCAATCTCTGCAGGATCACTCCTCTTTCTCTGTCTCAGCCTTGATAGTCTGTGAGCCACGTGCTGGAACTGAATGGTATTCATGAGTTGTTCATGCATGTCTGAGAACTTTGCAGCTCTGAACCTCAACTGCTCACCTCGATGATAGTCACCGGTCTCCTCAGCTCTGTCTGCCTTGTCAGCATCTATTGCAGCAGCTCTTGGCAACCAGTCAAGGAATCTGAAGGTCAGGGTCTTTGACCTGTAGGGGGAATCACTGTGTTCTCTTCCATCTATCCCCGGAGGGAGCTTGAGGTGTAGCATGATCTCATTCTCTCTCTCTGGATCAAGAGTGAACCAGTATCCCTGACCGGTGGAGTTCTCTGTGCTTGCGCTGAAATCAAGACTGAAACTTCTTAGTTGCGGGGCGGTGAAAGAGTATCCATTCTTTGCCCAGCTCCGGAGCTCGTTCTCTACGAGGTTCTCGACATGCTGAAGGTCTGGAAACCCCTTTGCAAGCAAGGAAGACACCTTCTTCCTCTGTCTTCCACGCCAACTGATCTTGACACTGAGAGTATCTAGGATATGGCTATCAAGAGCAAGACGAATCTGTCTGAGAACACCAAGAGCGTAGTGATATCCAGAACCATTCTTCTTCACTGCATCGCAACAGTCCCGCAGTCTTCGGATTAAGTCCGAGGGAATACCCTTTCTTCTCAGAAGCCGTAGAGCATCATCATGTGACCCGTGAAGCAGATTGGTCGCAGCATTGAAAAGTTGCCTTCGAGTCCAATCAGCCAACAGTGTTCTTCCAGCATGCTCAAGCGCATTTCGATGAAGTCGTTCATAGACTAGTTCTTTGTATTCATCATTGTGTTGATAGCAGAGATCTCTCTGCTCTCTTAGCAGAGTGTAGGCTCTACCTCTATACGTCGAGAGTAATTCCCCAAGTGTCTGTGCACGCTCATCCGTCCGGTATATCCGTGAGAGGATGAGATTGACTACCTTGACATAGTTATCAAAATGCAGAGTGAGAGTTGCCAGATCTATATCGCCGACCTTTCTCCCACACTGTCTTGCTACACTGACTAGCTGATGTGTCTGATTGCCCCTGTCTCGTCTGTACGCGGGGTCGGGTTCTCTGCCCCTTCCCTTTCGTGCTACTTCGCGCTGACAGGAGTTCAGAGAGAAGGACTCTACAAGGTAAGTAGTTGATGAAGAGCTATAATAGTTGTCGTCCATTGTTTTCTGTTTCGATGCCTTGGACATCTTACACGAGCGGGGACGACGCCGCTTTTCTAATTTCATCAACCATTACCTCGAAATCTGGTCCTTGATGAAGAATATAAACTCATACAGAATTAGGGCTATAATAGTTAACAACAATAGAATTTAAACTCCACAGAAAGCGAAGATGCAGGCGGTCAGTTGGTATTTCATTAAATATTGTTTTATAAAAGCTGTACAAAATACGCGGAATTGATGCGATCCCATCTATCTAATGATATCCAACACATCACAAATATGTGTACAGGGGTACAGGTTCAATAGGTTTTTCATAATGTTAATGTACGGGGGTACGGGTTGCCCCTTAGATGCAGGCGTAGGAGGTTCTTGACATAACAAAAGAAAAACTAACCATGTATCCGGATGCTGATATGATTCTTAGAGATGATCTCAGACATGAAATCATACTAGTGAGTTCAACCTTGGCAAAGGGGAAACAAGAGAAGAGAGGAATCAAGATTGAGTCAAAGTGGAGGCTCAATCGTGATAATCAGACTATAAATTTCGTTTTGGGAACTCTCATCACGAGATCTAGAAAAGAACATCTGATGCCATTCGAGATTCCTGACAGGCACATACGCGCCATCCGGGAACTTGGAGCCAAGGTGTTCAATGTCAAACCGTTCAGGGGGTTGAAACTCTATAATTCTATGATAGATAATGCTCTCATACATGCAGAGAGAAAGACGACTTCTCAAATTAGGGACGAAGACGAAGCAAAGGGAGAGGTCAAGTTGTTCATTGATAACCAAGATGCTGAACTCTGGAAACTTCAGAGAAATAATACTCGGTTAACGACGAAGACCGTTTCTCCTGAAGACACTAGAAACGAGTCTGAACAAAAAACAACAATTCCGCAAATCATTCGTTCCGCATATGAGAATAGCCTCTCGATTAGGTATGAGTATGTTCAGCTGATAGAGCAAGCTATTACTGGATTGGCAGCCATCAAGAAACTATTGACTTTGAGAAAACGAGGTTTGGATCAGGAACTGCTGGATTATGCCTGGTCAAGCGTGCATAGAAAGCGTGAATCGCCATTGGAAGTCGATTCTTTGTTGAAAGGACTCAAGGAACACCTGTAATGGGTTCATGGGTCGATAACCATCGATAATCCCTAAATGGGGGGAGGATGGAACGCTTCGAAAGAGTGGGCACTTCTGTGAGGACATCAACCTTCTTATGCGGAGAATCGTCAGATAGGAATACTTGATATTCTTGTGTGTCTACATTCCTTTGAACACATCGAACTGGGAAACACGCAGGCAGGTTTCACTTCAAGTAATACTATAAATCGCTGGAGGTCACTTGAGCGAGAGCGCAGGGGTGTTGGTAGTTCGAGATAAGAGTAGACACGAAACTGGTGAGGCACGAGCCTTAGACCCGCGTGCAGCGGGAGTTGTCATGGCACTTGTAGCCGCCGTTGTCCCCTACATCGTGAGCATAGATGCATACGGAGTCGCCATCATGGCCGCAACATGGGTACTGCAGTGGTCGTCACAGTCGATATGGTTTTTCTTTCTCAGTCCAGAGGACTGGTTCGGGGTCGTGTTGCTAATAATAGTCTTACCTGAGGCTGCCTTTACCTATCAGATGATGCGGTTGTACAGTGGCAAGACCACAAAGAAGCAGACCTTTCTTGTTGGGTTATTGGGTACCCTTCCCCTCATCACAGTTGGTGTCATGAACACTTTGCCACTACTCTGGGATCCAAAATGGCCCTATGGCTTCACTTGGTTCCCTATTCCTGTGATAGTTGCTGCAGGATATCTCTTAGTAAAACGCTACCCCCCACCAGAACAGCCTCGCGTATGGCCTGAGTCTGGCAAAGAGCCCGGGCTATGGTCACAATCCTAGATGACAGCTCTAGAGAGAGCACTGTAGAAGAGCACATCCCCTTCTAGGATGTGCCGAAAGCATAAGGCAGAAAGAGCACCTCTGGTCTGATACTCTTCCTGCTCTGTTTCGATTCTATCAGCATCGCGCCCATGGATTGTCCCCTTTCAATGGTCCTCTGTGATTTTCCTTCTTTCAGCGAGGTGTTCTCTATTCAGGCGCAGCGCTTCCTGGAACTCCGAACCGTCTACGTGTCAAATTCCCGGAAAAAAGAGGAGGATAGTCTATGTAGGGTTGATACAAATGGCGCTCACGCCAGTATCGCATTAACCTGGTTGTTGAACCATCCTATGGAATACTGTTTACGTTTTGTTTCTTCTGAGATATCTCTGTACTCGTCGTGCTTCCACATTTCGAGAATCACGGTTTCCAAAGAATCCACCATGGCCGATATACAACTTGCACTTGTTATCAGACACTGTAGAAAAATCAGTCATCAAAATATCCCGTTCTCTCTCACCCTTGAGGTGGAGAATGAATTCATAGTTAACCACGCTTGATAGAGTACCACTACGGTCATATTCCCGCCCTGCTGTCCTACTGATACCTATTGGTGTCCTACTAGTTATGACAAATGAAACTCCAGTAGTTTGTGCCAACCGACCAAGATGGCCAACATAGCCCGTGAGCGTAGAGGGCGTTTCTAGATACTTCAATGCGGCTTTGAGTGAGTCTATAACAACTAGAGCGACATGGCTCCTTGCGAGAAGCCTGCGCATCGTTTCAAGCGATGCTTCCATGACCCCTTTCCTCAAGACCTCAACTAGTACGATATTCTGTACAGTCCTTTCCGGATCCCTTCGCATCCGAAAGGCAATCTCTTTGATTCTCCTCTGTCTATAGGTACCATGAGCATCATACCAGACCACCTTTGGTATGGACCCATCATTTGTCTCCATGAGTTGTGCCATTACTGCTAGATGCGAGCACATGAGTGTCTTTCCAGCCCATTGAGGACCGCGCAGCTCGATGACACTTCCAGACTCGAACCCGCCTCCAAGATAATCGTCAATACAGCCAATACCCGTTCCAAGTCGGGACTTGATCTCTTTCTCTAGTTCAGCATGGCTCTTGAACCCACCAATCCCAATAGTCTGCTTTGCGCCCCTGACTAAATCCTGTGCCCTGTTGAGGGGCATATCCGTCTTGGAGGAGATTTCCTCTGGGAGACTTCCTGCAAGTATCTCCACAGTGGTAATGCCCATAGCTCGTAGTCGTGCTTGAAAATCATGAGGTAATTCAGGCATATCAGTAAGACTGGTCCTTCTGAGTTTTCCGCTCATTCTCAGACTCCTTCCTCCTGGTCAAGTTGAATTCTAGAGAAGACTGCATTCTTCAGCTTCTCACGCCCCCGACCATACATTACATCTGTCAATGGGTCCCATGTGAAGTTACCTTGGAAAGCCATCCCAACGTCATGTGGTATTCGGAGAATTCGGGCAGCTTCATCCAATTCATTATACCTAACGCTCTGTCCGACTGCCTTCCAGATGCTTCCATCGTGGACCTTGAACGAAATGCGCCCCTTGTCAGGTGTTCCAGCCACAGTGCATTTCACTCTGGTCACTTCTGATGTCAATGCTCCTATTGACCTAATATAATCCAACATCGTTTCTCCCAGTGAGGATTGGCGTTGTGGAAGCTTCTGACTACGAATGGACGGATATCTCATCCCTAGTGTAATCACCTTGATGTACCTTAATCGAGCTAGTGCTCCCCTGTATCTAGTCCCATAACGTACCATTCCTATAGGATGCCAGTCAAATAGGACAGAGTTAGTGAGGTCCTTGAGTTTGTCTCTGCTGTGGAGTTGTCTATCGGCCTCATAAAGGATATCTATCCCCTGATGTCTGGTGATCACAATGGGTCGAACCTCACTCTCTTTGATTTTGAACTCTGCGAGAGCACCTATCTCATCAAGTGGGGAAACTGTGCTAGCCCTGAGCAATGATCTTGAGCCCCATTTCTCGGTATCTAACTTGATACATCCTGTGATGAACTTGTTGTCGTATGGCCCCTCTTCAAAGATATACCAACGATATGACCCAGGATTGGGTGTCTTGATGTCCACACGCAATCCATATCTCACATTCGATAGTGCAGTCGTAGCTGGTGAGGGAGTATTATTCCAGTATCGTGCTTTGGCCCAGAGTTGCTCATACACAGATGCATCATCATATTTCGAATATGGTCTGGTCCCTGTTCTAGGTCTTGCTCCCATCTGCATCGTGACCCAAGGTCTGACCATGTCCCAGAGAGCTTGAATCTCTGTCTGGTAGAGTGTGAATTGCTCGGTCAGGCTTGCTATCATCATTATCAGATAGTTACCATAGAACAGGAGAATATCCTTTCTCCTAGACTGCAGCGTAGCGAGGTCTTGTTTCATACCTGCAGGCATAGGCCATCCATCCAACCAGTCCCGACACCAAGTCAGTCTATGCCAAATCTGATTAGAGTATCTGTTATTCTTGAAGAAGTCCGAGATCTTATGCAGTGT
>JAUWOA010000119.1 GCA_030612365.1 Candidatus Thorarchaeota archaeon
TGTAGAATCAAATCTTGGCAATATCGCTAAAGATGACGCTTTTGCAGCTGGACCAACCTTAGATGTCCCAACTAAAGCTGAACTCACATTGGTTGTTCTGAGGTCTCTAAGGAGCAGCATAACTCAGATGATGGATGAGAAGAAAGCCGAATTAGAGTAGTCCATCCTCTACCTTTTTTCCATGAATGCCTCCAGCCTGTCCATGGCCTCTGTTATAATCTCAGGAGGCGGAAGGTAAACACTCCTGAAATGACTCGCCCCGTATTTTGGGCAGAAACCTGAACCCGGCACAAAGACCACTCCTGTTTCATTTAGAATGTCAAGGACAAATTCCGTATCGTTCTTCCATCTGTTCCTAAGGTCGATTTTAGGCATGACATAGAACGCAGCATCAGGTGTCGTTGTGGAGATAGAATCAATGGAGTTGAGCCTAGCGACAATGAGGTTTCGACGTTCTCTTAACCTTCGCATTACCTCCTTTAGGTGACTTCCATCACTTCTGAGGGCCGCAGCAGTTGCAAGCTGAGCAGGAGTATTGATGGAGATTCTCATTCTGGCTTGTCGGACCATTGCATTTCTCAAAGGCTCCAGCTCTCCGTCATTATCGTGGAAATACACATATCCAACTCTCCAACCAGGTGCAAGGTATACCTTGCTCACACCATTGAATCCAACAACTGGGACATCACCCGCAGCTTTGACCATTGGTGTGTGATCCTTGTCGAACGTGAGCTGGTCATAGATTTCATCCGAGATGAGCGGAAGATTGTACTCTCCTGCAATGTTAGCTATCTCCTTCAGCACTTTATGGTCATAGACTGTGCCAACCGGATTGTTCGGGCTAATGACAAGTATCCCAGCAGTCTTTTCGTTGATTTTGCTTCTCAAATCATCCACATCTGGGCTCCAATTCTCTTCCTCAATTGTCCGGTAAGTGACAGGAGCGCCTCCGAAGTAGCTCATGTATGCTCTGTATGGTGGATATGCAGGCCCGGGGATTAAGAACTCGGAATCATTGCTCACTAAGGCTCCTGCAAGGAATTCAATTGCCTCAGAAACCCCACTTGTGGCGAGCACCCTTGACGGGTCGATGTCAATACCATTAACTCGCTTCTCCTTCTCAGCAGCCGCATGCTTGAGATCATCGAGTCCCTCTGAAGGGGCGTAGTAATTAGCTCCATCTCGAAGAGCCTTGTGGAATGCGCTAATCATGAACTCGGGAGTCTTCCAGTCGTACTTGATTGGGTCTCCGATATTCAGATAGAGCGCAGTTTGACCTGTTGTTTTCTCATATCTCTTCGCAGTCACAACGATGTCATGAATGGCATTCCTGAGATTTGCAGCTCGGTCTGTAATTGTAAGATTCATGAGTGAGCCCTGTGTGTGTCTCAACTCAGCTGCGTATTATTGTTTATGGACCCACTAATTGCTCAGCAGTATACCAACTTCGCGAGCGTATTTCCTCATCTGGGTTACTGCTAACCCCATTGAGGTGAGGTCCTTTGCAGCGCCCATGAGGAGAAAGTTTCCTGCATGAGAGAGAACAACAAACCCTCTCTTTCCACGGATTACAACCTCGTAAAGTTCGTCAAGGCCCAGCTTGTCGGCGGCCATCTCTCCTGTCATGAGCAAAGCAGCACTTACGGCTGCCATCAAGTCCGGATCCGCATCTGATTCTTCTGTTGCGAAATAGGCTAGCTTGACTCCCTGTTTGCTCACTACAGCAATGGCATCGAGGTCAGCGTAATTAGTCAGGCCCATTAGAAGCTCTACAAGCTCCCTTTCCTTCTGGGGGTCGATCTGTGATGACATTCTCAATACTCCTTGTGTTTACTGGTCGATGCTCATTTTGCTACGAGCTTGCTCTTCTTCTTGCCCGCTTTCGACTTGGTCTTGGCGGCCTTTGGCTTCTTCTCTTCGACCTCAGTGCGGAAGAATGTGATAAGGTCGCTAAGCCTTTCCTTCATTTCTGCCTTGATTGGACTTAGGATAGCGTCAGGTGTGCCTTTCAAAAGCTCAATGCCCAACACCTTTCCGTTCTTCACAATCACACGTGGAATGAAACCTTCTGCCATAAATGTGCCTTCAGGCGGGTCCGTTACTTTCTCGAAACGTCTCTCTACCTTCTCTTGTCCGAAAACTGAGATTTTGTGTTCCGCTACCGTGAACAATGTGTTGTACACGATTAGTAGCTCTCTCTGATAACCTTCCGGAGGTGTAACAGTTTCAAGCTCCTTTATCATCTCATCAATCTGAGCTTGATTGATTGATGGTGCGGCAGCGCGTATTGGCTGTGACCTGACCGCTGCGGCTGCAACCGGAGGGGGTTTTGTTGGTCTTTGTGCCGGTGGTCTGGGGGGTGGTGCGGTTGGAGTCGTTGTGGTTTCTCCTGCTGAGGGTTGAGTCTTTTCCACCTTTGGCGTAGGAGGTCTAGGTGAAGGTGCTTTATCTCCCGGCTTCATCACTTTTATTGCGGCAGTTGTGCCATCAAGCGCAGTAAAGAATGTGGGGGGTTCCTCCCCTTCATCCACTGGGCGCACCTTGAAGTTGAACCCATACTCAGACCTGAGGTTTGTGGCAACTCTTGCGCCGATGAACTTTCTCCTGATATTCGCCTGACTTCCTTTCCACAGGTAAATGCTCTTAGACGAGCCATCCACGACGCATAACACTTTCATGGAATCCAAGTTCTCTTTTGTGAGCTCGAGTTCTTGTAGAGTGCCATCCTCGAAGACTTCGTAACCTGTAACCATAATGGATCACGACGTTGCTATTTTTCCCCTGACTAAGATGCATCTTCTCTCGCGAGGGTGAAGATTTGTGGCGGAGTGAGTCAAGAGTCTCAGCATTTTGCATATCACAGTTTGTGGTATAATACTGTTGTGTGTTTGTGTGCTGTGAATTCCGTTGCCCGGGGTTGATTCAATAGCACAGCTGGTCTCTTAAAATGCCCTCAGTTTAGGGCATGAAGTTTGATGAACCCCATTAGTGATATAGTTAGTCAGTTCTTAGAAGTGATGCCGAGCCAGGTTCAAAAGCAAACCAAATTCCCGAACTCTCGTTCTCTTTCAGCGTCCGTACCAGATCCTCGTCTTGGATTATCGAAGTGACCTTGAAATCTCCAAATTGCAGAGTGACTTTATGCATCCCTCCTAATGGGATGATTGAAACTACCTGGACTGTGGGCGCATCTGGTCGCTTTCCACTGCCTATCTTGATATCCTCCGGCTTAACAGAGAAGACAACATGTGAGCCTCGCTGGCTCGTTCCGCTCATCTGGAAATTCCAACCGTTGACGCGAACTAGAATCTCGCTTCCCGTGCTCTTCACAACTTCTCCTGCGAGAATGTTTCCTCCTCCGATGAAGCGTGCAACAAACATGTTCTTCGGGTGATTGTACAGATCCTCTGGAGTCCCGACTTGGCTAACAACTCCATTGTCAAGTACAGCTACTCTATCCGAGATAGCAAAGGCTTCGGATTGACTGTGCGTCACGTAGAGAGTAGTAACGCCAAGTTCTCTCTGTATTTTTCTAATCTCGAACTGGAGGGTTTCTCGCAATTGGGGGTCCAGAGAAGAGAGCGGTTCGTCTAGGAGAAGCAGTTGTGGCTCCTTGGCTAACGCTCGGGCAAGTGCAACACGCTGCGCCTCTCCACCGCTTATTTCACGTGTTCTTCGGAAGAGTAGATTGCGAATGCCAAGCAAGTCTGACAGCGCTTCAACGCGATTGATTGTCTTCTCCCTACTCCACCCAGAAACCTCCAATCCAAAAGCTATGTTCTGGTAAACTGACATATGTGGGAAAAGCGCAACTGATTGGAGCACCAACCCAATTCCTCTATCACGCGGCGGGACATCTAGTATGTTCGCATCGTCAAATGTGAGCGTTCCATGATTCGGGGTTATGAACCCCGCAACCATCCTGAGTGTGGTAGTCTTTCCAGAGCCGCTCGGGCCCAAGAGAGCCAGTAGCTCGCCATCTTCAAGCGTCAAATCAATGGGTCCAATATGCGTACCATCTGCAAACTCCCTTGCCAATCCACTTAGTACGATACGAACCATCAGATTGCCCCCTTGAACGCACTCTCAGATGCTCTCTGTATCACAAGAAATGCAATGAAACACACAACCAACAGCAGGAGTGATGCAGCACCGGCTTCCACGAATTTTCTAACTCCAAGGTTCTCGTAGATTGCCACCGCTAATGTAACGTTCTGTTCTCTCTTGAGGAATAGAGTCGCTGACATCTCGCCGATTGCCATGGCAAACGCAAAGGCGGCACCCACAAGTATTCCTGGAGCCAGTAGTGGCAGTTCGACAAAGAAGAGCTTATGCAATCTACTCGCCCCCAAGGAGTCTGCTTGCTCTAGAAGGGAGGGGTCAATGCTTCTTAGAGAGTTCTCTATCGCCCGAGCCGTGAAGGGCACTCCGATGAGTGTCTGTGCTATGATAATCAAAGGCCACGGATTTGCGGCCCAGCCGGTTGGAACAGCTATGAGCCGCAACAAGCCATAAGCTATTGTAATTGATGAAATTCCCAAAGGCAACAATATCATTACTGACGTCGAATTTGATAGCAAACCACTCCTTGACCTAAGAGAGTATGCTAGCGGTATGCCCATTGCAACCGAAAAGAGAGTTGCCAGTGTTGCGTAGAAGAGAGAATTGGCTAAAGGCAGAAGTCCCCCCTCAACCTCCAATAGGTGCAAGAAGCCTTTGAGAGTGTACTGCCCAGTCACTGGATCAAATACAGCAGAATCAATGACCGCAATCATTGGGCCTACCACAATCACACCAATCAGAAGAGCGTAAAGGATTCCGCCTAAAAGCTGGGGCCCCGATAGTTCTGCGGGGGAAATTGTTTTCATGAATGAGGTCTGTCCTGCATCTCTCTTGTCTGATCGCATGGCTGCGGCGTAGGCTATGGCTAATGTCATCAAGATTAGAATCTGAATCACTGCAATCGAGCTTGTCATGCCAAAATCAAATGAACTGAAGGCGTAGTAGATCAGAACCTCCAAGGTCATGTAGCGTCCTTGTCCAAGCGCAAGCACTATTGGAAACGACATGAAACAGAAGAGGAAGGTGAGGATTGCAGCGCTTAGGAGTGAGGGCATCACGTGAGGAAGAACGATTCTACGAAGCTTCTGAATGCTTGAGGCTCCCAGCAACTCAGCTGTATCCTCGATGTCGGGGTCCAATCTCTCAAGGGCTGCAGAAACCAAGAGAATCACAAGGGGTATGTTGTAGAAAGCATGCGCCAAGACAATTCCAGGCACACCTGCTGCGAAGTTCACGACTGACTCAGTTGCCCCTGTCAACGCCATAGCGACTGAGTCCACGAATCCATATGAGCCGAACATTCTGAGGAAACCTACAACCACGACAATCGGGGGGAGTATGAATGGTAGGATTACTGCCGCCCGCACAGCTTGTTTTCCTTTGAACTCAAGCCGTGCGAGTAGGAAAGCTCCCGGAAGACCCAGAATGACTGCGAGAATTGTGCTCGCGGCCGCTTGGAGAAACGTGAACCACAGTGTTGCGTGTGTGACTTGTGAACTCATAACCTCTTGAAATGAAGACCCAGGGCCGACCACTAGTCCCATAATCAGTACGCCGAGTACTGGGTAAACTAGGAAGCCCACTAGCAACAGAAGCGGAAGCGCCATTATCACATATGTTGCCATTGAGCCGTTTCTCATGCGCGAGTTTCCGCCTACCCTCTTATGATATCGTTCCAATCTGATTTCCAGGATGCAAGATTCTCCGCTATTTCAGCTTGGCCAAGCAATTCGTTTAGGAGGTTGACTTCGTCTGGTCTCAGAGCGTAATCAAACGCGGAATCCAGCTCGACGTTCATATTGGCCGGAAACATCCATTGGTTGAGAGCGACGTACTTCTGCACGGCTGGCGACAGGCAGTATTCAATGAAGAGCTTCGC
>JAUWOA010000077.1 GCA_030612365.1 Candidatus Thorarchaeota archaeon
AGTAGAAGCATCAAACCGAAAGATCCGCAGGACGTCGCGAAACTTGGCGAAGTTGTATCCAAGTGGATAATGGCAGATCCTACGGCGAGGTTCTTCCATGACAAAGAGTCGGGTGAGTATCGTCTGGACGGAATCGACCCACTGCAGATCGAGATTCTGACCAAGCGTATCAACGAGCAGGTCCCGATCCATGTATCTGACCCCATTATTGTCTATCGTGAGAAGATGACCCAAACGAGTTCGGAGTTCCATACTAAGTCTCCGAATGGTCATAATCGATTGAAGATGTATTTGGAGCCTCTCGACGAGAAGACGCTCACGCTAATCCGGAAAAAACAAATCACTGCAGAGCAGAACACCAAGGAACGGGCCGCTATTCTCAGAGATGAAGCCGGATGGGTTGCCAAGAAGGCAAGAAAGATTCTGGACATCTACGGAAATTGCATGCTTGTGGACGCCATGAGTGGAGTTCAGAGATTTGATAGGATATACTCATACCTGGAAACAACCTTTAGGGAGTTTGTCGACGGTGGTCCCATAGCCCGAGAACCTGTAACGGGTGTGAAGGTGGTGCTGACAGACACTACAGTTCACAATGACCCCGCTCATACTGGGTATAACGAAGTAGCAACAATGACAAGCTCTGGTCTGAACATGGCCTTCCTAACAGGAAAGCCTCTTCTTTTCGAACCAGTGCTTAACACGGACATCAAGACACCCCCGGATACCCAGGGAGCTGTCATCAAGGTCCTAACCGGAAACAGAGGTCAGATAGTGACAATAGAGGCGGAGGAGGACATAGTCGTTATTAAGGCCACCATCCCCACTGCGGAAACTATCGATATTGCTGATGACTTCAGAAGCGCGTCTGCAGGAAGAAGCTTCTTCGGCTATGTGTTTAGGGGATTCGAACCTGTTCCGATGTCGATGCAGGAAGAACTAATCCTTGCTATCCGCGAGCGGAAAAAGATGCCTGTGCAGATGCCTAATTTAAGTTCATGGAGCAGGTATCTCTACAAGAGAACATAGTAATTCGCAGGGAAAGATAGGGCGCCGCTTCAACACGGTCGCTCTGTCTGTTTTCTTTTTTCTCAATCCGTTCCAGTGTGTATGCCGCAGGCAGGATGCATTACTCGAATGTCAGAGGATACCTTTTTGACTCATGGTTGATTCTTTCCATATGAGCCACAATGACTCTGAGTGCGGTTAGAGAGCTTGAGAAGCTTGTATCCTTCAATACTGTGAATGATGGCAAAGACAAGAAAGCATCCTCCGAATGCCCGAGGTATATAGGGTCCAAACTGGAGGAGTTTGGTTTCATCAGCGAGCTGATTGAATCCAATGGTTTCTATACATCTTTTGCGCGACGGGGTCAGGGCAAATCCAAGATACTGTTCCTCGCACACCATGATGTTGTGCCTGTCGGAGATGCGTGGGATTCAGACCCGTTCAAGCTAAAGGTGGATGGGGATCGAGCATACGGTCGTGGAACCTGTGACGACAAAGGCAACATTGTTTCGATGTTGCTCTTGGCTGAGAAGCTAGCCGAATCGGACCTGCCTTGCAATGTGATGATGGCTACAACCGGTGATGAAGAGATAGGTGGTGTCAATGGGGCACTCTTCCTTCGGAACTATTTGATTAAGCAAGGACTGTTTCCTGACTACATCGTTATCGCGGATGGCATTCATCAGCAAGTTATCCACCGTCGCAGGAATACAGTACCAACTCACATCAAAGTGAAGAGAATGACTTCAGAAACTCGCGGCAAGAAAGAAACGCTACGTTTTACAACAGAAGTATTCGGTTCAGAAACTCGCCATTCTGCGTACCTTCGACCGGGGGTTGATCGTCACGCCATGCTTGCAGCCTCAAAATACCTTGATTTGCACCCTGACACAGTTGTGTCGGATATCAGAGGCGCATTTCTGAAGTCGAATGTTATCCCGGACTGGGTAGAGATGGACCTTGTTCATTCAGATGAATCTGGGGGGAAACTCCAATATGATGCAGCTCTGACTGACCTGTTGAGGTCCCTATTGACCATCTCCCAAGTTCCGTTTCCGACCAAGCCATCCGATAAAGGCACAATCATTAATCCCAACCTCCTTTCACTTGACCGAGACCTGTGGACTCTCTACTGTGACATCCGAGCTATGACGAACGATGGTAAGGCAGTGCAACAGGCACTCGAAACCGCTCTTGCTGGCAAGGTTAAGCTGTTTTCTCTTCAATCAAAAGCAGGTCCAGGATACATAGACTCGAATCCCGACTCTCTATTGATTCGAACTGTGGTGTGGGCGCTGCAGAAGGAAGGGATTCCTCCCCGACTGGTTGAAGGATCGGGGGCTTCTGATTCACGCTACTTCGCGGGCCACGGAGCAGACCTCTTTGACTTCGGACCTGAGGGTGATAACCTTCATGGACCTAATGAATGGGTGTCTCTGGCATCTCTTGAGCAGAACACAGCATTCTTCCACACATTGCTCGAGGTTCTGAGTCGGGATAAGAGTCCAGTGTGACCAATTACTTGGGATTCATGCCGACCTTGATCGTCAGGTCGTCTATCTCCCACTCCTTGGCATAGCTAAACGCAGACCACTTGGGCTTTGATTTCGGACCTACTAGCTCTAGGGAGTCAGCCCGGGTTTCTGTAGTCAGGTAATCCCTTTGTATTTCAGCCAGTTCCGCTGATTCAGATTCGGAGAATCGGATTAGCACATCTATGCTCTGGTCAACGCTCAAGTCTATTTCCTTTCTCATGACCTGCACTCTGCGCGTAACATCCCTGATAAGACCCATAGCCTCAAGTTCACGAGTGCGAGTGATGTCGACATAGACTCGACCAACTCTACTGTCAGCATGACTAAGATGCTCTGGCAGCGTTTCCTCGAATTGCACATCTCCCTGTTCGAGTTTCAGCTTCTTGCCACTGACCTCAATTATTGCTGTTCCATGTTTCTCGAGGTTATCCCTCAATTTGGTTGCATCTGTTTTCTGAAGTGTATTCACAAGGTCCTTCATCTTATCCTTGAACTTGGGTCCCATGATCTTGTAGTCCGGCCTTATCGAGAGCTCCATGAAGCCTGCCATGACATCAGCTTCAAAGACCTCAAACTCTGTTGTGTTGAGATCACTCAGTAGCAGTGGTTTGAGACTCTTGGCACTCTCAACGATATCCTTCGAAGCTGCTATCAATGTGACCTTTGCCACAGGATGCCTTAGTTTCACGCCCTTCTTATTTCGAGCATGACTTGAAGCCGACCTCAGCTCTTGCAGAACATCGAAAGCACTCTCCCTCTTCACATCAAGGAAGGACTTTTCAACTTCGGGCATGTCGGTCATGTTGATTGATTCAGGGAGGCTGTTTTGGAAACGCATCAAGAAATCCCTATGAATTTTTTCAGCTAAGAATGGCGTGAAGGCATTCAGGCATCTCAGTATAGTTTGAAGAACATAGTACATTACGTCATATGCCATGACCTTTCTGGGGTCTTCACTATCTAGCCAGACTCGCTTCTTTACTATCGGCAGATAGACTCTGCTCAAATCATCAGATATGAAGTCTAGTAGGATGCGGCCTGCCTGATGCCACAGATGCTTCTCCATGTGTTGATGGAATTCGCCAACGACACTCTGAACCTTTGAAAGCAGCCACTTATCCTCAAGCTCTGCTTTCTCGTAGCTCTTCTTCAATCTCTTCGGGTTAAACTGAAACCTGTCGAGTTCCATGTACGTTTCAGCGAAGAGCGTGACGTTCCAGAGGATGTCAAGACTCCTCCGGGCTAAATCAATCTCTTTCTGGTCATAGTTCATCCGAGACCATGATGCGGACCGTGTAAGGACAAAGACCCGAAATGGGTCTGCGCCCACGGTTTCGAATGCATCCTTAGCCCATACAACATTTCCCTTCGACTTGCTCATCTTTTGTCCATCATCGTCAAGAACATGTTCTTGACTCACACACACCTTGAATGAAGCAGTGTTGTGCATGACTACTGAGGTGTAGAGCAGACTATAGAACCACCCACGGGACTGATCGACAGCTTCAGTGATGAAGTCATAGGGGAATAACCTCTTGAACAGACTGGGGTCCTTGAGGTAGTCAACGCCAGCGGTATGAGCGAGACCTGAATCCAGCCAGCAGTCAGTGACGAACGGTTCCCTGTGCATTTTCCCGCCGCACTTCTTGCATTCTAGAACAACTCGATCAACCCAAGGCCTGTGCATCTCGAACTCATCAGGGAACTCGATGGCCAGCTCCTTGAGTTCCTTTCTTGAGCCAACAACAACTTCCGCATTGCAGTCATCGCAGACCCACACGGGAAGTGGTGAACCCCATATTCTAGAGCGCGATATGCACCAGTCATCTGCATTCGCCAGCCAATCACCAAAGCGGCCCGTACCAGCCCATTCCGGAATCCAATCAACCGCCTTGTTCTGCTTAACGAGTCTGTCACGAACTCCGGTCATCTTGAGGAACCATTGAGTGCTGTCTGCCAAGTATATGAGCGGGGTATCGCATCTCCAGCAATGCGGATACTCGTGTTCGATTTCCTCCTCGTAAACGAGAAGTCCCTTTTCCTTAAGCAACTTAGAAACGTCTTCATTCGTATCAAATACGTACCTGCCCTTGAACATTGGAACCTCATCTGTGAACTTCCCATCGGATGTGACTGGCGCAAGAACAGGGACACCAAACTCCCGGGCTACCACAAAGTCATCAGGTCCAAAGCCTGGTGCTGTATGGACAAGGCCCGTTCCATCATCCACGGTTACATGCTTACCTGTTACAATGGCGTGCATGTATTCTTCATTGTGTTCTTGATGCCAAGGAACCTCGTCCTTGAACGGGTGAACGTACTTCCAACCGCGCATATTCTTACCGATGAGTTCATCGACGACTTGGAAGTCCTTGACACCGACCTTCTCCATAACAATGTCTACGAGGTCCTCTACCAGCCACCATAGTTCATCCCCAACCTTCACCTTGACGTACCTATACTTGGGATGGACAGATACCATCTCGTTTGATATTAACGTGAATGGAGTTGTTGTCCATATTACCAGGTACTCATTATCTTTGTCCTGAAGTCTGAACTTCACGTAAACTGATGGGTCTGCTTTCGTCATGTATCCCTGGGAGACCTCATGCCCTGAGAGGGCGGTGTTGCACCTTGGGCACGTTGGATTTACACGATACCCTCTCCCAAGGAGTCCCTTCTCATTTGCAAGTTTTAAGAAGTGCCAGACATGCTCTATGTAGTCATCCCTGCGCGTCTGGTATGCGCTTGGATAGTCCAACCATAGACCGAGTCTTATCGAGTCATTGACCCATCGGTCAAGGTAGAAATCAGTAAGATCCTTACACTTCTGAACGAACTGGTCCATCCCCATGCTCGATTCGATATGGCCTTTCTCGGCTATCCCTTCCTTCCTTTCTACTTCTAGCTCAACGGGGAGGCCTTGCATGTCCCAGCCGCCACGCCTCCAGACGTTATGTCCCTTCATAGTCTGGTATCTAATCTCAGCATCCTTCATAGCTCGACCTCTCGCGTGACCAACATGCATGAAGCCGTTTGTCGTGGGAGGTCCCTCAAGGAAGTTCCAAGCTGGGCCTGACTTCCTCAAGTCAACGGTCTTTTCATAGATCTGGTTGGTGTTCCAGAACTCTAGTACTTCCTTCTCTACGGCTAAAGGATCATAGCGCTTAGGTAATGAACTCAAACTGAACACCTCTCTGATTGATGTGACCTGAGCAATGAGTGTAAAAGACACCCGTTGAATCGGCACAAAGGCATGGATGGACTGGACATAGCTAATCGTCTTGGAGAAGCGACGCTAGTTAATTTGACAATCCATCCTGCAATTCACCTTCTAGGGCTGTTTGTTAGAAACATTTCCACGCTAATAAAAATGTTCGGCTAACACATGTTGACCTTCGATACACTTGAATTGAAGAGAGACCCGACCAACACTTAATTGTTAGATGCTTTTCCCAGTCAGATAGATTTGGACTAGTGCCCGAATGCGGTGGTAATCAATGAGTGCTCTAGAAGATAGAACCTTAGACAAGCTTGCGGATATGATTTACAATACACAGTGGCAGGATCTGCTTGAAGTCTGGCGTGCCATAAGACCAAAGATGGATTCTGAAGGTGCTGGGGCAGTGAAGGCAGCCTTTGAGGCGGCCAAGAACAGATTCCTAGCTGGCCCATTTGAGAGCCACGTAGAGGTTCGATGGGGGATGAGCCAATGTGTTCACTGCAATGATGATAACATCGAGAAAAAAGGCATTGCGTATGTTCAGTCAAGTGGCGATGGTTTGGAGTTCAACACTTGCCTTAACTGCAATATCGGGATTCTATACAATCTCGTCTTTGCGAAGGCAACCCTAGACAGCTATCTAGTTCCACTCGGTAAGCCGGGATCGTTCAACGGCATGTCCTTCTATTGGAGCGCTATCTTTCCCGCAGAGATGGATAAGTTTCAGCCAGTCTACGAAGTGGTGAACCAAGGACAGTGGGTTGGTAGTATTTCATTTGATGAATCATTAACACCGCGATACCTACCGTTCGGTTCGATGATTGAGTCGATTTCTCGGGGCGCGGATGAGCCATGGACCTCGGACCTTCCCGAAGATGTGAAAGCTGCCGTTGATGCCTTTGTCACAGAGGCAAAACCTCAGATTGAGGTATCTCTTGCATTGAGGTGACTCGATAGTAGTGCTGGTGCAATCATTGAGAGAGAAGATAGTGCGTGACCGAATCCCTGAGATCATACGCTCCAAGGGTGTGCAACCAACAGTCCGAATCGCGTTAGAGGACGAGCTTGACCTGCTGATGCGAACAAAGATTGTTGAAGAAGCGGAAGAGCTTCTTTCTTCCGGTGAAACTGAGGAAATCGTTGATCTCCTTGAAATCATCGATGCTTTGATTCAGCAAAGGGGTTTCAGTTCCACTGAACTTGATCAACTGAGGGCAGAGAAGAACCGGGCACGCGGTAGCTTCAAGCGCGGCTACGTGCTATTGCTCGATGATTCAGAACACCCTGCATGATTCACTCATCATACTCTGAACCATTGGATAAAGGTTATATCCAAAAAGCTCAGGTTTTTGCGCGTAATACCACCCTGTTCAGTGGTGGTAACTTATTATGGAGCTGAACAATCGTGGCAACTGATGATGTAAAGCCAATCCCGGAAGAGCCGCTCACTCATGGAGACGTTTCTAGATACCATGTTGAGCTACATCCCGAAAAGGAGCTTCCGTACACTACGCAATCCATCTGCCCAGAGTGCTTCCTGAAGCAGGATGAAGTAAATGTGATAGATGCTACCCTCTACGAAGAAGACGGTAAGGTCATGTACAAGAAAACCTGCGAGAAGCACGGTGAGTTCATAGACGTCTACTGGGGCGACGCAGATATGTGGAGAAAGGCCCAGAAGCGGTGGTATAAGACAGTGGGCCTGGACAATCCCAGGACCAAGACCGTGAAGGGATGTCCTGAAGACTGTGGTCAGTGTCCAGAACACAAGACCCACACAGCGCTCGCTTTGCTTGATGTCACTAATCGCTGCAACTTGCGATGTCCGATATGTTTCGCAGTGGCTGCGGAAGGAGGTACCGTGTATGAACCCTCGCCTGAGCAAGTCCTTGAGATGATGAGAAACCTTCGGAGGAATCTGCCAGTTACAACGCCTGCTATCCAGTTTGCAGGTGGAGAGCCAACCGTTAGCAAGCACTTGCCACAATACATCAAATGGGCGAAGCAGCTAGGATTCGTGAATGTTCAGATTGCCAGCAATGCCATCAGAATTGGCAAGAGCAAGGCGTACCTGCAAGAGCTTCGTGACGCAGGCCTTTCAACGATCTATATGCAGTTTGACGGTGTCACGCCAGAACCATACATCGTAGCCAGAGGCAGCGACATCCTGCCTGTAAAGAAGCAGGCGATAAAGAATGCTCGCGAGATTGGCATGCATTCTCTCATCCTCGTCCCGACAGTGGTTCGCGGCGTGAACGATGACCAGGTTGGACGAATCATTGAGTTCGCAGTGGAGAACCGAGATGTAATTCGCTGTGTCAATTTCCAACCCGTAAGTATCACTGGACGGATCGATCACGAAGCGCGCAAGGAGATGCGGATAACTATTCCTGATGTCATCAAGCTAATCGAGGAACAAACCGGAGGTCGGATACCCGCCTCAGAATGGTTCACTGTGCCTTCGATGATGCCTCTAGGTCGCGGACTGGGTTTCATAAAGGGTAGTACCCGCCTTGAACTCGGTACACACTTCGCTTGTGGAATGTCCACTTTCATCTACATCGACGATGACGGGAGCTACAGACCCATTACTGACTTGATTGATATTGACAAGTTCATCGACCTGTTCGTGGACATCTCAAATATCTATGCAGATAAGAAGAAAGGCGCTAGCAAGCGGGCCAAGGCCAAGATTGCGGCAGGTCTTCGTCATGTTAAGGATAAGGGCATGCTCAAGGGGCTCGTGAACGTGTTCCTGAAGACAGGCGATTTTGAAGCTCTTTCAAAATTCATGAAGCGGATAATCATGATTGGCATGATGCACTTTCAAGACCCCTATAATCTGGACCTAGAGCGCGTACAGCATTGCGATATTAACTACGCTGTGCCCGACGGCAGGATTATCCCATTCTGCACGATGAATACGATTCACAGGTCCCGAGTGGAAAAGAAGTTCTCGGTGCCAGTCAAGGAGTGGCGAGCTGGCCACAGACCCACACAAGTCGAGGAAGACAGTCTCTCCAAACCGTACACTGGTGCGTAATCTGAGATTCTTGTAGAGAATGCTGTTAGCCTCCCTCATGGGGGGCTTCTCTCTCTTTGCTCCCAACATGAAATGAGTCGGCAATGAGCCTGCTGTTAAACTCGAATTAAACTCAAATGCGCGTCGGAATTGAAATTCAACACACAGAAGGTTTAATAAGACGGCAGGTTGCAGATTGCAATGGACATGGTAGGACTCGAGGGTGATATCCTGTCATGCCTAGTACAGCAAAGGCGGTCATTTGGGCTAGTTTTTCGTTACATGCCCTCAATTACGAAACTCCCCCCTCCTACCACGATTACCTAGGTGACCGCCACCTTCTCATTCTTCTATCCTCAGTGATTACCACATGCGATTGTTAATTAGCACGGGAGCACCATAGCTTCCAGGCCGTGAGAACATGAACCGACACCGTGAACTTCAAGTCGCACAGGTCGACATCTTCACCGATGTTCGATACGAAGGAAACCCTGCAGCAGTCGTGCTTGGAGCAGACCGAATGAGT
>JAUWOA010000183.1 GCA_030612365.1 Candidatus Thorarchaeota archaeon
TAGATGCCGCCTGAGTGGCCCCGCGGAAATATCTCCAAGGAGCGTGGAGGGAACAACGAGCCCAAGGCGGCCTCCAGGACGTGCTAGTCGCAAGGCCTGCTCAATGAATAGACGATAGGTATTGATCGTGTAACGATTGCCGAGCGAATACTCTCCCGAGTTTCTGAAGTATGCTATGTCTTCTCGAAGGGCAACCTTGTAATCCTCAAACTCCTGCAAGCGTATAGTCCGATCGCCCGACTGAAGGCGCTCTCTCAAGAACTCGGCCAAATTCGGTTTTAACCTCTCGTAGGGCGGATTCATCACAATGAAATCAAAGCCCTTGGCGCCCCGAGCGAGTATGTCGGGAAACTCTGATTGCCATTCAAAGGAACACCTAGAGGCGGAGTCCTCAAAGAAGCTTGTGTGGTTTGCGGATCCGTCCCACCCATTTATCATCACCAATGAGTTGCCTTGCTTCAATCGCACCCCAAAGGAGGAGGTTGTAGATACAGGGTTTTGTCCTAGAAGGAGTGCAATGGAAATGTCTGCAATCTCAAGCGCGGCTTTGTCGATGTCTACTCCGAATAGATTCTCACGCAGTAGACTCGGCAGATCAATGGAAAGCAGACCAACCTTCTTGGCGGCTGCCTCAATCGTTGAGCTTCTCTTTCTGAACACTTCAATTGCAGATATGAGAAATGCCCCAGGCCCACAAGCGGGGTCAAGAGTTTTCAATGAGAGGAAATGTTCAAACTCCTCCAAATCGCATCTCTGAAAACCTGCAAGTCTTCGATCCAGCTCGGTTCCAATAGTCATCTCGCAAATGTAATCCGACACTGCAAGAGGGGTGTAGATTGCACCTAATGCTCTCCGAGAGGGATGCCCTCTGTGACCTGCGGGCAGTGAGAAACAACCGTAGGAGTGTATCTGAGCAAGAAGTTCTGCTAGGTCTCGAGGAGTGGCGGACTTGACTCTGTCGGCGTAAGTATCGCCATTCCAGGTTTCAAGAACTGACTGGGCTGTTTCAATTGCATCTTTCGACGATACTCCATCTTTCTCAGCCTTATACGAAAGGTGAGAGAGTAGTGGGACAGGCGCCCGGATTAGTTCGTCAGCTTGAGAATCAGTGTACGTCGCAACAGTCCAGGTTACGGCAGCGATTCTAGCGGCCTCTGTCGCGGTTCGCCTGTCAGCCAAGGGCTTGGATGAAATGTCAGCTGTCTTGGAGTGAAGTGCTTTAACAATGCTCCATGCCAAACCGCTGTTTCCTCTTGACAATGTAACCCCGATGAGAGCAAGTTATGTCAACATGAAAAAGGATTGGGTACACCTGAGCAGTTAGTTGCTAAGGTAATCGCTCTTATTCCGGCCGCTTGAGCGTAGCCTCCACTATCAATAATTCCTTGGGCTACAAAAGCGCTCGACTAGGGGCGCAGTTGTTACCTAAGGCGGCTGCCCGAGTAGTCATCCTCTGCTCAATTCATCCAGCAAAGCGTTTCCTTTGATTCATGTCTGCTTGGCTTGATAGTATACGTACCCAAACAGAAGCAGGAATAGCGCCAGAAGGCCGGTCATGAACCAGCCAGCGACAGGAAGGGTCATTGTTGCGTAGTTCCAGATCATGCCTATGACACCTAGGAGATTCCAGACGATCTCCATCATAACATAGAGCTCTACCTGCCCCCACGAAGTCGCGCGATAGGCCATGATAGAACCAAATGCGAGCATAATGATAGCAACACCCAGCATACGACCAGAAGCTGTTTCAGTCGGCCATCCCGTTAAAGCGGTCCATGATTCAGGAGATATGAAATACCATACTCCGAAAATCAGGTCAACAACGAAAGCCAGCAGAAAGACATACCTAGCAAGATTGCTGATATTTTCGCTCAATTCTTATCACTCCCTTGAGAATCCCTTTAAACGGGGTTGAGCTTTCTTATGAATCCTTTGAATAAATGACCGTATGAACGGTGTTTGCGCGATTCCTTTCTTCAGCGATAAGCAATGACTAGTGTACGTGTGGGGAATGAATTGGCGGGTCATTCAAACAATTCTAGCAACTCATTCAGTTCGTGAATGACTGTTATATCTTCATCATCAGGGGTTATCTCTTCGCCCTCGTTGACAATCAAGATAGGATGCATCCCAGCTCTTCTGGCGGCTGGAACATCCCGCTTGATATCATCACCAATAAAGGCGCACTTCAACGGATTGACACCCATCTCACGCGCGTTCTGTATCAACATGTATGGGGCTGGTTTGCAATAGCCCGGAACGATGCTGAATTGGATGCTCTGAAACATATCATAGATTCCAAAGGACATGAGGAGTTCACGCGGATCATACCAGTTGGTGGAAATAGCCAAGCTATATCCACGATGCTTCAGTTGTTCGAGAGTTTCTTTCGCATCGGGTTTCAGTGTGTGCGGATAAGCAGCAATAATCTCTGTCCATAGTGTCTGCATGTGGCTAGCACGTTCATCCAACATCTCAGTAATTCCGAGGGTTCTCAGGAGAATGCGATTGCGCTTTGCCCAATCCTCATCTGAAAAGAAATAGTGAACATCCTTTTCTAGTACTGCTTCCCATGCTTCTTCTGCCACATCGAGAGCGTCTGCAATTTCCTCATCAGAGAAGCTATAATCATCACCACACACCTGGAGGATGAATTTCTTGTGAACTTCAAAGACAGGGAGAATGAAAGGTTCGATTAATGTGCCGCCTATGTCGA
>JAUWOA010000104.1 GCA_030612365.1 Candidatus Thorarchaeota archaeon
TGGTTAGCAAAACACGGGAAAGATCTAAAACCAGCAGTCTATGAATTCCCAAGCGAACTCGATAAGGAAACTGCATTCGCTAAGCTTGAAACCATGGGCATCAGCATCGACAAGTGGACCAAGGAGCAAGCAGTGTACGCAAGAGCGTATGCAGAGGGCACATGAACACAAAAAAGACAATCACACTTGAGTGCGAACCTTGGCCCTGCTGGCGTTGATGGGAGTGGACTAGTGTGAAGACATGTTGCGTTGGTCTTGGTCTAGTGCTCATAGGTCTCATGGCCACGGTTGTGGGTTTTGGTCAGCACAGCTACTGGAGTTTCGTGGCGGAACATTCACTCCGTACTGTGACAAGGGAAACAGCCCTTCAGAATGCGGAGTTCAGCCTCTGGATATGTAGATCCGGGATTCTGGCGATCCTCATTGGAGCCATTGTTTTCGCCATTGGGAACAAGGCCGTACGTCGTGCAAACAGGGTGGTACGGGTTGCGAAAAACCACGAGAGAATCACCGTAGATGAAATCGCCAAGGTATCGGAAGTCCAGTCTGACAAGGTTCGACAGATTCTGAACGAGGCAATTGCCCAGGAAACGCTTTACGGTGCTGTCGAGGAAGATACATTCATCCGCGGTGAGGAACCTAAGCCAAGCGACATAGGTGTGGAGAGAATCATCGAGCGTGAGGTCTTGCTCACGAGAAGAATACCCCCGATATGCCACAAGTGTGGCGCAGATGTGAACCCAGAGGAAGTCGACTAGGTAGGTCCAGACACCGTTCGTTGCCCCCACTGTGGCGCAAGTCTAGTTGTTACAGCCGAAAGGCTATAGCTGACGTGGCACCGCAATTACCAAGTAATGGAAAGGCGTATCTCTGGCCGCACTACGAAGAGATGCGTAGTGCCCATTCAATTGGAGGCCAATAACGATGAATGTAGTGCATGGTCAAGTTGAAATTAAATCGAACAGGTCCGTGGAAGTCATTGACATAACAGGGATGATTCAGTCCTGGGTCGCTAAGAATAATGCTGAGGATGGAATCCTGACAGTATTCAGTGTTCACACGACTGCAGGATTGACTATCAATGAAGCTGAGAGCGGACTGATGCAAGATATCGAAACGCAGCTGTCGAAGATTGTCCCGCCACATGCAGGATATCAACACGACAGAGTTGACGACAACGCCCATTCGCACATAATGACGTCGTTGCTAGGTCCCTCCGAGACAGTGACCGTCAAATCTGGCAGACTGACCCTGGGTGCTTGGCAGAGGATTCTATTCGTTGAATGCGATGGACCGAGAAGTCGACGGGTTACGGTAACCTTCGTGGGCAAGACTGTAGGATAGTCACAAAACAGCATCAAATGAAATATGGCAGACTGAGAACTGGAATAGAACCAAATAGAAAAGGGAGGTGGGCGCCATGGAGGGCTTCCTGTAATCATGTGGAGGCTTTCGCCCCTGCGCGTCGCTGGTTGTTTTTGTAGGCTCCGTGTGCGCCCCCGTTGACTGAAGATTCATGGCTCATTCTAATATGGTCATGTGTCATGCAGGTCATACTCTCTTCAAGGAAGCCTCCCAGACATGGGTTCAGCCCGTGGTTCGCTCTGTATTCGCAAGAGGAACGGGCACGCTAGTGAGTTTTACTGTATACTTTCACATAGTATACAACTATCACAACAGCAACTAGAGTCACAATGACAACTGCTGGCAATAGAAGATCAGGAGATGCACTTGATGCTGCTGAAGTAAGCAAGAACCGTGTGTAGCCTGAGTATTCATTGCCAAGCCTTAGTAAGTAACCCGTTTCGTTCAGATTAACAGGCAATGTGATCGTGATGGGCAGTATGTGTGAGTCTCCTCCATCAAGAGCACCCCATGAGTGAAGCAGAGTACCATCCTCACCTCTGAGTTCAATCCCATCCTCAGTACCGAGCCGAGGGCTAAGGCAATTGATACGAACACTTAGCGACATTTCCTCTCCCTGTTGAGTGGCTTCTGAAACCACACCAAGAGTGGCATTTAGTCTTGGTGTCATCTCAAGCAGATAATCGAATGCCGGAATGTAGTATTGCCAAAGCTCCTCAATGTAAGCATCATCAGGTGTAAAGTAGCTAAAAATCTCATGCCATTCCTGAATCAAATGCGTAGAGTTGTCAACAATAACTACGTATGTTGAGGGAGCATCAGCAGATCCGTTGTGATAGACCTCAAAGGTGATGGGAAGGGTCGTTCCTCGTTCAACATACATCCATGCCCCCCACATGCCTGACGGAGCCGAAGCAAGCTGAGGTTTATCGTATTGGCCACCGGAAGTTTGTGCGGTGAAACCATAGAACTCATTGAATCCCACAGGGTACATTGTCGCGAAATCTTGGACTACACGGTTGTAGAGTAGGCCTTCATACCAGTTGTTATAGTAATCCGTAGGAAAGTATGTGCAGTTAATGCCTGAGTGAAGTGCGTACACCATGGCGAATTTGTGCTGGCTTACCCAGTCCCTGTAAGCTTGGGTTTCCGGTTCTGAAAAGGCCGTAGGACCGCGGTATATCTGAGACCTTACATCTGACGACGAGCTTCCTGAACCCCAACCAGTTGCATAGTTCCGATTAAGGTCAACAAGTCCAATATAGTCTTCATTGAAAAGACCATCACAATCATCGTCTATGCCTTCATAGTAAGTATATTGAAACACCGGTTCTCCACCAGGACCCGTTTTAGTGTAGACATCAAATCCTGAAACATAACCATCACCATCTGCGTCATCCCATGGATCTTCATCGAACAGACCGTCACCGTCATCATCATAGGGACGAAGATTCTTTCTGAGCCAATAGTCTTCTTCATTAACTACACGTTCAAGACCGTCTGGATTCAACGTAGGAATAACAAAGATTTCCTGCGTGTCAACATACTCGGTTATGGTTTCATCTTCACCATAGTTGTTAAGCAGATAGATGATAAAACGCAAGGAAAGTTCAACCGTGATTTGTTCTCGAGCATGATGATGCGCGTTAACCTGGGTCTTTGCCTTCTGTTCTGTGTTTAGCTCGTTGGTAATCCGGATACAGGTGATATTTCTCCCCTGATAGCTTTCTCCTATTACTTCAATATCTACAAGTTCTGGAACTGTGCTATGAATTAGTTCAATCTCCTCATCAACCTCTGCTGGATCATGCCACTCATCTTGATAGATTAGAGATATGTCAGACCATGTCCGGTTAACAGAGGGGGTTTCAACACGTTCGATAGCGAGTGTTGAAATTGTAGCATCCGAAGTAGTAGTAGCACCTGCAGAGAGAGTAAATATAGAAACTAGAAGAAGCACAACAAGAGCACTTGAAAGCAATCGAATGTCAATTCACCTCACATCTTAACAAGTTGTGTGACAACCATTCCTGAAATCTTTGGCATCACAAGACTCTGTAGATTTTGCGATTTGACTAATAATAGGGTATAGTTCGACGCTTCTATTCCTTGATTCCAACCAGAATCTGTTCCTTTACCAAATCAGGTTCAACCAACTCCACTGTGAAGCCAGTTTCTTCCATCAATACCTTGATTCTATGCAGTGGGAAGAGCCCCATTCGGTTGGGGGTGCAAACAGATTCAATGAACTTGGCCTAGTTCATTTTTTGAATTCTATCGACTTCAGCCCCATAGTCTTTGGAACCATAGAGCAAATCATAGTACCCAGCTAATCGCGAATAGAAGCCGACCATATCATTCCATTGGAACTAATTCAACATAAGGTGTTCTTTTCGTGGTCACTGTTGCCAAGCTCCAAGACGCCGCCGAGAAAGCAGAGTATCTGAAATGCCTATGAGAATGGATGAAGCTAGACATACACGGAGCAGGAGATAGCTCACCCTGGAGTCCTCAGGCGGAACCGCTACTCGCACGTAAGGGACGCGATGAGTAAGCCGATGCTGATCATCATGTGGCATATTGGATATACGACTCACAAGTCCTCCAACGGGCCTTTGAAAACACTTATACCATAAGTTACATCTTGAAACCTAGCCAGGTGTTTTAAAATGGTACAGGAAGTTCCTGATACGCAGGAGAATATGGAGATCTGCAAGAAATTCTGCGGACCCTGTCCTACGTTCAAGCCAAACGATCTCAACACTGTCAAGCCACATGCGCTGTTCTGTGCACGCGGTGCTTCAGAGAAACCAGCTGCAGAGATCGAAGATAGGGGTTGTAATTGCTTTGCCTGCCCCGTGTTCCACAAGTACGAACTGAAAGGCGGTTGGTATTGTATGCATAGTATTGAAGGGAGATAGTAGTCGTTTCTCTCCATGCGTTAATAGACCTGAAATCTACAACTACTAGTGAGTGGCGGTAATGCAGCCCCCAGTCGATTCGCTTTTTGACAAGATAGACTGTAATTCACCAGATATCAAATTGCAGGAAAGAAGTCAGATTCGATTTTCTTCAATATGCTGAGCTAGAGTAACGTTTAAGAAAACAAGATGGTCGCGAACGTCACACTATTGAGATGTTTTCTAATGGCACACTGTGTGTTAGTCAAGGGACCTTGTAGAGGCAAGATGTGTGACTTCTGGGCTAGAGTTAAGATACAGAAGAAGAGCATCGATGAGATGGTTGATGACATCAGGGAAAGCATCGCCGAGTGTGAAGAAGGAAATACCAAAACCATTACAGAGGTAGTTCAGGACTACTGGTCTGCCTTGGGTGTTCGGAACATGAACAGACTCAGTGAGGAGGAACCCAACCTGTATGAGAAGATCAAGCAGGTGGAAAACCTATCCGTTGAGCAAAACAGCATCAAAGCTGTGCAAATTCTGCAGGCACAGCAATGATATTGCCTCTGTTGAGAAGCCACTTTGGATCAAGAGCCCTTTTGACAGCCTGCATTTCTGCTATGCCTTTCTGACCATACATAGCTTCTAGGAAGGGTACTTTCAGCTTGCCAATTCCGTGCTCTGCCGCAACTGTGCCGCCCAGCTCAACAGCCTTCTTCGCAAAGAGCATGTAATTGTCCATTCCCTGCTGGACTTCCTCGTTGTTTCGCGGAATCATGTTTACGTGCAGATGCGAGTCCCCAATATGACCGAAGATAACGTATTCCATTCCCTGCGCCTCCAGAGTGTCACGATAAAACTTTAGATACTCTCGCAGTGCCTCAGCTGGGACTGCCATGTCAGTACCAATCTTGTGCACTTCGTGATACTCCGCCTTACGCTGGGCGATGAGTGCATTGATTGTTTCAGGTACGAAATGCCTGACTGTCTTCATCTTCTCCAGTTCTGTCCGGTCTAGGCCGGCCCAGCTCGATTCAGAGGAGGAGTTGTACTTGTTGAGAATCTCTTCAAGGCTCATTATTTTCTCCTCCATCTCTTCTTCTGTGTAGCTGAACTCAAAGAAGACTATAGCTTGAGTCTGATCTGAGAGAGCGGGCACAGTAAGTCCAGCTTCGCTCGCCTTTTCCTTAATCATCTTGACTGCATTTGGTCCAAAGTATTCCAAAAAGTTCATGGGGATTGGAGAGTCATGCGGCCTGACGTCATAGACGAAATTGACTGCATCATCCTCGCTTGGAAAGAAGGCCATCACTGTCATGATGTTCTCGGGCATCTTCATCAGTCCGAGCTCTACCATTGTGATTGCACCAAGGATTCCCTCAAAGCTGATGAAAAGATCAATCAGGTCCATGCTAGGCTTGGCAAAGAGACCAGCGGCATTCTTTGTCTTTGGCATCTCGTAGGTAGGTATCGGGACTTCGACCGTTGACCCATCGGTGAGTATGACCTCGAACGTGCCATCTTTCGCGAAGATCTTGCCCCGCTCAATATCAAGAATGTCTCCATTTGCTAGTACAATCCTCAGACGACGGACCCAATTTCTAACCGCACCATGCTTGAAGGTGCGTGCACCTGACGCATTGCACGCTACAACACCGCCCAGAAGGGCCGTCATTTCTGTCGGATCTATGGGGAAGAAGTAGGAATCTGATTCATTCAGGAACTGCTCGAGAGCCTTCTGTTGCTCGGGCGTGCCCTTGTCTTTCAACTCATCAAGGTTTTTTGTGGTAATTGCCTTCACCAAGGTTTCAAGGATAACACCAGCTTGGCCGCCAATCGAGTACAGACCCTCATCAGCAGAGTACTCCATGAAGAGCATTTCATCCATCTTCTCAAGGTTGATCGTGATACCGCCCATAGGAACAGCAGCACCGGTGAGTCCGGTTCTGGCCCCCTGAATTGTAATGGGCGTTCCGTTCTCGTTTGCATGTTTCAGAACAGCAGCCACCTCTGCCTCAGTAGTGGGAAAAAGGAGCTTGTCCGTCTGACCATCAAAGGAGTGGCTCTCGTCATCTAAGTAGAGAGCATAGGTATCGGTGATGGTCGCTTGCTCCGTGACTGTCTTCATCTCTGATAGACTGGTCATTTCAGGTGTTTGGGCCTTGATCTGATTCGTCATTCAATTCTCACCATGGACCTGATGTTGCCGGAGTGGGAGGAAATCGCAATATCAACTCATTGGTAGTGCCAAGACCCACCCCCATGCAGTCTAGATTGATTGTTGGACGACACATTAATGAGTAGGGTTTGATTAGGCCTTCACATTATAGTTTCTACTGCCATTACTGTAGTTGACAACTGTCCGCAGATTGACAATCTGGAGTGAGAACTAGGAAGATGGATGCATTAAGTGCGGCAATCCTCGCCGTTTTCATCGGCACGTACATCATCATAAGCACAGAGAAAATAAACCGGACTGGAATGGCCCTGCTAGGCATGGGATTCGCAGGCGTAGTCCTCTGGGTTGGGGGTCACGATTTTCACGAACTGGTGTTAGGCATAGAGTGGGACACCATCCTTTTTGTCACTAGCATGATGATGATTGTAGCAGTCGCAGACGGGTCAGGTATG
>JAUWOA010000042.1 GCA_030612365.1 Candidatus Thorarchaeota archaeon
TAGACCCAGGCTGTCCCATCGAAGAGCTGCGATCCCTTCTGAAGAATCACAATCTCGAGCTCCGCGACATTGACACAATTATCCTAACTCATATTCATCCGGATCATATCACACATACAACGAAATTGCACAGGCTCTCAAGGTGCAGAATTGCTGCCAACGAGATGACAGCATCTCTCTTCAATGATAAGGAGGAAATGAAGAAGTTCCTTGGGTTCCACAAAAAACATCCCATCAGACCCCTGTGGGAAGACTTGGTCAATAGGAGCATGTACGGAGCCCTAGAGGATGGAAGAGTAGATGAAGAGCTACGAAACGGTGACAAGTTCGCGGTAGGAGACCTCACGCTTCGCGTGCTATACACGCCAGGTCATCTCCCCGATCATATGTGCATAGAGTTTCTCGAGCCCAACCTCATCTTCGCATCTGATATTGACTGCACAAGGTTCGGCCCATTTTATGGACACGAGAACTCGTCCATTCCAGAGTTCAGAGAATCGATACGGATGCTGAAGAAACGTGACTATAAGGGAATGATTAGTGGGCATCTGCAGGAACCTTTGATTATTGATTATAGGTATGCTCTTTCTGAGTATGAGAAGCACTTCGACAGACGTGAAGAAGCAGTGCTCAAGTCGATAAGAGATGGAGCAGAAACAATCGATGATCTTTCTGTCAACCCAATAGTGTATCCACCTCTCTCAGATCTGGTTCTACTTCAATTCGAGAAATGGATGGTCGAGCATCACGTGAGTTCCCTCATGGAAAAAGGGTTGGTGGAAGCAGTGAATAAGAAGCTGATTGCGATATCCCCAGAATCATCCAATTAAGAATGGCAATGCTGTGCACAGATCTCTCCGTTACAATCTCAAGAAAAGGCAATGGCGCACTACGAGCGGGTCCAAGTTTCACGTATGTTTGTCCTCTGCATTGCATCAATCGAGCCGGTTTGTGGTGGTGGCTTGCTAAGCATGGAAAATGACACTTCTGGTCGGAAGCTGGTGTATGAGGGAGCTCACAGAGAGCGACATACATGCCCAAAACGGTAACGGATTTATTTATCTTGGTTTCAACCCGAATAAGAATCGCACATGGAGTTACCAAGCGCAACCAGAGCGAGGGTTCGTATTGATGCAGGCATTGATACTTCACATTTCGATTGATGATGGAAACAGACACTCTTCGCTGCTGCGAGCATTCCAATTGCAGGGAGAATGAGAACCGAATGTCCGATGATAAAGATTCGAAGGTATCTAGTGCTCGAAAAGAGGAAACTTCTACAGAGCAACCCCAGCGTGAGGAACTCCTCAAGGCACAAGAATACTTGGACCTAGCAGAAGTTATGTTTGTCGCGCTTAACTCAGAGGGGGTTGTTGTGTTTGCGAATCGCAAGTGTAGCGAGGTCATCGGTCATGACAATGACGCAATTGTTGGCAAGGACTGGTTCAAGACCTTTCTCCCAAAGAGGTTGCGAAAGGAAACCCATGACGTATTCAGAAGCCTCATGAAAGGCAAGATCGAGCTAGTGGAGTACCATGAGAATCCAATCTTGACCAAGGACGGTGAGGAGCGAATCATAGCATGGCACAACACTGTTATGAAAAGTAGTAAGGGTCGGATAGATGGTATACTCAGCTCTGGTGAGGATAGCACCGAGCGAAAGAGAGCAGAGCAAGCGGTTCAGAAAAGTGAAGAAAGATTCAGAAGCATCTTTGAAGAGTCATCCATTGGTATCGATGTCTTTGACTCTGATGGGTATCTGATTGAGGCAAACAAGGCATGTCTTGATGCGTTTGGCGTATCTAGTGTAGATGATATCAGAGGATTCAACCTTTTTGACGACCCGAACATCCCTGAAGAGCTGAAGAAGAGAATCAAAGATGGAGAAACTATCAGGTATCAGGCTGCTTTTAACTTTGAGAAGGTGAAGGAACTCGGGTTGTATGTAACATCAAGGACAGGAATCGCATATCTCAATACCGTGGTCACACAGTTTGGCCAGGGTGAGGATGGGTCGTCGCGCGGCTACATAGTTCAGATGCGGGATGTCACAGAGCGCCAGATAGTTGAGGAAGCGCTCAGGGCCTCCCAACAACTGATCAAAAGGACCTTCGATAGCCTGAGTGAAGCTGTCCTGGTTCTCGAAGCTGGCACGGTGGAGATAATGGACTGCAATCCAGCAGCTGAAACAGTATTCGGTTACAGCCGTCATGAGATGCGGGGCCAGAAGGCAAGCATGCTGCACGTTGACGAGGCGACATATAAGGAGTTCAGAAAGAATCTGTATCCGGCCATAGAAGAGAAGGGGCGATTGGACGGGTTCGAGTTCAGGATGAAGCGCAGGGATGGAACAGTATTTCCCACTGAACACAATGTCACGCCACTCAAGAACGAACAGGGCACACGAGTCGGTTGGGTCAGCGTGATTCGCGACATCACCGAGCGCAAGCAGAATGAAGAGCAAAGGCGCCAGCAGCACAGCGAACTAGAGGTTTATGCTGCGTTGATTCGCCACGACCTGAGGAACGACTTGGGCGTGATACTTGGAAACGTGGATCTTGCGAAGATGATTGCAGGAGAGAATGATAGTGAAATCCTCGAAACCCTATCGTCCACAGAAGCAGTCTGTGAACGAATGATGAATCTATTGAAAGCAGTCAGTCGACCAGCAGATTCTATCGAAAGGAACACCGTAGCGCTAGTAAGGAGCGTAACCTCTCAGGCTCAAGACGCACATACAAAACTCACTGTGAACGTGACTGTGGATGATGACGTTGAAGAACTAACAATCGCGGGAAATAGGCTTATTCCAATGGTCTTTGAGAATCTCCTAAGAAATGCTGCAGCACATGCCGGTGAGAAAACAACAGTAGACATGACAATCTCCAAAGAAGGAAGCAATGTGCAGGTCCTTGTTTCAGACAATGGGCCGGGAATTCCTGAGGAAGTTCGAGACCAGCTCTTTCATAGAGGAGTTTCAACAAGTGGAGGAGGTCTTGGTCTGTATCTCTCCAGAGCGATTGTGAATGCCATGAACGGCTCGATAGAGTTGATGGACACAGACCCAGGCGAAGGTGCCACCTTCAAAATCCTGCTCCCTCTGACCATGTAAGCGGGTGCCTAGAGAAGTGATTCTTGAGTTTGACAACTAAGGAAGGCTAGAATTAGGTCGATAACGTCGAGGAAGGAGGAGAACAGGGGCGGCCTCGCTGGCCAAATAGGCTCATGATGTTGATTTGGGGAACCAGATGTGGAACTCAGCACCCTTGCTTGAATCGCGGGGTACTCGATCTTGCACAGTGATGTGACCCCCATATTTCTGTATAATCTTGAATGCCTGATGGACTCCTACGCCACCAAACCTCCTGCTTTGGTCGAACAGATTCTCCTTCTTATCATTGGCAATCCCAGGACCGTTGTCGGCAATCACGACCTCATAACCCCCCTTTGCTTCTCTGAGGTCTAGCCAAACTCTTCTGGATTTCTTATCATTGTGAAGGATTGCGTTTTCCAAGATGTTCATCAGCAGATTCCCTAGGTACTTGTCCGCAAACACAGTCGGTTGTTCAGCGGCCAAATTCATCTCAATCTGAACATCATCGTACGTTTCATTCAGAACTTGCAGACAATCCTCCAGAGATGTTCTCAACGAGGTGTTCGATAGCGGCACTGACAGCAGCTCGCGAGTCGCTTGTACCTTCCTGATCAAGTTCTGCGATTTCTCCACCGAGTCAGATACTATGTCAACCATCTCTCTAACTTCAGGCCTGATATCTAGTTGTTCCACTATCTCCGTTCCCATGATGATTGCCTGTAGCTGATTCCGTATGTCATGGCCCATGAGATCCAAGTATAGCATCGCAGTTTCAGCAGCAGCCTTCGTGTTCGCCTCAGCCAATACAAGCCCTGTAACATCAACCATCTGAACCATATATCCATGTAGCGCCTCATCCTCTCCATACCTCAGCGGGGATGCACCAGCTTCAACGTGCCTTACCCCAAGCCTAGGGGTGTCATACAGCCCTGCCTTCCTGACCTTCGAGAAGTCAATCACAGAATGGTACAGAACTCGCTCCCCCTTTCGTATTCGTTGCCGTATCTCGTTCGGCAAGTTGGGGTCCTCGAACACATTGAAGCCTTTCAGATCCTCAACGCTCGACACCCCTGCGAAATTGATGCACGCAGGGTTCGCATGAATCAGGTTGCCGTCTGGGTCAAACACGTTGATTGCGATTAGTGACTCCTCGTAGATTGTCCTGAACCATTCCTCGCTCTCTCGAAGCGCTTCCTCCGCCTGCTTGCGTTTAGTGATATCTCTCACCACTTGCACGATGCTCTCGCTATCTTCGTGCAAGCTAAATACCGCAGAGAACCAATGCTTCTGGCCGCCTATTTCAAGCGGATAGTCGAACGCTTTGCTCTCCCCAGTGGCTCTCACTCCCCGGGATAATTCGACGATTTGCTCAGCCACAGATGGCGGTAACACCTCACTCATATGCCGGCCCATGAACTCCTTTGGTGAGATAAAGAGCAGTTCCTCGCTCGAAGTGTAGTACTGAGAATAGCAATCGTGCTTATCAATGACAAAGACTAGGTCGTGCATTGACTGGAGAAGTGTTCGGTATCTCTCCTCGCTATCCTTCAGGGCCTTTCGTGATTCCATGCGTTCGGTGACACCACGAGCAATGCCACGAAACCCAACTGGCTCACCTGCATAATTAACAACCAAGGATGCAGAGGCTTCGATTGACCTTCTTTCACCGTCTGCCTTAACAATTGTCCAATCGATGGCCCTAACAGGGTTCCCAGTTCGGTGGACCGCATTGAAGGTCTGAAACACTCCTTCAGCGTCCTCGCTGTCCATATACTGCCGGTAGTTCATGCCCATCAGTTCATCTTTAGAGTATCCAAGAATTCTGCATAACGATTTGTTGAAGAATGTCAGGTTTCCAGAAAGATCGACCTCGTAGTAACCGTCTTCGATGTTCTCGAGAATCGTTCGATACTTCTCCTCACTCTGCTGCAGAGCGGCTTGGGCTTCTCTCTTTTCCTGTCGGTTCTTCGCGTCTTGCAGCTCACGCCGAATAGCGGGGACCAACCGTGCCAGATTATCCTTCATGATGTAGTCATGGGCACCGGCTTTCATCATGTCCACAGCGGTTTCTTCTCCGATAGTGCCTGACAAGAGAATGAATGGCACATCCAGACCACTCTCCTTCAGCAAGCTCAGTGCGTGATCTCCTCTGAAAGCTGGCATATTGTAGTCACATATGATGACATCCCACTCCCTTGATCGAAGCGCATTCATCATCGCTGCCTCTGCATCAACGCGTTCATAGTCCGGTTCATAGTCGCCCTTGCGCAATTCGCGCAGCATCAATAGGGCATCGGTTTCCGAGTCCTCAACTACAAGAATGCGAAGCTTGCTGCTCAAATCCTACTGTCCCCCGAATGGCCCAATGTTTACCAGCAGCCAGTACAGTCCAAGCTGCTTCACAGCAACTGCGAATTGGTCGAAGTCCACCGGCTTCTGAATGTAGCTATTGGCACCGAGGTTGTAGCTTTCGATGACGTCTCTCTCCTCCTTCGAGGAGGTCAGGATCACCACCGGGAGAAGCTTTGTGCTTTCATCGGATCTTATCATCTTGAGTAACTCCAAGCCTCCCATCCTTGGCATTTTGAGGTCCAGAAGTATCACCTCAGGCATGATGCTCGTATCTCTCCCTTCGTGGGCACCTTCACCGCGAAGGCACTCCAAGGCCTCAACTCCGTCGCGTGCAACGATAACATCATTTGCAATATTGGCATCCTTCAACGCTCGTTTTGTTAGAATCACATCATCCGGATTGTCTTCCACTAACAGTATAGGTCCATCATTCATGTTAATACTTCACTTCCTTTAGACGATAGCGTGAAATGGAATGTCGCCCCCGTTCCCACGCTTCCTTCAGCCCATGTACGCCCCCCATGTCGACTGATAATCCGCTTCACTATAGCCAACCCCACGCCAGTACCCTCGAATTCATCTGCATGATGTAGACGCTGGAAAGCAATGAACATCTTGTCAACATATCTCATGTCAAAGCCCGCACCATTGTCCCGTACGAAGAACACCGTTTCGGTCTCCTGTTCGATTGCGCCGAACTCGATTTTCGCAGATGGATGCTTGCTCGTGAATTTCCACGCATTCCCCAGTAGATTCTCCAAGACTAAGGAGATAAGTCGTTTGTCGCCATAAGCCCTAAGGTTATCTGAAATTGCCATTTTAACATCGCGTCTGGGTTCTTGTCTTCGCAACTCTCCTGCAATGGTTCGTGCGAGAGCGGTCATATCAATCTCCTCGGAATGCATCTCTTCTCGCGACACCCGCGATAAGGACAGTATATCGGCAATGAGCTCGCTCATGCGCACGGCCCCCTCATGCGTACGTTTGAGGTAATCACGGCCCGTTTCGTCTAGCACATCAGAGTAGTCCTCAAGTACTGCCATGCTGAATCCGGCAATTCCTCTAGGGGGAGAGCGTAGATCATGTGAAACTGAGTATGCGAAGGCTTCGAGTTCTTGATTGGCGGCCGCAAGCTCCTGAGTTCGCTTCTTCACCCGCTGATCTAGTTCCTCAGTCAGCTGAAGCAGCGCCTTCTCGGCATTCTTACGCTCGGTGATGTTCCTGAAAGCCTCCACAATGCCAATCACCGCACCACGACTGTCCTTGAAGGGGGTCGCTGACATGATGCAGGGGATCATGACGCCTGCAGGGGTTTCCTTATCAATGTCCATTGTGACGCGTTCTTCCCCCCTGAGAATTCGAGTCAGCGGACAATTCGCGGTGTGACAGAGTGCACTGCTGAACACATCGTGGCACTTCAGCTCTATTGCATCTTCGATGCTGACGCCAACCATGGATGCAAGGGTATCATTCATTCGTATTACGTTGAAGTCCTTGTCCACAACACGCATCCCGTCAGCTGTTGCATTGAAAATCTGGTTGAGCTGCTTCTCGGATTGGTGTACCGCCTCCTCCGCTCTCTTGCGCTCAGTGAGGTCCTTCAGGAGCACAATAATGTGCGTGGTTTTCTTCTCCACATCCTTCAACGTGGACCCAGAAAGCAATACGTGAACGGACCTACCTTTCTTTGTCACAAACTCGTATTCAAGGGCAAAGCCCTTGTCCTCCTTGATGGCATCACTGAAATTCCTCTTTGCACTTCTCATCTCCTTGAGCGAGTAGGTCGATGCAAGGCCGCAATCTAGCAAGTGTTTGCCAGCAATATCCCTTAGCGCGTAGCCAAACAGCTTCCTGCAGGCCGCATTTTGAGCCACAATGAGCCCTCTTGAATCAAGAACCATGACCGGGTCTGGCACGGCTTCAATCAAGACCTTGGCAGAAATCTCCTTCAGTCCCTCAGTCATCTTTACCACATCTCCAACTTGAACATAATCTCCGGATGTCCTTGTCGAAATCCCAGTTACCACGGCATAAGTTCTGTATCGCGCGTGAATCCATCAGAATCGCTCGCATTCGCTAACAACTCCGTCCAACAAAATGACACTTGACATGTCGAGTTTGGACACTCCAAACCGGCAGCACATGAGCGCAATCCCTTTGAATGTTGTATTTATTATAATTCTGTTAGATTTAAATGATTTTGTCACACTGAACAACAGACCGGGACGGTAGCCTGCAGGACAATGTGGATAGTCCATGGCTTGTTAGAATCACAATCGTCACATGATGCGGCGAGGGACCAATCTGAAGGAATGTAATGAAAGCTGCGGAAAATACCTGATCATGGCAACCAGTTGAAGCACGAGCATCCTCAACCCGGCACAGAAGCAAATCATTTGTGAAACCATTCTTATGCATTATATGTGATTATTATTGATAGTATTGTTTATATATAACCTGCAAGTTATGCTCTTTGCTGTAGTGTTTCTGGGGGAACCGGATGCAATGAACACAAAGCAGGCACAACCTGACGCGCCTGAGGATGCCCATATCGCGAAGTATTTCGAGCGGTTTGGAGATGGTATTTTCATCGTCTGTGAAGAATGCTGCGGCGGGGACCTGACTTCGTGTGAGTCGGCGCAGGGAAAAGCACGATGTAGGACTTCGGAGCTGGGTAAATTATCCGCTGCGCTGGTTTCGATCCCAATCGTTTCAACAGGGATTTCCACTGATGGCTAGACCTCAAGTGTGTTCGCTGACCATTAGCATGTCATACTTGCCTAGATTGTTTTCATGATGCCTGCAATCATATTCAGGAACGCACTAGCCTGAAACTGCTTTTGAAGTCTTCATCTCCACCAGTGACGCCGGAAATTCAATATGGAGTTGTACAGGACTCCGTAACGTGTCGATTGGAGAAGCAAGGATGCAGATATCCCCCAGAAAACTGATTAGCGAGTCCTCATAGTGAATGCATCGGAGGCTCAGCAATGGCGATTCGAGTTCTAGTGGTCGATGACGACAAAGACCTTCTGACACTGATTGAAAAATTTCTGGTCAAGGAGCACCCGGACTTTGAGGTGATCTCCACAATCTCTGCTCAGGATGCTGTTCGGAAACTGGAAGAGGAGCGCTTCGACGCCATAGTGTGTGACTACTACCTTGGCGTCGGGGAGATGAATGGACTTGAGCTGCTTGAGTGGCTTAGGGCTTCGCAGAGCAGCATACCATTTATCATGTTCACCGGACGAAGCAGAGAAGAGGTCGCCATACGTGCACTGAACTTGGGGGCCGACCTCTACTTAAAGAAAGACCAAGAAGACCTCGGAAACCTATTCGTTGAGCTAGTACACCACATCAAGAGCTCAGTGGAATCCGTGCAAATGGAGAAGACCCTTCGGGAAGAGAGGAGCCGATTCCAGAAGTACTTGGATGTAGCAGGAGTTATGATTGTGGCCCTTGACGTTGATGGGAGAATCACGCTGATGAATCGCAAGGGCTGTGAGATTCTGGGCTACGATTGCAAGGAGATCATTGGTATGGACTGGTTCAAGACCTTTATCCCGAAGAGTCTTCGAAAGGAAGTCCATCGCGCATTCACGAGTCTGATGAAAGGCGACATTGAATTTGTGGAATACTTTGAGAATTCAATCCTAACCAAAGATGGTAAGGAGCGAATTATAGCATGGCACAACAGTGTGCTGACCGATGAGTCTGGCAAGATTGCTGGCACACTCAGCTCGGGAGAGGACATCACAGAGCGCAAGAGGGCAGAGCAAGCGATTCAGAAGAGTGAAGAAAGATTCAGAAGCGTCTTTGAAGAGTCACCAATCGGGATTGATGTCTTTGACTCTGACGGGCTTCTGATTGAGGCAAACAAGGCATGTCTTGATGTGTTCGGCGCATCTAGTGTAGATGACCTCAGAGGATTCTGTCTTTTTGACGACCCGAATATCCCTGAAGAGATGAAGAGGAGAATCAGAGATGGAGAAACTGTCAAATTTCAGAATGAATTTAGCTTTGAGAAGGTGAAGGAACTTGAGTTGTATGAAACGTCAAGGTCAGGAAACGCGTATCTCAACAACGTGATCGCACCGTTTGACCGAGATGAGGATGGGTCGTCTCACGGCTACATAGTTCAGATGCAGGATGTCACCAAGCGCAAGACAGCTGAGGAAGCACTCAGGGCCTCCCAGCAATTGTTGCAAAGGACCTTCGATAGCCTGAATGAAGCTGTCATAGTCCTCGACGCTGAAACGGTGGAGATAGTAGATTGCAATCCGGCAACCGAAACAATATTCGGTTACAGCCGTCATGAGCTGATGGGCAAGAAGGTAAACATGCTGCACATGGACGAGGCGACGCTTGAGGAGTTCAGAGAGAATCTGTATCCCGCCATAGAAGAGAAGGGGTTCTTGGACCGGTTCGAGTTCAGGATGAAGCGCAGGGATGGAACAGCGGTTCCCACTGAGCACAGTGTCACGCCGCTCAAGAATGAACAAGGCACACGAGTCGGATGGGTCAGCGTAGTACGCGATATCAGCGAGCGCAAGAAGACCGAAGATGCTCTACGGGAGAGCGAGAAACGATTCAGAACCGTCTTTGAACAGGCAGCTGTGGGTGTGACCATTGTCGAAATGGATGACAACATAATTGAAACTAACCCTTTCTTCCAAGAACTGATCGGGTACTCAGCTGACGAACTAATCACCATGAAAGTCGCAGACTTTACTGACCCTGATGATACTGCCATAGACGCCAGCTTAACGAGAGAAGTACTAGATGGAAAGCGTGACTACTTCACAATGGAGAAACGATATATCAGAAAGACTGGAGAGAAAATTTGGGGTAAATTCTCCGCGAATTTCGTTAAGGATGAAGAAGGCATACCTGAGTTTTGTATTGGAATTGTTGAGGATATCACCGAAAGAAAAAAGGCGGAGGAGGCGCTCGTGAGGAGCCAGAAGGAGAAATCAGCTATTCTGAACGGTATGAAGGATATTGTCGTCTACTTTGATAGTCCAGATATGGAGATTATATGGGCGAATAGAGCAGCAGCTGAGTCTGTCGACCTATCTGTTGACGAGCTGATTGGGGAACATGGCTTCAAGATATGGTACCAACGTGACAAGCCTCTAGACTCCTGTCCGGTAATCAGGTCCTTTGAAACTGGCCAACCTGAAGAGGAGGAAATGACGACTCCTGATGGAATGATCTGGGTGGCTTGGGCTTGGCCTGTGAAGGATGATGAAGGAAGGACTACAGGTGTTGTTAGAGTTTCAAGGAATGTTACTGAGCGCAAGAGAGCGGAGGAAGCACTGCGGGAGAGTGAGAGCAATTTCAGGTCATTAGCGGAAAATACCCCGGACTATATTATGCGCTACGATAAGGAATGCAGACACTTGTACGAGAACCCGGCCGCTTTGAGAGTGTCTGGCTTAACCGAAGAGAATATCATCGGTAAAACTCACCGGGAAGCAGGGTTTGACGAAGAATTATGCAATTTTTGGGAGGAGAAAATTACCGCAGTGTTCAAGACAAGCCAATCATCCCAAACCATTTTTGAGTGGGAAGGGGCCGAAGGAAAAGTGTCCCTGGATTGGCGCTTGGTTCCGGAATTTGATGAAAGCGGCCAAGTAAAGACTGTGCTTGGCATCTCGCGTGATATCACCGAGCAGAAGAACTTAGAGGAAACACTCAGAAAGAGTGAGCAACGGAATAGATTGATCGTCGACACGATGAGTGATCTTGTGTTTGTATATGATTCAGCTGGGAGATATGGTGACTATTTTGCAAAGGATGACTCCTTGCTTATTCGACCGTGGAATGAAATAAGGGGTAGGAAACCAGAAGAGATTATTCCTCTAGACATTGCTGCTCAACATAACGAGCATGCAAAAAAGGTCCGAGAAACAGGAGAAAGCGTTACTTTCGAATATGAGTTAGAAATTGATAATGCTTTGAGATTGTTTCAAGGAACAATGATGCTCCATGAGGATAATGAAAGTATTGTAGTTGCTGTGAAGGATATCACTGAAAGAAAGCTTGTTGAAGAGAACCTCAGGCAGAGCGAGGAGAAATACCGAACTATTGTACGGTCGATATCGGATATTATTTTCGTACATGATAAGGATGATTACTATGCACAAGTCTATGTGTCTGATGAAGGACTTTTGACTAGCTCAATTGAAGATTTCATTGGACATCATCCATCAGAAAATGTACCTCCAAATCTATTGCAGTTATACCTCGAAGCATCAGCGAAAGTACGTGATACTGGCATGTCAGAAGGATTTGAGTTTCCACTAACTGTTCGTGGCAAAGATAAATGGTTTGCATCATCGCTCACATTACATGAAGATGGAGAAAGCATCATCTCAGTAACTCAGGATATCACTGAAAGAAAGCTTGCTGAAGAGAACCTCAGGCAGAGCGAGAAGAAATACCGTTCCCTCTTCGATAATACACCCGTTGGACTAACGTTTCAAGAGATTGTGGTTGATGAGAGTGGTAGACCCATCGACTTCGTTTTCATTGACGTAAATGAAGGCTTTGAAGCATTGATGGGCTTAAGGAAAGATGATATTGTAGGCAAGAGTGCGAGCCACGTGTTGACCAGTAGTGGAGAAACTGAATTGAATTGGATTGACGTGTACGGCAAGGTTGCCTTAACCGGCGCAAGAGCGCGGTTTGAACAATACTCGGAAGCCCTAGGGAGATGGTTCTCTGTCACAGCATATAGTCCGGAAAAGAACTCCTTCATCACAGCTTACACAGACATCACAGAGCAGAAAAGGGCTTATGAAGACCTTAAGCAACAGAAGAAGGAGCTCAGCGATTTCGCTCATACGATGAGTCATGACTTGAACACCTACTTCTTCAAGTTTCGCGGTTTGGTCCACCTGCTCGAATCCAAGGATGAGATTCCTGAGATTCGCAGAATCCAGCTGTTGATAGCAGAGATGAGCAATCTTGTTCAACATAGTGTAATTCTTGCAGACGCTGGACTTGTAATCGACAAGAAGCACAAGGTAGACCTTGCTCATCTTGTGCGTGATGTTGCGGTGCGTCACTTGCCGGAGGGGATTGCGATCGTGCAAGGGCCGCTTCTATCTGTGATGGCAGATGAAATCAGCCTCATCCAGATCTTCCAGAACCTGTTTGAGAACGCTGTCGAACACGGAACCCCAAAAACGGTGGAAGTGCAAAGACACGACTCAATGGATGGTGTCAGAATAGTGGTGGCTAATGATGGCAAGCAGATACCCAACGATTCGCGACCAAAGGTCTTTCAAAGCGGATTCACTACAAAGGGTAAGAGCAGAGGATTCGGGCTATCTATTGTCAAGAAGCTCGTTGAGGCGCACGGTTGGCAGATCAGACTTGTAGATACACCCGAAACTGCATTTGAGATTCTCATTCCGAGTGCTGCTGGGTGAGAAATCGACACAATTTGCGCTTGACGAACTTGTAGCCATCTACCTAATGAGATGCATCCCTTGTGGACATCCATGTATCTAGGACCTTCCGCCGACTCCTCAACATTCCGAGTACAGAAGATGCAATGGACATCTTTATTAGAACATAATGAATAAAATTAATTATCCGTGGAATATATACGAAATATTCAGATTGGAATGCGGAGAAGCACATGATGGAATCCTCACCAAGAGCATACAGCCGGCTAGTTCGTTTCTTTGAAAAGCAAGTCGAATGGCTCGGACTAGCCAGAAACGCGGGACCAGTACTAGCCGTGCTGTATCTCGCCAAGTACAAAACGGACACAAGAATGAGCGCGGAAGAGATTTCTGAGTCCACAAGCTACTCTCGTAGTAGTGTTGGTCTGATACTGTCACAACTAGAAGCACTGGGGCTGGTATTCGGCGAAGCTGACTACACCCAGACAGGACGCGGTCGGAGAAGGACTCTCTACGCTATAGAGGAGAGTGGTTCCTCATTAGCCTCCTTGATAGTCAAGAAGACGGTTGACAGGCTGCAGGACTCAATCCATGAAATCGAAGCACTTGAGAAGTTGTATGAAGCGGATGCTCCCTTTGTCATGCAGATGCTGGATGACTTCAAAAAGGAAGCTCTTGAGAGCTTCGCTGCTTACAGTCGTTCAGTGACAGAATCGGAATAAAGACGGAAACAGCAATCTCCATTGCAACATTCTTGAATCGTGACCGCAGGATCACAAAGGCTGTTGACTTGCAACGGGCAGAGCGATTATCATATAGTTCTTTCAAGAGGTGTTGCCTGCTTGCGATTGGTGCAAGCTCGTGCTTCCAAGTGGGTTTCGGTTCATTGCGGTGAGCACTTACACACCTGCAAACTTAAAACTATTAACCATGGTTAACTATACCTGTTGTCGCGCGCAGAGGACATTGAGGTTAAGGGATGACAGAGCCGAAAGCCAATAACAAGTTAAACAGACTCATCAATGAGAAGAGTCCATATCTTCTTCAACACGCTTACAATCCAGTGGACTGGTATCCTTGGGGTGAAGAGGCATTCCGAAGAGCAGAGAAAGAGGATAAGCCGATATTCCTCTCGATTGGGTATTCGACATGTCACTGGTGCCATGTAATGGAACATGAGTCCTTTGAGGACCCTGAAGTTGCTCAAGTGATGAACGACGCGTTTGTAAGCATAAAGGTCGATAGAGAGGAAAGACCTGACATCGATAAAATCTACATGCAGGTCGCACAGATGATGACAGGTAGGGGAGGATGGCCACTTACTATAATCATGACTCCGGACAAAGAGCCCTTCTTCGCCGGGACATACATCCCCAAAGGCGATCGATTCGGACAAGCTGGAATGCTCAGCATGATCCCTCAAATCACTGACGTTTGGAAGTCTGACCGTACACGTGTGGATAAGATAATCAACCAAATTAAGCAATCACTGTCAGTTCCTGAAACATTGGAGCATGTAGAACTCGGACGTGAAAACATAGAGCAGATGGTGAGTCTGCAAGCTAACAGATTCGATGCGGTGAATGGAGGCTTCGGACGCGCCCCCAAGTTTCCCACGCCGCATAATCTAATGCTGCTCTTGCGGCATTGGAAGAAGACGGGGGATGAATTCTCGTTGCTTATGGTTGAGAAGACTCTGCAGAAGATGCGTGACGGAGGCATCTTTGACCATGTTGGATACGGATTCCATCGCTATGCAACGGATGCGCGTTGGTTGTTGCCACACTTCGAGAAGATGTTGTATGATCAGGCTATGCTTGCTATAGTGTATACTGAAACATACCAAGTAACAAGAGATAACCAATATGCGAACGTAGCCAAGGAGATTCTCACGTACGTCATGCGGGATATGAAAAGTCCTGAGGGGGCATTCTACTCTGCGGAGGATGCTGACAGTGAGGGGGAAGAGGGAAAGTTCTACGTCTGGTCAGAAGAGGAGATTAGGAGTCTCCTGACTGACAAAGAAGCCGAAGCATTCGTGAAGGTTCTCAATATACAAAAAGATGGAAACTTCTACGATGAAGCAACTCGAGAAAAAGTCGGTACGAACATACCGCACGTGACTCTAACCCTGAAAGACGCGGCGCTTGCCCTCAAGACTGATGAAGGAACCCTCTCAGAGCTTTTGCAGAGTGCACGGGAGAAGTTGTTCAGCGCGAGAGAGAAACGCATTAGACCTCTCAGAGATGACAAGGTGCTTTCCGACTGGAACGGTCTAATGATTGCAGCACTTGCAAAGGCAGCACGGGTCCTAGATGACCCGGAATACGCTCGGAGTGCAAAGCTTGCTGTTGAGTTCATACTCAAGACCATGCGCAGGGATGATGGTATATTGATGCACAGATTTAGAGAGGACGAGGTCTCAGTCCCTGCGTTCCTCGACGATTATGCATTCCTCATCTGGGGACTGTTGGAGCTGTATGAAACAACATTCGACATTCAATACCTCAAGACTGCGAGAAACCTCAATCAAGATATGCTGGACCATTTCTGGGATGACAAGGATGGCGCTTTGTTCTTCGTGGGGGATTATTCTGAAAAGCTACTCGTTCGTCAGAAGGAAGCATACGACGGAGCGATTCCCTCCGGCAACTCGATAGCCATGTTGAATCTAATTCGTCTGGCGAGACTCCTTGGAGAGGGTGAGTACGAACAGAAGGCATCAGACATAGCCAAAGCATTCTCAAAGCAAGTTGAACGGAGCCCCACCGGATTTGGGATGATGCTTTCTGCATTGAATTTCGCCCTGGGACCGTCATATGAGGTCATTATTGCGGGAGACCTGGAAGCAGACGATACTCGAAATATGCTGAAGACGCTGAGGGAGAGATTCATTCCGAACAAGATTGTTTTACTGAGAGGTTGCAAGGAGCAGTCACAACAGGTCACGCAGCTAGCGCCCTACACCAAGTACTACAACTCTCTCAAGGGCAAAGCAACCGTGCATGTTTGCATCAATCAGAACTGCAAGCTTCCCACAACAGAAACATCACAGATGTTGAAGCTTCTAGATGAAGCCGAGTAGCTATGTTCCTCTCCTTAAAACGAAAGCATGGATAATTTCCGATTTCTGCTCAATGCACTACCCTTATTTCTGGGTTGGAAAGCTTTTCGATGCAGATTGAACTGGCTTTGCCGCTAGAACGACTGGAGACTCTCATAGATGCCAAGCTCGAAATACACTGCAGGAATCGCGCTAGTCACTTTGGCTATGGTGTTGCTGTGCATTCCAGCAACTGCTACAAATCTGGTTCAGCAAATCAATGTTCACTTCTCTTCAGTTCATCAACTATCGCAAGAAGACCCACTTCAGATATATCATGGCGGCGATGTGGAAACGGTTCGCGTGGTAGAATATGACAATCTAGCACTTGCTTTAGCTGCAATTGATAGCGGCGAAGCGGACATCTTTGGTCACATGATTGGTCCAGAAGATTACGCAGCAGTCGATAGTTATAGCAACATAGAGAAACAATGGGCACACGACACTGAAACCTACATGCTCGTGCTGAATGCTGAATTATACCCATTGGACAACTCGCACCTTAGAAGGGCCATAGCATTCGCGATCGACAAGAATGAAATCGTCATGTCGGCAATGGGGGGCATCGTTGACGCCATAGATTTCGCCCTCCCCCTGAACAATGAATTCTCAATTGAACTGACAGAAGGCGGTACATTCTACGCATCGGACAATGTAAGCGCTGCGGCTGAGCTAGCACTCGCAGGAATGCTCGATGTTGATGAGGATGGAATGGTTGAAGCCCCAAATGGCAATGAAATGCAGCTTACTGTCTGGTATCCTCTGGACATTCATGGGCTTAACGAAACAGCATTGATCATTTCTGACAACCTGTTAGCTAGTGGAATCAATAACACTCTTGTCGGGATGAATTACACAGACTTGCAAAGCGAGATAGAGAATCACAACCAAACGTTTTCCTTGGCATTGTATCATCAAAACCTGCCGCTTTATGGCTTAGATTGGGCAGCGATGACTTTCCATAGTGACAATATAGCAATAGCCGGGGAGAATCCAGCCAACATAGAGGATGCCGTCCTAGACCAAGTTGCAGCCTATTATGAGGATAACATCTACATAGATGAGGCCCCAGTGATAGGTCTCAATGCGCTGAGAATTGTTAGAAACCTTTGTCCGGTCATCCCGCTCTTTGCAGAGAGGTGGCTCTCAGTCTACACTGAC
>JAUWOA010000123.1 GCA_030612365.1 Candidatus Thorarchaeota archaeon
TCTCGCGAACTTTGTAGCTGACCTGTTATATGGCGTGTTGGATCCGAGAATCAAGTACGGATAGCTTAGCGCCACCTAGTAGGAAAGGGCATCACGCCCTTCCCTTGCTTTTATTTCTGTAGGCGTACAAGCATTCATTGACTAACATCCTTCCATATTCCTCGCTCGCTTGACAGTTAGTGGTCCATCATGCTGATTGACTTCTATGTGTGTCAGCTTGCAACAAAACACTTTTATCAAGCACCAGCAGCTAAACGACATCCGATTCGACTCGGAAAAGGAGATAGAGAAAATAATGGCAAGCACTCGTGCTAAAAGAACAATTGCTATTACGCTCGTTGCTGCTTTCGCATTGATGGCAATATCACCGATTTTTGCCACAGCTCAAACGGTACCTGGTTTCGCTAAGACCGGTCCGTATATTGACAAGCTTAGATTCGATGTGATTACGCAGGACGACATGCAAGTTCTTGCACTGCAAAACAACGAAATCGATCTTATCGATAGTTTCCTTGATTCATCATTTATTCCAGTACTCGAGGACGCCGAGAACATAGAGCTTACGAATGTACTCAGGAACGGCTATGGATTTGTCACAATCAATACTGATAGGTATCCGCTCAACTATACGGCGGTCCGAAGAGCAATAGCATTCGCATTGGACAAGAATGCAATCTCTTCCGACATATTCGAAGGGTTCTCAGATTCACAAGATTCCCCTGTACCTAAGCAGAACGGATGGTCCATTGAGGGGCAGCTACCCTATACTTACTATGAACAGGATATAGAAACGGGTATTGCACTTCTGGAAGCCGCCGGGTTCTTCATTGACGACGAAACTGGATTCAGAACTGGCCCTGATGGCCTTCCTTTCGATCGGATTCTGGTTGAGTGTGCATCATCCTCACCAGTTGCCATCGAGGTTGGAGCCTTCATCGCAGCGGCTATGGTTGATCTGGGTATTGATGCTTACTCTGAAGGCACTGACTTCTACGAGTATCTCGGCAGGCTGAACAACCACCTCGATTACGACATGTGCTTCCTTGCTTGGAACTTTGGTGGATCTGACGTTGACTTCCTAGGTAAAGAGTGGGCATCATGGAATGCAAACGAGCCATTCTTGAACTTCCCGAACTTCAAGAACGCTACCTACGATAGCTACATCGATGATTTGCTCCACTCAACGGACTATGATACAGTCTATGCTGCGGCAGCTGAGCTGCAGAAGATCTGGGTCTATGAGTGTCCGTACATCATCTGCTACCAGAACATAATGTACCACGCTTGGCGAACTGACAAGTTCGAGGGTCATGTTAACGATTGGTCCGAAGGAGTCCCCAGCTCTTGGACGAACAAGAAAGTTCATCTAAAGGCTGATCAGACTGGTGCTCCGTTCGGCGGAACCTTCCGTTGGAGCAACTCGCTCGACCTCGACACATTCAACTTGTTGGGTGCTAGCTCAGCTTACACCATTCAAGTGATTGGCGAGCTCTATGACAGCTTGATGACCCTTGATTCCACTGGTCTGGACATGATGTGGCTAGCTGAGTCATACTTGGCTGAAACGCATGCTGAGAATGCCGCAGTCCCTGATGGGCATACCCGGTTCACCTTCAACCTGATCCAGAATGCCACTTGGACCGATGGTACTCTATTGACAGCCGAAGATGTCGCGTTCTCACTGAACTTCTTAAGAGACGCACCTGGAAACAGATATCGGCCGGACTTGCTGGAGATGAGTGCAGCATATGCACCGTCAACCTACACAGTCGTTGTGGAGTTTAACACCGAGTCCTACTGGCATCTGCACGGCGTCGCATTCAAGCCAATCTTTCCAAAGCATATCATGCAGGAGATTGTGATTGAGGACTGGGCCGAATGGAGTCCCAACCCTCCAGTTGAGGAGATGGTGACTTCTGGACCATTCAACATATCCGAGTATGTCGCAGGTGAGTTCGCTGAGTTGACTTACAACCCGAACTACTTCTTCGGGCCTGACAGATCTACGGACACGACAGACACTGACACGACACCAGTAACTGAGCCTGACTTGACAATGGCTATTGTAGCCGGTGCAGTCGGTGCTGCGGTGGTTATTCTCGTCGGTGGATATGTCTTGATGAGACAGAAGTAGAACAATTTAGTGGGGACATTAGTCCCCCTCCCCTTTCTTTTTTTTCCTTATCAATCTAAGAGCAAGTTTACTATAGGTTCTCACAAAGGCTTGCGGAGAACTCAGCTTCTTTAACCCCGGCAATTGTAAGTCACTCTGGAGACAATGGGATGAAATTGGATCGATCGCGCGCAATCCTGATTTTGCTCTCTGCAGTTCCTCTGCTGCTGGGTTCTTACGTGGCAATGGTTGTCTTGGACACCGCAATCATAGGCCGACTCATCGGCACAGCTCATAGCTACAGCCCCATGCAAATAGTGGTTGAGGCCGTGGTGTCGGTCCTCCTCGGTGGTACTATCGTATTCCTGCTATTCTGGATGATTCAACGAAGAGGGCGTGGTAAAAGAAAGTTAGTGGTGGCCTTCGTCGCGTCTCCCATTCTGTTCTTCGTATCCATGTTTCTAGGTCAGTCCCTCCTCCTAATACTTTTCAAGGGGGCTACAGGGCTTTTCCAAGGAGTTGTGTTGTTTGTTTCATTGGCCGTGTCAATGTTATCGATTGTAATGATCATAATCGATGCCATCCCGCCCACGCTTCGGAATCTATACGTTGCATTTTACAGTAGCATCTTCGGGATATTCATGGGAATCACCATGGTTACATCGACCATGTTCGTACTAATCGTGGCGATAATCCTTGAAGACTTCGTCCTCACGAAGTTCTCGCCTGCAGCTCAGCCAGTGACAATATCAAGAAGGATTGCCTCAGATCCGTTTGATTATGCGCGTATCCAGTCAGAGAGCGTTGCGGTAGGGGCCGGCGACTTCATCACGTTTGCCCTGATCTCGGCGCATTCCTTTGTCTACTTCCCTTCCTTTGTATGGGCGGCGTCCATCTTGTTGTGTTTGCTCGGCATTGTGATTAACGCCACTGTCATCGCGAAGGAAGGTGAGATAATCCCTGCAATTCCGCTGCCTGCACTTCTCGCCCTGTTTCCGTGGGTTGTTCACTTGGTAGCGTTGACATTCATTGCTGGGTAATCCGCTCTGTTCATATGCGCAGAGCACAAGGGAGATATTCGACCGTTTCAGGTGAAAATGGTGTTGGTCAATATGATTGCGGACACAAAGACACAGAATATTATAGTCGTTGCTACACTCATACTTGGAATCGTGAGCGGTTTGGGATTAGCGACAAGCAGCTCCTATTTTGCTGGGAGCTACTCGCTCGTCGCCAATCTGGAACTAAACATACTGGAGGTCAGGATTACAGGCTTGGATCTTACGAACGAATCGATTAATCCTCGTATCACACTCGTGTTCAACGCTAACGTGTCGACGGGTTCCGCTGGTGGTGCATCGATCACGTACTTCCGAGTACAGGTCGAGCTGAATGAAAGGCCGTTTCTCTACACACAACAATGGCGAAAGAATATTCCACTAGTGGATCAGCCTCTGTATCCTGGTTATAATAGGAACTTTACTGTGAGCGAACCAATCTATGAGCTTCTTGACAAGCAGATACTCTACGATGCTGAGAATTCTGGTGATTGGACCTTTGATATACTCCTAGTCCTAGCCTATGATGTATTCGGTGCAGCGGCATCCCCCCGGTACATATCATTCTCTCATGAAGGCCATACTTAGGAACCTTCTGTGAGTCTTCGCTTGAGTTCCGCAATCTTGTCAACTCTAACAGAGTCAACTCCTCGGATGTCTGCTGCGTCGACTGATAGCATATCCAGGTAATGTGTAATCGCGAGAGTTTCTTCCAGTTCACTCAATCCATTCAATCGAATATGAACTGGCGCACAATCACTCTGCCTGTACACTGCGTCTGTGGCTTCAAACCGCGCGGACATTCTCTTGCTCTCATGAGTGCTCCTGAGGAAGATCGGCACGATTCCGTACTTCTGATACATGTGGGACGCTTCGACCTCGTTATGATTTGCTTCAGGCAGCTCTGCGCTAAAGGCGACCGCCTTTGCGTTTTCGTTGATTTGGCACTTGGCTCGATACGCCACCGAAATCAGATGTCCTGAACCAAGGAAGAGCGGAACAAACGAGCTGATGCGCTCAGCAAGGTCTCTTGGAGACATGATTTCATCTCCCCAGCGCTTCACCACACCCTCCAAGGTCACTGACAGCTCGGAAAAATCAGTGCTACCAACCCCGATCAAGGCCTCGACAATTGGCAGAACAATCGAGAAAATTGCTGGAAGCGCAGCCCTTGGCTGGATACCCTTAGGAAGTAATGCGACAGGCAGATCCTTTGATTGCTCCAAAATCGCGCCGCCGGTTGTTACGACAAATAGCGTGCTGCCCACCTTCTTGGCCGTTTCGAATCCTGAGAGTGTTTCTTCTGTATTGCCTGAGTAGCTTACGCTAATGACTGCCCAATCCTTTGTTACGCAGCGCGGAAGATTGTAATCTCTCCACGTGATGAGGGGTACCTGTGCTTTTTGAGCTAAGAGTGTCTTGGCCATCTGACCTGCAATTGCACTGCCTCCCATTCCTGCTATGCAGACCCCATGAAGTCCTGAAGAGAACGTTTGCGATGCCATGGTCATTATCGATGGGTCCGGTTTCGTCAAACACAGAAGCGAAGGAAACGCCTCGACCATTGCTCTCATATCATTCGTGTCTATCCCTTTTTCTCTCTTCACAGCAGATCACTAATCGAGAAGAACAGCATTCCATCTTAAAGTTGATTCCTACATGGCGGCAATCGATTCTTCTGCAGTTCGTCAGCAATCTTCATTAGACTGAACGCTCCACAATATTGCGAGGACTCGTTATGGGAATAATGAAAACCGCAGCTGTCAAGGGAATTATCCCTGCTGGGAATAAGGTTTCGGAACTGAGAAGTAACTTGGGTCGCTTGATGACTGAAACTGCCATTGTGATGGAAGAGCGATTTGGCAAGGATGGTTTAGATGCGGTCGCCGAGGTCTTTCAAAGACTAGGGCATGAGGACGCGATTGCAATGAAGGAAACCCTTGGCCTTGGGAACACGCTCAAAGATGCTCTAGATGCGTGGATTGTCATCGGCCATGTGATGGGCGCGAAGATGAAACCAAGATGGATTTCTGACAATCGCGTGGAAACAGATCATCCATATTGTCCGCAGCACGAAGGCTTCCTCAAGAAGGGGAAACTCTACTGTGAATCAGTTTGTTGGCCATACGTAAGCGCGGTAGCTGAAGGTATTGCGCCTGGAGTCACGATGGAGGTTCCAAAACCAGCAACTATGGATGCTACGTGCACTAAAGCGCTTGTCTACAGTCCTGATGATTCCGATTGAGCAGTTCATAATCAAGAAACTCTCACCTCTGAAACACAGGGGCATGCTTAAGTGGGACCCGTGTGGCACCCGATGCGGTGTCGCTCGATGCTGAAAGCTGTGGTTTTTGACCTTGACGGAACGCTCACAGTCTTGAATCTGCCGCTGGAAGCAATGCGTAGGGACACCAAGGCATACTTCATCAGCAAGGGCGCACCGACAGAGCTTTTTGAGCCTGCTGATGGGAT
>JAUWOA010000055.1 GCA_030612365.1 Candidatus Thorarchaeota archaeon
GCCACTACATACTATGATAGGACTAGGCAAGTGGGCTGATGCTGTTTCACTCAGCACATGCTCACTCCCGAAAGCCCAAGGGAAGGTTTCTTCTCAAGGGAGGTCCTTACTCTCCATGAAGAGTGGTGTATCGCACTCTGGGGAGTCCGCGGCTGTTCACCATGCTCAGACGAGTCTTCTCAGTTTCAGTGATGATGCTGGGATGGGTGATAATGACCCCGCCGTGGTAAGAACTGTGAAGACCCTCTCTGTCGCTGGAAGTGATATGCCAGCATCAAGACAGGAGAAGGAAGCCAGGTCTGCGGGAGGGATACCATCCCGATGATGACAGACAAAGCCCCTGCTGACTCCAGACTCCGATGGAGGATGGTGACATCTGGCAGGGGAAGGGTGGAACACAGAAGTTTCTTGCAGTTGAGTGTCACTCACATGAAATGTAGGAAATGGTTTATAGGAGCGCAGTTAGCAAAACAGGAGTCCGAGGCTTGATAGAGAGATGAAAGTCGCCAAGAAGATATTCAAGACTGCCCTTGCTGAGGGTAGGACCTTTGTTCTAGAACATGAAGCAAAGGACATAATGAAGGAGTACGGAATACCAATTCCACTGTACGACACTGCGGCCACAGAAGATGACGCCGTAAAGAAGGCAAAAGCGATAGGATTCCCAGTTGTTTTGAAGATTCTGTCGAAGGACATTCTACACAAGTCAGATGCGGGCGGCGTAAAGATCAATCTCAAGGATGAAGCGCAAGTGAGAGATGCTTACCAAGAGATAATGAAGAACGCAAAGAAGTACGGGAAGAAGGAAGACATTGATGTAGACCTAAGTCGTGGAGTCTTCATCTCAGACTTCGCTGATATGGGAACAGAGGTCATAGTTGGAGTGACGCTCGACCCCCAATTTGGTCATGCTCTGATGTTCGGGCTTGGAGGCATATTCGTGGAAGTTCTGAAAGATGTTACATTCAGGCTCATTCCGATGACGGAGATTGACGCTCGTGAGATGGTAAGTGAGATAAAAGCTGCGAAAATCCTAGATGGAGTGCGAGGCGAGTCGCCCCGTGATGTTGATGCGCTCGTAGACGTGATTCTGAAGGTTTCCAAGATGGTAGAACAGAATCCGGAAATCATAGAGTTGGACTGTAACCCTACTTTTGTCTACGAGAAGGGCAAAGGTGCACTCGTGGTTGACGCTCGTATCATCATTGAGAACGGAAAGGAGTAGATTCTCTAATCTTCAAGTAATGCGTTGAACAGTATCAGACCTCTCTTGAGATCAGCATCCTGCAATCCATACTCTGATGACGTTTTAGTGCCACTTGCTAGAAGAAGCAGGAGGGCAACAAGCCGTGGAACTAGCCGGGCATACTGAAGCAAGAAGTCTCTGTTGCCAGTCGAGTCTACAATGAGACCTTCAAGCCTGCGAATCATCAAATTGAGTAGCTCAGGAACCCCCTCTTCCGGCCTGAGTCTATTGAAGAGATTTAGGGCAGCTCTCTCGTCACGAAGTAGTGTAGGAGAAACCCCGGTCCTCTCAAGTGTCCCAATAGCCCCCATTATAATTGAATCATAGTGTTCTTCGTCGATGCGAGTCAAGCCTCTATCAGCCGCCTGAAGTTGACCGAGAAGCCTCAATGAATTGGTCAGAATCGTTCGTGACGAACCAGGTGCGGACAACAGTAGTGGTGCTAAACGACCCCCATGCAGACGCTCCAAGCGTGCGGCCACTGAGGAATCTAGCTGATGCTCGAATCCAGGTGAGAACCCAATCCTAGCTGCCGCTGGAAGCTTTGGATTGGTTGCCAGGGTTCTGACGGCCGTAAGCGCTCTAAAGTCATTCAATGATATGTAGAATAGAAGAATGCGAACGATATCATAGGCGACCTCGAAATCCGCCTCAATGGTGATGTTCCGTCCCTGACTCTTGCACATAAACGCGCTCAAGAGTGTCCACGCGGATTTGATGGTTGCACATAGCTCTGAACGCGCTTTTACGTTAGCCAAGTTATGTTCTTCAAGGAAGCTGAGGAGCTTGTCTGTGGCACCAGATATTCTACTTAGAGTGGGAGCATCGACTTGAAGGGAATCAATGGATTTCATAAACTCTCGGGGGTCGCGCGAGGGCGGCCTCATGATAAGCCACGGCTTCTCTCGAGTCATCGTCCACCACTTGGTCGTCGACGTGAAGTAATCAAGAATATCAACAGATACTGTAAGATCCTCAAGACCAATCACCTCTCTTGAATCAAGATAGACTGCTAGTCTGGACCATAAACCCAAGAATCTTGTAAGATGTGTGGAGAGCCTCTCACCTGCAAGCTCCTGATCGGAGAACCGTCCAATGACAGCTTCCATGCGTGTGGGTGCTTCGCTATCGAAACGAACCATAAACAGACCGCGATAGACTTCGACTGGTTTCCTAGCCAAGACTCCACATTCTCCTATCAATACGTGCATCGTGTCGAGTCAAGTGTGCACTAATTGCTTACTATGGTCTTGATTAAATGAAACCTTGTAAGACCAGTAGGCAACTGAGGAGAGTTGTGTGTGTCACTTGCCGTATCTTCTTGACCTGCGTTCATAAGATCGCAAAGCGCGCCAGATGTCTATCCGTCTCACTGCCGGCCAGTACACCTGTGCGAAGTACAGTTCCGAGTAGGCTGACTGCCACAAGAGGAAACCGGATAGTCGTTCCTCACCAGAGGTTCTAATAATTAGATCCGGGTCAGGAATACCATTTGTGTAAAGATGACTCTCAATGAGAGCCTCATCAATATCGGTGATATTCATCTCGCCGCGCCCGATTTTCTCACCGATTGCCTTGACTGCATCGACAAGTTCAGCCCTTCCTGAGTAGCCAACTGCAACGTTAAGCGTGTAATCACTGAAGTCTTTGGTCCTCTCTTCAGCCTCCATAATAACTATCTGTAGATCCTCAGGAAGAAGGTCCATCCTTCCAATTGCTCTGATTCGCACCTTGTAGCGCTGGATATCGGGGTTATCAACAACCTCAGCGAACTTCTCCTTCAGAATATTCATGATTTCATTGACTTCGTCCTCATCCCTCTCAAGGTTTTCCACAGAGAATGCATAAAGCGTGCATACCTTAACTCCGGCCTCCCAGAGGATCTTTAGGACTTCCATGACTTTCTGTCCGCCCTTGTGATGGCCTAGCCATGAAACATCATACCCGTGCTGCCGGGCATAGCGACGATTGCCATCTAGTATGATTCCGACGTGTCGTGGAGCATTCTCTTTTTTCAACTGCCGATAAAGAAAGAACTCATAGAGCCTGTACACGGGGCCGGCGAAATTCAATTGGATATTCACTCCGCTGTATGATATTTGTCTGAATACTCTAATTAGCTTGGTGCTGGAGAATCATATGTACTAGCACTAGATCATGGTCGCAATTTTGTCAGCTGCGCGTTTCATGTCGAGAAAGATGAGCCCAAGCTTTGCATTGGCTGTGGTCGATACTGTCAGGCATGCGTTCAATCCTGCCGAAACGACAAGCAGCCATCCATCTACACCTTTAACATTGACTTGCTCAAGGATTCCTTTTCCAAGCTCAATCGCAGCCTTCTCACCTAGGGTGAGCATTGCAGCGGTCATAGCAGCGACTTTTGCCTCATCAACGTCCGGGGGCAAAGCCGAGACAATTGGAAGACCCTCTACACTCACTATGGCGCAAGCTTCAATCTCAGGAATGCTGCCCTGCAGCTCGTTCAAAACGCCTTCGAGTGTATCACCGCGTGTTTCAGCCATCTAGCGTCACCTTACTTGTACATGCGTTTCAGAATGACCTCTCGCGCTATTGCTTGAAACGCTCTTTTAACTCCCACGCCCTGTACAGCGATTGTTTCGTATATCGGTACATTGCCTCCAAGTCCCAGGAGATCCAGCATCTCATCACGGGACATCCTGTTTGGTAGGTCTCGCTTGTTGAGCATGACCACTATGGGAACCTCACGTCCCAATGAGTCCCCCAAGAAAAGCTTGAGCTCCTCAAAGCTCTCCATGTTCTCATCCCTCTGGTCAGGAGCAGAATCCGCGACGAATAAAATGCCGTCAGTGCCTTGGAGAACCACTTTTCGCTGGTGTCTGTGTCTCTTCTGGCCTGCGACTGTAAACACGTCGAATAGCACTCGACCACCCGCACTCATCGGAACGTAGTCAAAGAAGAGTGTGCGATTGGTCTCATCTTCGATGGCTGTGAACTCTCCCTTTTGCAGGCCCTCGACTTTTCCGTAGAGCCAACGAAGTGCGGTTGTTTTGCCTCCAAGGGATGGCCCGTAAAAGACTAGCTTGAGATGTATGCGTCCCTTGTCGTCCTTCCTCAATGTTCCAACACCTTGAACGAATCGTTAATGGCCTGGTCAGCCTCAAGTTCACCAACCGGGTGCCCTACCTTGGGAGGCTAAATGGATAACATTCAAGTCTCATAAAAGGCTTTGTGGCACGACAGATGCTTTGGCCCTTAATGCAAGTCGAAGCATGGACATTCCTACACGCGCTCAAGCTCAGCCAAGGCGGACTTCAAGTCTTCCTCATCAAGCTCGCGATCCTTAGCTGGTGCGGATGCCTCTACTGCCAAAAATTTGTCAAGTTCCTCAGCCAACTGTGCACCCTGCTTCTTCATAACAAGACGGATCAAGCCTATGTTGACCTCGGCCTCAGATACAACACAGAGAACACCCTTGCCGCATGCTGAGGCGAATATCTTGCCTTCTGAAAACTCAGATGTGACTATCTCTAGGGTTCCAATCTGGAGGTTATTGCCCTGCTCCTCACTTGCAGCAAACACCGCACTAGCAATCGCACCGATGGAATCCACATCGACTGGGTAATAGCTCAGCTTACTGACGTTTGCTATTGTAAGTCCTGTTCTGTCAACGAGAATCACCTTTTTGATTCCCTTATCTTGACGAATTATCTCGGTCAGAATCCTGTCGAAGCCTTTTGGATCAGTCATGCTAATACCCTCTTTCACTTCTTTCTACTTGAGGACTACTAATATCAAACCCTCTTTTTCGTTCGGTGCGATGTTGATTTGACCCTGCGACGTATCGAGAGTCAGGAATGATAGTGTCCCCTCTTTCATCTCACTTACGGCATCAAATGCCTTGCCGACGAGAGAGGTTATGATTGCAGCTACATTTTCAGTTGTTGCCGCATCCAAATCACTGCTCAGCGGGAGACCCTCCATTGTTGTCACTACCACACCTCTAATCCCTTCTTGGGCTTTCAGCTTGGAAAGAATCGATTGGAGTTTCTCTTGGGTTATCAAACTATGGAATCCTCGCTGGAGTTGTCCTTTTTGCACTCTCTACGCTGCAGTTTGCTATTTGAGAGTTGTGATGATGTGCTCTACGTTACGACGACGTTTTGCGCAATTGCGCGCTCGTTTGGACTTTCGGAGATGGAAATAAAACTTCGCATATTACCACACTGGATGCTCCGAAAGATGGGAGGAGCATACGGAGAAGGAGCTATTCCTCGTCCTCAAAGAGATCCTTTGAGCTGCGTTTCATCTGTGCCAAGTTCATAGTTGACACCTCGTCCGCTGCAGCTGAGGGGGCTGCTTCAGAAACCTCTTTCATCTGCAGCTCTTGGCGCTCCATCTCGGCCTCCTCGGACGCCAGTGCAGACTCGACCTTATTGAGCTTTGACTGAACATTTTTGGGTGCCGCTCCAGCTCTCTTCCTCAAAGCGCTTCGAAACGCGGTGATGCGGCCCCTACCCCTGGCTCTGTCACCACGGAATGCATCTTCGCCGGCCTTCTGAGTGACGAAGGTGGCTCCAACGGTCGGGTCAAGGGTTTCGAATAGTTCAGCCTCTTTCTTGGCGACCTTCAGCTTGGTCGTCACGGCCCGCACACGTCTTGCTCCTTCTTCATCTGTGTAGGTCACTTGAACTTGCACTGGAACCTCCTCGACCTTGAGCTCACCCTCAGGCTCTATTTGGAAGTAGAGTTCATGATTCTCACCAACCACTCCAATCTTGCCCTCACTCCTCTTTCGGAAATCCTCGATTACTGCTCTTGAAACGCCTGACGCATCCTTGATCTTGACGCCAAGCGGAGTGATTAGCTTGACTTCAACATCACGACCTAGGAGTGAAGCGCCAGCTAAATCGGATAGACTCTTGTCAAGTTCATTCGGCTTCACGTAGTACATTTGACCACCTGTAGCCTCAGGTAGAAGGCCCAGTGTCTTCAGCTCCATTCCTGAAAGGGATGCGATACCAACTACATCTAGGGCTGTGCCAATCTCTCGATACATATGACCCATGTTCTCGTAGTAGCTGCTTGCGGGAGTGACCTGATAGCCCTCAAGCGCGCCAATTCCTTCATTCGCGAGACCATCGGTCAAGAGAACAACTCTGTCAACATTGCGATGTTTCGCCAAGACGTAGGCCATTCCTACAGCCGGTCCCAGAGCGGTTCCACCTTGGTCTCGAAGTGCTTTGACATGCTTCTTGAGCTTTGCAGAGTTCTTGCCCACAGGTACCATCTTTATGCGATCTAGCAGTTTCTTGGTGCTTTCCATAACCATGTCCAGACTGTGGAAGGAGTTTCCTGGTAGCTCAATTGCCTCTCCGGTTTCCATGTTTCGAGACAATACCGAACTCTCGAACTCAATCAATCCAAACAAAGTGTCTGGAGAGTTGGCTGCCAGACTGTCAATTGATGTGTTTAGGCTTCGTTTGACTGCCGCAAGATTGGCACCTGCCATCGAGCCTGAAACGTCGATTAGTGCCAAAAAAGATCGACCACCAGCTGGTAGCATGTCGGTTGTGGTTTCCGTTTTCTCAGGTGGGGGGGTCACAACGAAGTCCGTATCATAGCCAGCAACAATCACTTCGCCTTCAATCACATTGAGCGTGCCACAGAAAGCGCATACAAAGTGCTTGCCAACCTTGGGATCGTCCTCTATTTGGTCCACACTAAGGAGAAAACCCCCACACTTGTGGCATGCAATTGGCTTACCGATAATCTTCTTCACGTCGCGTGCAAGGTCCCCAAACCCAACGCGCAATACATAGGGAATATCGCTCATCATCTTCTTTGATGCGGGAAAGAATTCAGAGCTAGTCTTCAACATGGGCATGTATTCGGTGCCTCCAAAAGGCGTGGAGTCGCATCGGAACTTGTTCTATTAAATTAACTGCCCCCACCGGTGTAGAACCTAACATAACCATAGTGAGAGAACTGTCTGCAATAATAATCCGATAGAGTCTGACAACGCAGAAGATATAAACGATTCAAGACAGCACAAATCGGCAAACACCTGATTGCCTTGATGGAGTATGGCCAACCATGGACAAAGCCAAACTTGAGAGAATTGTTTCGGAAACGATGGCATCAAACGCTGACATCCAAGGAATGATAGTCTGTGACGCAAAGGGGAAAGTTCTGTTTGGTCACGCCATAACTGGAGATATCAAGTTTGCAGATGTTGCGAAACTGGTTGTTCAGATAGCTTCCAACTCGTCTCAGTTGGCCAACGGTCTGGACAAGGGCGGCCTCAAGGAGGTCAGCATTGCATCCGAGAAGGGCTTCGTCCTTATCCTTGGCGACGTTAAGATTGTCCTCGCTGGATTGGCAGGTGAATCTGCCAGAGAGTCGATGGGACTCATCCGGATGGCGCTTAGGCGCGCTTTGCTAGCAATACTCGAGTAAGAGAACGAGTGATGTCTTCCTCAGAGTTACCTTTTTGTAGAGTAGACATAATACACACGCCACCCAACAGAGCATATCTGGGTATCATCTGGGTATTACTTACGCAAAAGAAGGCACTCGGATTGTCAATGATGGGCACGCCATAGTAGTTGGTTAAGCTATACAGAATTTGTTGGATGGGAATCTGTCTTGGTCTGGATTGAAAAGCTCGTATGCAAGGGCTTCAAGTCATTCGGTCGAGACAACGTCACCATCAAGTTCAATCGAGGGTTCACATGTATCGTTGGTCCTAACGGATCTGGGAAATCCAACGTTGTTGATGCCCTTCTCTTTGTTCTTGGACAGCTGAGTGCAAAGACACTCCGAGCGACCGTATTCTCGGATCTTCTTTACTCGCCTCCAAAGCCAGGTTTGCCTGCAAAGGCCAAGTCCGCAGTAGTGGAACTTCACTTCAATAACCGAGACAGGGGCCTCCAGGTTGACGCGGACAAGGTTGTTGTCGCAAGGCGGCTTGATGACTCTGGCAAGTCGGTGTGTAAAATCAACGACAAGACCGTCACAAGAGCCTCTGTGTTGGATGTCTTGGGTGGAGTCGGAGTGGACCCGAATGGATACAATCTGGTCCTGCAAGGTGAGATTGCGCAAATGGTCAAGGTCAATCCCAATGACCGTCGCAAGCTGATCGAGGAGATTGCAGGAATCTCAGCCTACGATGAACAGAAAGAGAAAGCTCTGAAGAAACTTACCGAGAGCGAGACAAATCTTGGAAAAGTGGAAACGCAGCTTCAGGAACGTCGTCGTCAACTTGAGAAGCTGCAAGAAGAAAGATCGGGCGCACTGCGTTATAGCGAAGTCCGAAAGCGAATTCAGGAAATCCATGTTGATAGCCTTGCATGGAATATGATTAAGGGCAAAAGCAGAACTCAGACAATAAACGAGACCCTTGCAGAACGGGCAGAAGAGGCCGAAAAGCTCGCCAGAGATTTAATCGAAGTAGAGCAGGGTCTTGAGCAAACTGACGCCGAGATAGAAGAAATCGATACTCTGATTGACGAAATAACTGGTGGCGATTCATCCAGGGTTTCAGAACAGTACGGTATCGTTTCGGCAGCGGTCAACCATGCAAAAGTCGAGATGGATAGAAAAAGAGAGGAGTTTGAGAAGACTGGTGAAGAATGCAGATCCCTGGAGGAAGAACTCAGCTCAGTCCAGGACGAGATGCAAGGCTCTGAGAGCCAGATGAAGGAAAGAGATAGCGAACTAGCCGAACTCGACAAGGAAATCAAGCAAATTTCAGGAACCATTTCAAAGCTAGAGAAACGTCTTGAGAGTGAACAGGATTCCTACTACGAGAACACACTCCGACTTCAAGATTTCAACAATCAGATGCGATCGCTTGATGAAGGAGTTTCTGAGATTCGATCGACCATCAAGAGTGACTCCAAGGAGCTCGGAATTGCATACGAGGAACTCAGAGACGCGGAGGATGGTCTGACAAGAACGGAAAAGGAACTTCACGAGCTAAATCAAGTCGTACCAGCAAAGGAAGCTGAGCTTCAAGAGGCAGAGAAAACTGAGGAGCTGAAGAGAGCAGAACTCGAACAAGTGACAAAGCACCTTGTGGCTCTAGATGCGGAGGTTGCTGAATCTGGCAAGATACTGGCGGCAACACGGGAGGAGCTAGTTAGAATACAAGCCCGTCACGATGCTTTGAAGGAAGCAGAAGATACATTCCTGAAGCGAAGGCGAGCTGTTGCCAAAATCCTAGAGCTCCGTGATTCAGGGACTATAGATGGTATTCATGGTACAGTGGCTGAGCTCGGCACGATTAATCCCGATTATTCTGTGGCACTGGAGGTCGCCGCAGGAAACAGACTCGCCCACATAGTCGTCGCGAATGAAGATGTCGCTACACAATGCATAGACGTTTTGAAGAGTGGTCGGATAGGTCGTGCGTCATTCATTCCGCTTACAAAAATACGGACGCGAGCGCCAGGAAAGGCCTCGAAGGAAAAGGGGGTTATTGGGTTTGCACTTGACTTGGTTGCTTTCGAGCCCGATATGAAGCCCGCATTCGAGTTTGTCTTTTCAGACACTCTGGTCACCGAAGATTTCGAAACCGCCAAACGTATGGGTTTCAGCCAGAGGAGGGCTGTTTCGCTTGAGGGTGACTTAGTAGAGAGATCTGGACTAGTTACTGGAGGCCACTACCAGAGAAGAGCAACAGGACTTTCACTCCAGATAGTAGACACTAGCCCTGAAGTTGCAGAACGACTCAAGGGGCTCGAGGCGATTCACAACGATCTCAGAGAGCAACAGGATGAACTGTACGAGATGAAGATAGGACTGGAGAAGAATATCGAGGACCTCTCCAGAAGTAGCTATCGGGCGGGAATTGAGGTCAAGGGCCAGAGAGAGAGCCTTGAGGGGAAAGAAGAACGAGTAGAGTCACTGAAAAACAAAATAGAGGCAATCAACCTCACGATTGGCGAGCTCGAGGCTCAGATTAAGGAACTTCGAGAGAGGGATAATGAACTCACAGCACAGCGTGAGCATGTACGAACACAGAGAGATGAGTGCAATGAAGCCCTCGTGAAATCTGATGCTGCGAAGCTCAATCAAGAGATTAAGGACCTGAAGGAGGTCCTTGAACATAATAAGCGAAAGCGTGAGGCAATCAATACCGAAGCGACGAAGCTACGTGTTTCGATTGATGAACGGCTCGGGCCTAAGGCTATTGAACTGGAAAAGGCCCTTCAGTTATTGAAAGATGCACTACCAGGACTGAATGATAGCGTGAAACGCATCGAGTTGGAGCTGGCGGAGAGAGAGAACGAATTCAAGGAGCTCAAGTCCGAGAGGGATAAAATTAACGAAGCCGTCAAAGACAAGAGAGTTCGTCAGCTAGAGCTGAAGGAAACCTTGAGAAACTTCCGTCTTCGACATGAAGAAACAAGGGAGGGACAGACCTCTAATGAGAAGGCTGTCTACCGGCTGCAAACAGAGCAATCACGCCTTGATATTGACCTCGTTGCTATCAAGGCTGAACTCAAGAACTTGGCCGATGCAGAGGAGGAAACGAAGAAGCGGGAGAAGATGCGAGAGCTCACTCGCAAAGAGATTGAAGAGATGGATGAGAAGATCAGAGAGCTTGAGAGAGAACTCGAAGCAATGGGGCCCGTCAATCTAAAGGCCTTGACAGATTACGATGCAGAGAGGGAGAAGTACGACGAGATAGTCGACAAGAAGACTCGTCTAGAGGAGGAACACAAGGAGATACTCTCATTCATGGAGGAGATCGAAGCTGAAAAGACTCGCAAGTTCCTCCAAGTATACAATGACATAGCTGACAACTTCTCCACAGTGTTTGCAAGGCTGTCTCCAGGGGGCGAGGGGCATTTGATGCTTGAAAACCCCGAACACCCATTAATGGGTGGAATCACTGTAAAGACCAAGCCAAGAGGAAAAGACCTCGTTACACTAGATGCTATGAGCGGGGGTGAAAAGACGCTCACTGGTTTGGCACTAATCTTTGCTATTCAGATGTACAGTCCTTCAAGCTTCTACGTTTTTGATGAGATTGATGCCGCTCTTGACAACGTGAATGCACACAACGTTGCTTCTATGATAGCGGAGATGTCGAAGTCATCACAATTCATCGTTGTGTCGCTCAGAGATACGACTGTCAGAAAGGCGGATCTCTTGATTGGCGTGACAAATCAAGATGGTATCTCAAGGGTTGTGTCGGTTGACCTTGAGGAAGTGGAGGCAATGGCATGAGTGCCAATGAAGAGTCCCCATTCTGGGCTTCACCACCGTACATTCTACTGACCGACGTACTACAGCTTGACAAAGTGGACCCCTGGCAGGTCAACGTGGGAAAACTTGTTGGTGGTTTCCTCAACGAAATGAAACGCATTGGGGATATTGATTTTCGCATATCTGGCAATGCACTCTACTCTGCATCAGTCATATTCATGAAGAAAACCAGAGAACTCGTTGAATATGGGATTTTGCCTCCAGAGGTCGACGAGGAGGATGAGCAACTTGCCATCCCCCTGATTCGCCCACCATTTAGACTAACAAACCGACGAGTTACTCTACAAGAGCTGCTTATCGCTATGGACCGTGTGCTCAGCAAGGGCGTGAGACAACGTGCCCGACCTGCTAGGCGAAGATATCGGGCGGACACAAGTCCGCTTCAATTCGAGCTGGAAGCGTCACGCGCCTACGTTGAGGAGAGCTTGGCAGAGGTGTATGGAGACCTCTGCATGATAATGGAGATTGGTGAGACCGTCAAATTCACAGACGTACTCGTAAATCACACACGAAGGGAGATTGTGCGAATTTTCTTCGCTCTACTTCATCTCTATTCTCGGATGTACGTGGATATCTGGATGGATGATGATGCGGTGGTTCTTGTCAAACTATTGCCATTGCCAGAGAAGGCAGAAGCGGATGGCACTGAGGTGGAGCTCCATGCTGAGGTCAGGAAGTAGGTGATTTGATTGGATGAAGACCTCGCAACACTTGAAGCAGCGCTGTACGTTGCTGGTCGCCCACTGACCTTGGAGGAGCTTACAGGAATCATTGGAAAGGCTGAATCCACAGCCACAAAGCTGTTGGAGAACCTCATGTATGAATACGATAAGCGCAAAGGTGCTCTTGAGGTGATCCTTCTTCCAAGAGGGAGATATGTGCTGCAGTTGAGGCCAGAACTGACGCCCCGAGTGGGAAAACTCATCCCGGGCGGATTACTCGCATTCAGCACATTACAGACGCTGGTCTTCATTGCTCTGAGACAACCAATTCTTCAATCCGAGCTCATAGCGCAGAGAGGAACACACTGCTATGATCATGTACATGAACTGGTGGAGAAAAAGTTCGTTGACGCAGCTCCTCAGGGAAGGAGCAAGTTACTCAGCACAACTCCCCTCTTCTCTGACTACTTCGGACTAGACACTGATAAAATCAGACTCAAGGCACAACTGAAACACCAGATGCGAAGAATACTGGATGCGCAGCAAGCGGCAGAGAGTCAGCCCAACCAAGGAAAGGCTTAGCACACGCGCGGTACCGGCTCTCCATAGGGGACCTGCACAACTTTTGTCCCGCCAATGCTGGTTGTCATGATGACTCTTGGCTTTCCGTCCCTTACGTGTCCGATGACTCGGGCATCTTTTGTGGCATTGTGTTTTCTAAGCGCCTTGAGGATACCGTCCGTCTTTGTGGAGTCCACTGCCATGATTGCTACTCCCTCACAGCTCATGTGGAGGGGATCAAGCCCCAAAATGTCACACAGCGACCTGACTGCTTGTCTTATTGGAATCTGGTCCTCCTCAATCGAGATTCCTACTCCTGACTTCGAAGCGATTTCATTCAGCGCAACAGCTGTTCCTCCCCGTGTGGGGTCCTTCATTGCATGAACTCCACCTACATCAAGGCAGTCACGTATGGGCATCCATAGAGGAGCTACATCACTCACAAGGTCTGTATCGAACTTGAGACCCTCTCTATGGGCCAGAATTACAGTTCCATGGTTTCCAACAGGCCCAGTGGAGATTATATCATCGCCAGGTCTCGCTCCACTGTCCGATATCGGGTCGCTAAGGTAGACGACACCAATGCCTGTGGTAGACATCACAATGCCATCGAGTGTCCCGTGAGGCATAACCTTCGTATCACCAGCAATCATCGCTACGTCTAAAGGCTCAATGATGCTGTTTATTGATTGCAGAATCGTCTGCAGCATGTCAATCTCAAAGCCCTCTTCGACTATCACAGTGTTAGTCATGGCAAGAGGCTTCGCCCCCATTACTGACAGATCATTGATGGTGCCGCAAGCGGTGAGTGTCCCTAGATTGCCACCCGGGAAGAAGAATGGCTGTACAGTATGTGCGTCTGTGCATACAATGAGTCCATC
>JAUWOA010000172.1 GCA_030612365.1 Candidatus Thorarchaeota archaeon
CCTCGATTGCAGCCCGGCATCCTGCTCCGCCAGCACCGACAATGAGTACATCACAAAGAATCGTCTTATAGGGCAGTTCGTCCAACTGAAGTCCTCCGATGGAGATTTCTCTCCGTTCCTTCCAGAGGGCGGGAACAGGCCTTCGTTTAAGACTTACTGTTGGGGTTGAGTCCAATTACTCCTTGATGTCAATCAGAGAACCGTAGGTAGGAGAATGCGAAAGGTGGCTCCCGCACCTTCTTCACTATCAACAAGCTCGATAGAACCACCGAGTGCATCCACAATAGCCTTGGACAGGTAAAGGCCAAGGCCCCCGCCCCGAGTAGAAACCCCCTTGTGAAAGAGTCTATTACGGATCTCCTCGGCGACCCCGGGACCATCATCGGTCACGATTATGCTTACAAAATCCCCTTCTCGTGTTATGTTGATTTGGACTTTTGGAGAGGTCCCGGCATGTGTTGCGGCGTTTCTCAATAAGTTATCAAACACAAGCGGAAGAAGCTTGCTCCCCGTGATTTGGACTCCTCTAGCCTGTTCATCAACTGTAACTGCCACCTTTATACCAAAACTGGCCTCTTCAGCTAGAGATGCAATCTTTTCCACCATAAGAACTAGATCACTCTCAGCAACCTTCGAAGCTCTACCAACAGCGTTCAGGAGATTCATCATTCGCTCACAGACAGCCTCAGTAGACGAGATTAGCTCGTTCGTCAATTCATCTCTATCTGCGATTGTCATTTTTGCAATCTCAACATTGCCAATGATTACTCCAACATCATTCTTTAGATCATGCCTTAGAAGTGATGCATAGAGCTCGAGCTCTCTGTATTGCTGACGCATGATTCTCTCTAGATCCTTGCGTTCCAGATAGCCGCCTAGCTCCGCTGCCACTGTGTCTATGAGGATTCTCTCATCGGATAGAAAGGGTCCTTCTTGAGCTTCCGGTTTCTCCTCCAAGTAATATATCTCTAGAGAGCCAATCTTCGTGTCATGTGTCCGGATTTCCGCACTTTGCTTCCAGTTGGCTTCCTTAAAGTTGAATGATTGAATCGTGCGGTCACCCAGGATAATCCTGACACAGGTGTCAGCTGGGTATTGCCACCCCTCTGGAAGCAGGTGAACCAAAGTATCCAGAACTTCATCCACCTCTTTCTCTGATTCCGAGAATATCTTAGAGATGTTGCGGAGACACACGATTTGATGAGCAAACCTTTCAATCTGCGAACTCGAGCCTTTAGTCATGATAAAGCATCAGCCATACTAGGTTTTTCAGAAGTCCTTCTGCAATGTGATTTAGGATTCATTAAGAACCTCTTGGAACTATCAATGTATCGTTGACTCCAAGAAGGGGGGTTTATTCGGTACTAGTCCAAGAGCGTATTCTTGCAGGAATGCCCTTGATATGTCAAGAAAACAACCAAAAGAGAAGACGACATGAACCGCAACCTAGCCACAAGAGGGCAAGTCAATCACGTCCGTGCTAAAGCCCCTCTTGTTGACAGAGCTTGACGGTGAGTATGAATGAAAATTGACAAGCGAGGGCCTGAGCACATTGATTCAGTAGTTGTTGGAGAACTTACTCATGGCGATCTGCACTCGTTCAATAATCTTTTGCAAGGGATTATTGGATTGTCAGAACTGCTAAATTGCAACCCCGACCTACCTGCGGATGCAAGAACGGATTCCAATGCCATTCTCGAAATGGCACAGAGTGCTTCAGACCTAATCAAGAAGGTTAAGCAGGCAAGCCGAGTTGAAGATGCTGAATCGGAAATAAGAGCTGTTGAAGTGACTCCGGATGTCGATGTTCCAAAGCCGAAAAACCGATCTGATGTGAATATTCTAATTGTTGAAGATGACCCTCTCGTGTTGAAGGTTGTGGCAGGGATGTTAAAGGCGGTGGGCTACTCGACAATAACAGCTCGAGACGGACTGGAGGCACTTGAGAAGTACAAGGAGAATCCGGACAAAGTATCTCTGGTTCTATCAGATTTGGCTATGCCGCGAATGAATGGCCTAGAACTGACAGAGAAACTGCTTACGGACAATCCGAACATGAAGATTATCATAATGTCAGGATACCTGCAAGAGGAACCGGAAATCGATCCGGGTGAATTTGGACTCGCGGCCTGGCTTGAGAAACCTATGACTGCCGCAAGACTTACAGCAGTCATTCAACCTCTTGTGGGCGCATAGTGGCTAGCTTGTTATCTTTAGGTGACTTCAACAGAATTTCGTGGAACCATAGAGCGGCTAATAGCCTGAGCGATCAGAACTCTGCTATCTGATTTCTCGCGGTAGCCATTCCTTGAAGATTTACTCTTTAATGCCGATTCTTGCGTAGACATCAGCCTTTCGAGCCGCGACCAATCTATCCATTTCGTCATGTATGCTCTTGCCATGTGAGTCCATCGTCACAAGTAGGGGACCAAATTCCTCTGCGGTAATAACCCACAATGCTTCAGGCATTCCCAAGTCATCCCAGAGGTACGCGCGAACCTCCTTGAGACCCTTGGCAGCGAGCGCACCGCAACCTCCTGTGAAGCTGCAATAGACAGCGCCGACCTCCTTCAATGCATCGAGTGTCTTGGCGCCCATTCCGCCCTTACCGATTATGATTCTGGCCTTGTACTTCCGCAAGAACTCATCTTCAAAGAGCTCCATTCTGATGCTTGTGGTGGGGCCTGCTGAAACTATTACCCACTTGCCATTCTTTTGCCATGCCACTGGACCAACATGGTACACAACACTGCCCTCAAAATCCACGGGCGGTTTCTCGCCCTTCTCGTGCATCTCCAGAGCTCGCTCATGTGCCTCATCCCTAGCAGTATAGACGTGTTCTCCGGTGACGTAGACAATATCTCCAACCTTCATCTTTCGGGCGTCTTCTTCAGAGATTGGTGTCGTTAGATGATATTCAGTCATTTCTTACCCTCCACTGGATGTGTCAAGTATGTCACATCAAGATTCTTTGATATGATTGCAGTGCTCTTTCGTGCGGCCCAACATTGTATGGCCACCCCAACGGGAAGACTAGCTGGATGCCGCATTGCATAGTCTACCTTGACACCGAGGACAGTTGTCTTGCCGCCAAGACCCATGGGTCCGATTCCGGTAGCGTTGATGGCATCCATGATCTCGTCCTCTATCTTTGCGACCTCAGGCTCTGGATGCCTATCATTGAGCGGCCGGAGCAACTGCTGTTTCGCAATCTTGAGGGCGATATCAGAACCACCGCCAATTCCTACTCCGATTATGTTGGGTGCACATGCCTTGCCCATGTATGAGATTGCGTTGTCGACCACAAGCTTCTTGACACCAGTTAGGCCGACACCAGGTTTTAGCATGCCAAGTATGCTGACATTCTCGCTGCCACCACCCTTTGGGAATGTGGTAATCTCCAATGAATCACCAGATACAATCTCCCAGTTAATCCATGGTATCTTCTTCCCAGTGTTATCGCCTGAATTCCCGCCAACAATCGGATTGACTGCATTTGGCCGGAGCGGAGT
>JAUWOA010000160.1 GCA_030612365.1 Candidatus Thorarchaeota archaeon
CAGTATGAGGTCGACTATGACATCGGCGAGAGTGGAATGAAGTTCTTCAGAGTGAAAGACCTTGGTATCGACCTAGATGAAGTCGAACTGAGATACGGTTACCACTTGGGACGCCCGGAGCTTAGAGAGAAGATTGCAGAGATGTATGATGGGTGTTCCATGGAGAATGTAGCCGTGACAACGGGCGCCAGCGAAGCCAACTTCGCCATAATCGCACATCTAGTCAATAGATCAGATCACATGATTGTGGAGCATCCAACCTACCCGTCGCTCTATGAGGTTCCAAGGTCACTGGAGATATCTCTCTCACTGCTGCGACTCAAGTGGGTCGATCGATTCAAACCCAACTTGGATGAGCTTCGAGGAATTATTAAACCGAATACAAAACTCATCACGCTGACACATCCGAATAATCCCACGGGATCCCAAATCGCTGAGAAGACCCTGAGAGAGGCAATTGGGATGGCGGAGGAACATGATATCCATCTCATGGTAGACGAGACCTACAGGGATCTCACCTTTGATAGGCCACCTCCTCTGGCTGCAACGCTGAGCAAGAATGCAATCAGCCTGACTAGCATGTCTAAGGTATATGGTCTCCCAGGCATCCGAATCGGATGGGCGGTTGCTGATAAGTCAGTAATTGAGGGTATTCGTGCAGTCCGAGAACAGATGACGATATGCAACTCCGCTTTTGGTGAGGTTATCGCACTTGAGGTTCTGAAGAGAAGAAAGCAGGTCTTGAACGACATGCGCAGCAAGATGATGTCCAACTATGAGGTAGTCAAGGAGTGGATGGACCAGCAATCCTGGCTCGAGTGGATTGAGCCGGAAGGAGGTGTTGTCTGCGCACCAAGACTAAGAAATGGCGGATCAACACGCGAGCTCTGTGAGCTCCTTGTCAGGAAGTATCGAACCTTCGTTGTACCCGGATACGGTCTGGAAATGGACGAGTATTTCCGTCTAGGCTATGGCGGCGACAGGGAGGAGCTTGTTGTTGGACTAGAGATGCTGAAGAAGGCTCTTGAGGAGCTTTCTAGTTCGTCTTGAGATTCCAGCAGGACTTCGAGCATCGCTGCAATGAGAAAGCTTGGAATCAAAGCCCGGAATAGTTGAAACCGCACTCACAGAGATAGTTAGAACCTTTACGATCTCTGTCCGCATAACAAAAAGGTTTGCCAACCCGGGGACCAGAAGAACACTGCATAGCGTACACCGTTTCTATGTTCCACCCTTCCCCTTGTCAGCGTCATAAATAACATAATAAGCACAGGTTTCGACGCTTTGAGAATTAGTCCAGCCACAGTCAACCCTGTCACGCCTTGTCCCGCAGATGTTCATCTCGCTTTGTTTGATTTCGTTTGTGAGGGCTGTTCGATTTCCTTGGGGTTCTGAGGCAGGGAGGGAATAAAGATTGAATAAAAGATACTTATCAGTTTCTCTGCTATTTCTCTTTACCGTGATGCTAGTTGTTCCGCTTTCCTATAACTCAGTAATCACAGTTGAGAATGCAGAGACCATAGTAACAGAGCCAACCATGACATTGTCACAGGGTGGCCCTGTCGAAATGAAGATCCCGGTGTTCGAAGATGAAGCCGTTGTATCGGGCCATCCGGACAGCAATTATGATGGCAACATACACCGTGGTGGACTCTTTGTCGGAAATGGATCACCCGATGGTATTGCAAGGTCATGGGTTAAATTCGACCTATCGAGCATTCCTGACGGTGTTGTCATTACCGGCGCATCGTTCCATGCTTATCTTAATGAAGAATGGAACATCACACAGGATGCAGCGATTGGTCTTTACTATTCAGCAGATGATAGTTGGTCTGAAACGGGCATTACTTGGAACAACCAGCCCGAGTTCGCAGCAGTACCATCAGACGTCATCGATGGACCTGCGGGTCCCGAAATGTTCGTAAATGGAACATGGTATGAGTGGGAAGTTACAAGCGATGTTGAAGAAGCCCTTGCTGGTGACAAAATGCTCACAGAGGTTCTAAAGCAGATTGATGAGGACACGCCTGTTGAAACGTGGAAGTACTTCATCGAGGATGAATTTGACCACTTCAATGCAACATATCTGGCATTGGAATACATGACGCCCGAGACCACGAATCTTGCGGTCGATGGTTACTCATCAAGTCCAGGCATTGACTATATCCAGAGTGATATTCCAACTCTCAGCTGGGAGATGACTGACTCCGCAGAAGATTATCAAAAGAACTACCAGGTCGAAGTCTGGGACAACGAGCACTTCAATGACACACTGATGTGGGAAGACAGTGGGATTGATACTGTTGCGACAGTCCATGATGGCAGCACCTTAAACAATCGCCCGTTCGGCGCTCCAGACATTCAGTTTCGATTCCAGTTCAAGTACGATGACTCGCAACTATCCGATTCCGGTGTTGTTGACAAACTCTATTTCGAACTAGAAGAAGAGCTCGGTACAATAACATTCGAGAATTTCCAGGTTCTGCTAACTAACACAGTCGTTGCTGGAGATCTCACGACAGACTTCGCGGCAAACCTGGGCAGTTCCCATCAGACACAGGTCCTTTACCGTGATGTCTACAATGCACCCATCATTGATGGCTGGTTGGAGATTGATGTTGAGGATGTATTCTTCCTCAATGCGCTTCAGAACTTCATCATCGAACTTAGGTTCACAAACAGCAGTGGTGATACTAGCTGGACCTACCAAACAACCGGGTTGGGGGGCTCTGTTGCATATACATATGGTACGGATGCGTCCACAAGCACAGTTGCCGACCATGTCTATGATCGAACTCATAGCCTAAAAATAGCGTTCTCGAGCGACATCATCTATGATGCCGGGCTCACAACGAGCAACGCCTATCCATTCGGCATAAACGATGGAATAGCTCCTGGAATCTTCCAGCTAAAGTACAACAAATCACTAATACACAATACAGGGCTTGTTGACCGAATCCTCTTTCCCGTTAGTGATTTCGAAGGGGATGTTGTTTACGAGAATTTCACGATTCGCCTGGTGGAGTCTCCCGTGCTTGGACCCTTGAACCACACCGACTTTGAGGGCAATTATGGTGGGGTTGAACCAACCGTTGTTGTTGAAACGGATACGTACACTATTAGGAATCTGGGTGGCGTTGCTGTCCTTGAGTTATCAAACGGGTTCTACTACAGTGGGGCACATGACCTTCTCATTGAGTTGACTTGGGATGCAAAGATCAGCGGTGCTCTCAGTGTCTATCGGACTATGGATGTTGGTGGCTATAGAGCGTGGAATATGACCCACGGCGTCAACATTGCTGGGAATGATGCGGCAACCTACAACATGTACATTGATTTCATTAATGAGAACTCAGAAGCAGAATACGCAGGAACAGCACTCGTGAATGCTACGCAATACTTCTGGAGAGTCCGAACAATGGATTCCACAGGTATCTGGAGTCATTGGGCTACCCAGTCATTCACGTACGCGGTTCTCAGTAGTGTACCAGAGTGGGAGAATCTATCATTCACTCCAGACCCAGGTGTCGAGGGATCATCTTTGACAGTGTCAATTGATGTAACTTACCTTCTCGGAGTCGAGAGTGTCTTATTCGAGTTTGATGGAACCAACCACTCGATGAGCGCAACCGCAGACACATGGTCGTACACTTGGACGCCTGATGATCACGGTAACTTCACGTATGCGATCTACATGAACAGCTCCATCAATACGTGGAGTTCAACAAGTGGCATCATCGAGATTGAAGAGCCTACTTCGCTACTGCCCGATGACTACATCATGTTGTTGATTATAGCCGGGGCCGCAGTGATAGTATTGATTCTCGTCATTATACTATTGAAGAAACGTGGCAAGTAGAATCTACAACTAGGAATGAGTGCA
>JAUWOA010000184.1 GCA_030612365.1 Candidatus Thorarchaeota archaeon
ACTCCCCTTCAGGTCCTACACTTCCCTCACTTCTAGCACACCCATCTCCTTCAAGTCATCAACGATGCTGACGAGAATCTGAGAATCGGAATGACCGAACTGGAAACAGAGTTTGTCCCAGATTTCGTTGAGGTTTGCCCAGTCTATGCTAAGGTTTAGCATCTCGTCAATGCGCACGTACAGATGATGATCCTTCTCTTTCAGTTTCATGTACTTGTCCATCTTGTCTTTCAGCTTCTCTGCCATCATGGATGGACTCAACGGATACTTGAAATTGCGTTTGACTTCAACATCGAGTCCCACTGTATCAAGCTCAATCTCGTGCTCTTCTTTTGCTTCAAGACCGACTTCAGCGCAAGCTCCTTCGTAGGCTTTCCTGGCGATCATCATCTCTGAGGTATATGCCATGTCAAGGCTTGTCTTCAAAGCTTCTCTCAATCGGTCTTGTTCTGAGATGAGGGCCCATTCAGTGGCCGCCTTGTTTAGCGTTGCCTTTCCTAGGTCCAGCGCCATACCTAGCCACCTGAGAACTCTCGGGTAGACCTTGTCGGGGTCTCCCTTGCACGTTGCTAGCTCCGTAATACCTTGTGTGCCAACTGCTTGCATGATATCGATGGCTTCATTCCGAACTTCAGCAAGGATTGCCTCTTCAACCGTATGCCCAGAATACAGATAGGTCAATGCCGTGAGGACTGCAACCCGTGTTGCATAGGCCATCTGCGCTGGGTCGATTTTGTCAGATGTGTCTGTGGATGTATGATAGAACTTGTCAGGGCTCTGGTTCAGCATTACCGATGGAATGCCAACTGTCGCATCTACGAACATATAGTGGTCACTCCCTGCAGCGAATTTACTATAGCTCCATGGCAGGGGAGTCAATGTGCCGCCTGCTGCTCTCCTTCTCTCCCTGCTGCTCTCCTCACATAACCAGTGCCGAACTACATTGTTGAATGTGCTCGGGAGCGAGAATGGAGTCCTGTACATGTGGAAAATTGAGCCGGATTTGCTCGGATCTGCGCCAACCATGTCCATGTTGAGCATGGCTTGACACCGCTCAAGGAGTTTCTTTTCATGGTGGATGAACTTGATGGTCCCTGACCACTCAGGTCCCCACAGGAACCGGATTGAGATGTCTGGTTTTTCAATCACGCCCTTGCGAATAAGCGAAGTCAAAGACCGCAATGCTTCAAGGAGAGCCGCACTTCCTGATGCATTATCATTGGCACCTGGATGAGGATGACACACATGTGCGAAAAGCCAGAACTCTCTGGAAGTATCCTTTCCTTCAATGAGTGCTGATATGACCTCCAACATACCATCTTTCAGCTCTGCACGAACCTTCGCCTTTACCCTGACTTTCTTGCCTTCTGCGAGCCATTGCTTGATCTGTATGCCGTCTGCTTGGGTTAAGGAGAACCCGAATTTTACATTCTCCCCCTCATCAGGACTGGGCCAGACTGCATCGTATCTTCTAAGAGACGCTAACTCATCAATGCCGGATGGTGCAACAAAAGTGAGAATACCCGCCGCCTTCTGGTCAATGCACGCCACACGATGAACCACGCGAGCCAAGCCTTCGGTCAAGACAATCTTGCCCTTGACATCCTTTCCCTTGTAATCCTCAGGACTCAGACCCTTGCCGACAAATACCACTTCCGCTTCCATGTTGGTAGATCGTGAATGAGCAACGAGCGAGATCGGCTCAGCATCGAAATCGGCGAGAGTGCGTTGCTCGGGCTCTAGAAGTTCCAAGGTTCCGGATTTCGGGAACCATCCGTAAGGGGTATCCCATGTTTCGATAGGGGATGCGCCATCTGCAGAATATGAGAAGATCTTTACTTTTGCATTTGAAACCTTCTTGATCTCCTGCTTGAGGTAGACAATGGCGTCATGTATTCCCGGACTTGCCTGTATTCGGTGAAACTCTGAGAGGGCATTGACATAGTCCCGGGCTCGCATCCCGGAAACTGTATTATTGACAGCTTTAGTGAGGTCGTCAGGTAGCATATATGGTCAGCACCGGCCCCTGCTACAGAGTATGTGACATAAGTACTCTGTTGTTTGTTGAATGTAAGAAAACTGTGCGAGCACAGTATTGAATGAATAGGAATCGCGGCCCGGATAATGCATTCCAAGGCCACGAAATAGATGGTTGAGAGGAACGATTAGGTGCCTCTTCGCCGAAGTCTGCCGTCAAGCATGAATAGGGCATTGGTGGAGTCACCAATAATTTTGAGCAGATCTCGGACCTTCATGGTCTGCTCTTCTTCCTCAATCTGTTCATCATAGAACCATTGGAGCATTGAACCTGCTGCTCTGTCGCCCTCTTTGTCGGCAATCTCGCCAATATCAAATATCAGCTTTGAAACGGTCAATTCATGGTTGTAGGCATCATCCCATGCCTCATACGCTGACTCCCATTCCGTTTTAGGTGCCTTGATTGCTTTAAGCGTGACTTTGCCGCCACGGTCCGTGATGTGCTTCCAGAATCTCATAGCATGCTCATACTCTTCCTTAGCTTGGATTTTCATCCAGTGTGCCATGCCATCAAGATTTTGCTCCTCAAACCAAGTTGCCATTGATAAATAGACATAGCCACTATACATCTCGAAATTGATTTGTTCGTTTATTGCGTCTGTTAATTCCTTGCTAATCTCCATAAGAATTCACCCCATTGTCCGTGCTGGAGCC
>JAUWOA010000094.1 GCA_030612365.1 Candidatus Thorarchaeota archaeon
AGTTGTTGGACGACGCCACAACCCAGAAGAAAAGAGCACCGAGTATCCAGATAAAAAGTCCGGCTCCAAGAACGATTCCCAGTGTTGCTCCCAATCCAGAAGAGCCAAGGTTTACGTGCATGTTGGTGAACTGCTTGTAGCCACCTACATACTTGGTTTCGTAGTCACAGTGGAACTCCTTGTCAGTGACGGCGCCGCATATCTCGCACACGAACCTGTTCTGTGCAATGGCACCTAAGAGACTATCAAGGTTGCATCCGATGAATGCTGTAAGCACTGAGAGAGGTAAGATGAACAGCAATTGCTCGACAGAAGATACATACACACTAGCTGGATTCAGCACAGCAAAGAATAAGGCAACCAGACCTATTATCACACCCGCCGCGACAGCAACCAGCTCTCCCAGGAGTGAAACTGCACCTATGGTCCCTGCTGGCACCTTTCTCCTCAGGTTAGTGATTAGTCTTGGCTTCGATTTGCTGAAAACTCCGATTTCACTAGCCAGAGTGTCAGCGGAAGTTGTGGCCACCGCTCCCACAAAACCTCCAAACATCCAGAATGGGTCAACCGGTATTACTGATTGCGCCGCAAGTTGAATGCCGATAGCGAAGATCATTGGGATAACGCCGCTTCCAAAGACATTCTTCCAGCTTCTTCTACCCCTACCTTCCTGAGCAAAGCCCTTCTTCGCCTTTGCTTTGTACTTGAACTTCGTGGCAACTCCAGCACTGATGAAGAAAAAGAGAAGGACCACAAAGGCAGGGGGTCCACCTGCAGCCCAAACCGTGAACCCTACGACGAACGCAGCGATTAGACCTGATATATCAACAAAACGAACCTTGTATGTTAGAACTCCCAAGAAGCCCATCACGATTAGGCCTGAAACAACTGGGTGTGTGAGTAACTCTAACTGCATCCGGTTCACGTCATCGTATTCTTTACCATGTTGCTTGGTAATGGCATCATTGTTCATTGAGGGTTATTCTATGAGCATATATTAGTTGATGGTCAAGTTGTCTGATTAACTCAGGGCGCTCGCCCTGCTCCTATTATACCTTTGCAGCGAATATTACAAATCGTCGAAGTTTGAATCGCTAGATTTGCTAATTCCATTGCGATGGGGGGTTGGATTTGCGCAAAACGACTTCCGCCTTAAGGGGTATGAACTAGTATACTGCGAAGGTCTTCTTTTCGCATTTGGCCGCGCGCGTAGGTAATGATATCTCTCCGTGAATGATTGTTGCATCCAAGTAGTACCCCGTTATGGTTTCCAACTTGGGGGTGGTCCAACGAACCTCAGACTTGAATTCAGTTTCAGATTCGGGGATCGGCATTCGGAATTCCTTCACAACTTCTCTTTTGGACATCACGCGCAGAGAAACCGTCAAGTTTTCTAAACTTCGCTTAACGGCCTGAACACGAACCCCAATCACGATATTTGACTCACGCGGAACAAGTCCCGGTATCTCCTGGCCCTTGTCATCCTTGATGGAGAAACGCACATGGAAGAGTGGTTCTTCAATCGCTTTCACCTTGAATCTATGCCTTTTTTCCAGAAGCATGGTTTCCAGACGCAAGGCTGCTTTCAGATGCGCTGTGCTCATTTCCGCACTCAAAGGTATTCTCACAGGAATCGCGAAGACGCGAGTTTCCTCAGCAGTTAGGACAATCTCCCGAATGAATACTTCTTCCGTTCCAACTACCGACTCAAGGCCCACCGATAGCATTCCTTTCAAAGCTTTAGCAGATGAATTCGTGACGTGAATCGCAGCATGAACTTGGTCATCAGGAGAAACATATGTTGGGACTCCACTGAAGTTCAAACTAGCAGGTCTGGTTTCATCCATGGCGATAAGCGATATTTCTGCTGTCTTGTAGTCCATCTGAGCGTTTGCGTAGTCTAGCTTGGCAACAAGAGTGACGCTTGACGGCACATTCTTCGTTCTCGGTTCAGGTATGGTGAATGGCCCATACGCAAGAGACAGGTTCCTACTTTGCTTGACAGCTTGATTCAAGACAATGTGTTCATCATCCGTGAATCGCAAAGACATAGTCAAGTTGGCAGGCTCTCCCTGTTCCGTGTTACGTCTTATTCTGAGCCAACCTGCCACCATGCCGCCTATGTGGGATCTATCTGGCGCCTTAAGTGAATCAATGTTGGTTCTGACCTCGATATGGGCCACTATGAAGCCGTCAGATTCATTCGATGCAATCTCCATTCCATTGGAAACCAGTGATGCTCGGATGGACGCAGTTCTTCGCGTCAGCATTCCCCGATCAGCTGGTGGAATTTGCCAATCGAATTCGAGCGGGCTCGACATTGCTCTCAAAGCATCGACCTCCGCTACTAGGTGCGTTTCCCCTGTATCTGTCTTGTACTGAACAATCAATCTTGAACCCTTAGGTACTTCGTGTTGTCCGGCTTTGAGCACCACCTCGCCTCGTAGCATCCCCCCAGGACTGTGTGTTCCTTTCAGATTCGCTTGAATGGATATTTCTGGGCCTCGTTTCACAAAACCAATGTAGAATGGCTTCGACGTGCTAAGTGCGATTATACTCTTATCATGATCAATCAATCTGATTCGTAGAACGCATCTCTCGACCCCTTTGGAGGCTTCTGCAGATACCACTAGAGGTGGCAGGTCAGACGACTCGAAGAAGAGGAGGTCTCCTCCCTCAACGACAACAGGGTAGTACACATTGGCAATGACAGTTTCTTTCTTTGGGCTAATCACTGCAATCTCACAAGTGATTGTAGTCCTTGTGGGGTAGTTAGTGTCTATCTCACCAGAAAACAGGATTGGAGTTTTGCTATCGGCAAACTGTGTGGTTGTAGCAGGCTTGACACTTGCTGTCATCCAGTATGTATTGATAGTGCTTCTCAGGTTGATCTCCTTGCCAGCGACACCGATTGATGCAATGATGTTGTAGGCATGGACCTGGCGCCTAGTCGGGAATGTGATCCGAGCGACATGAATCTCGCCTGATTCAATTCTTAGGATTGGCAGGATGTTCTGTTCTATGACATTTCTTTCAGAATCTTCTATCCTGTAGGATACAGTGAGATTGTGAAGGTTTCGGTCGGTTCGATTTCGGATAGATAGGTCGAATCCTGTTTCTTGACCCGCGAAGATTCTATCCCTATCAGTTATGATTTCCGGCTCGAGACCCTTCCACCAACAAAGCCAGGTTGGAAGTCGTGGAACCCCTTCCAGCGGATCGTAAAGCCAGTTCGTACAGCATTCCCTAGTGATACTTCCTAGGCGTCCAAGTAATGTGACCATATTTTGTTCTGATTTCGCATAGACATCAAGCTGGTAATCCGCACATGTGGTTCTCGGCTCCACGAATTCGCTTCCAAACACCGAAACCATCAAGGGCTGCATGAACGGGTTATCAATCACTCTCATATCTTCGAGCTCATCTCTGACGAGGTAGAGCATCGATGCTACAGCATCTCCCATGAATCGATTCCGCCTAGTACTGTCCAATGTTCCATCATCGTTAACTGGATGGTTGTAGACCTCCATGAACTCCGGATTCTTCCTATCCTCTCCCTGATGGAACGGTCCCCACAAGCCAGCTGCAATAGCAGAAGCTCTATTGGCCGCAATCGACTTGGCTCCCATATCTGGAATGGGCATTCCTTTCGCGGACATTCGTATGGCCTTCAAGGCGAGAGCCTGCAAGATCAAGGCGATACCGACCCTTCGAGGGACTGACAATTGTGTGTCAAAGACTCTTACTTCTACTGTACCATAATCCGTGAATGGGTACATATCTACCATTCTTGCGAAGCTACGATTAACATGCTTTGCAAAAAATTCCTTGTCAGGTTCTTTCATGTACGGTATAAGCTCGAACTCATTTATGGGTCCCATCTGTGTGGTGTTCTTGAGAAGCCTGATTGATCTCTTGCATCTTGGAGCGCGTGTTCTTCCTTCTGAGTCGACATAGACCTCGTCTGTGGACTTCTTGTTTTCAAATGGGGAATTCACGGATAACGCAATCAGATGAGGAGTGAAGTTTCGGATCATATTGTAGACCGCAAGTCGTGAACTCTCTTCGATCTCGGGACTGAGGATATGATGATGTTCTCCAAATGAGAGATTCCTCATGTATTCCTGAGTGGGATTCAAGCCAGTTGAAATGAGCAGCACACGCATGTCCTTGGGCAGAGCATCATATGAGATTGCGATGAGCGTCTGAACCCACCAGGCAAGTTCTTCTAGTGTTGTACATGGAGGTGTTGCCACTTCGAGTATCCACGTCAGGCTCGTGACATTCGGGTCGTGACCGATAACGGTGTATTCCTTTGTTTCCCCTGCTGGGTCCTCGTAATTCACTACGATTCTGGAACCACGCTCACCTTCCTCAGTTTGTGATGAGTGCCTATACTTGCTTCTAACTGATGGCACACTTGCCGCTCTAATCTTCTTGTCAAGCAGGTTCTTCGCACTGGACACCAGCCTATCGAATACCTCCAGGATCTCCTCCCCGCGGAACCAGTTTCCATCTCTCATAATGACTTGGAGTTCAACCTCGATACCATGTGGAAACGGCAATTGCATTTCCTCTTCACCAGCCGTTTCCTTAGTCATATCTAAGCACCTAGTGTCCTTGGAGGGATTCAAGTATCTGGATCACGATGTCGGGCTCGCACGCTACAGACATCGATAGCGTTAGTTCAAATACCAGCAGCTTGGTTTTAGCCGGTAATGCTTTCGTAATGGCATAAACCAGTGGTCCCCCTCCGTACTCTCCACTGTCAGACAACACCTGTACACCAAGACCTCCAAGAGTCTTTTCCAAGCGCTTGAATCGCTTCCTAGAGCCCCTGCAATACCTTCTTCCAATAACTATGGTAGGATTGGATTCAAAGGGACCGACCATTTTATCCCATCTGAGATTGACTACGAACGAACTGTCATCCAATGCTGGCAAGATCTCGGATTTGATTATTCTCACGACTTTGTCACATGTTTCCACAGACTCCCTGGAGTCACCTAATCTAATCATCGAAGGCATCCCACGTCCTTCCGCCTTCATTCGATTCAGTGCTGGCTGCAATGGGTCGCTCTGCATCAGAGTCGCGGGAATGCAAATGACGCCTGGTAGGTCTCCTGCAACATACTCGCCCTTAGAGATGAGGTCTTTCATTAGGTGCGCATCTTCCAATGATGTCAGGTGCTTTTCCATAAGGGTCAACGAGTGAGAGATACTCTCCATTGCACGAATTGTTCTCTCAAGATTTTCTTTCAGGGATTTCTTGACAGGCGCACTACTCATAAACCTCAAACCACTCCAATCTGACTGTTTTCAGGATTCACAGCTTCGCGAGCTGTTATTACCTTTGTTGGCACTCTGGCAAATGGCTCACGCTATGATCTATGCGTCTGCGACTTTTTCAAAGACTGCCTTGGCCTTTTTGCTGAGCTCTTCCAATCGATACCATGCTGATTCTTTGCCTTTGCGTTCCCATAGGACTTTGACCAATATCTGGTAATCGAATTCAGTCAGGTCTTTTAGAAGCGATAATGCCTTCTCATCTTTGAAATGCTCTGCATTGACCCTGCCATCACGAACTCGCTTGGTGAGCGGAAACAGAGCCTTTTCTGCGGACTCAATCTCTAGCCTTGCTGTTCGATACATTCTCTTCGGGTCTTTCAACAGGTATCCTCCGAAGAGTGATGTCATCCCCGCCCCAAGTGACCCGCGACCTATATCATCCAGCGCGTCCATAGCCTCTTGGAAATGCTCGTGAGCGTCAGAGATGCATTTCTTAATTGCTTTTAGCACTCGAGGTCGATCGGTCACTTCAGTCATATGAACGCCTCACGATGGCGTGAGTCTTCGTGTGTGTCGCCCGAGATCGAGTTATGGTCTATAGGTTGGTCGGCTCACCAAGCTCACCAGCAAAGTGGCATGCCACATAGTGACCTTCACCCATGTCCCTGTCTTCCGGAACCTCACGCACGCAAATCTCTTGTGCGTACGGACACCTTGGATGGAATCTGCAGCCCGGTGGAATGTTGATTGGGCTTGGCGGTTCTCCCTTGAGTGACTCAATACGGCGCTTGATAGTGGGGTCTCCAGAAGGCACTGCAGAGATCAGAGCTCGAGTGTAGGGGTGTTGCGGCTCGAAAGCAACAGCATGCGCCGGACCGATTTCAACAATGATTCCTAAGTACATGATCCCAATGCGGTCTGCAATGTAGCTTGCTACTGCTAAGTCGTGTGTGATGAACAGATATGTGAGCCCAAGATCCTCCCTAAGCTTCAGTAGAAGATTGAGAATCTCTGCCCGGATTGAAACGTCCAGCATTGATACCGGCTCATCAGCAACCATGAACTCGGGGTGAAGCATCAGTGCTCTAGCGACTGATATCCTCTGTCTTTGTCCTCCTGACAGTTCGTGGGGGTACCTGTCGATGAAATCTTCTGCTGGAGTGATGGCAACACTCTCTAAAGCTTCTATCACACGCTGTCTCTTCTGGCTGGGGGTCAATGGAATCTTATGTACAACGAGTGGCTCTGCAACAATGCTATGGATGCTCTGCTTTGGATTAAGGGATTCGTACGGATCTTGGAAAGTAATTTGCATCCGCTTTCTCAAGTCCTTCATCTCAGTCCGATCCAATGTGGCCAAGTCTATGCCTGCATAGACCACAGTTCCATCTGTAGGGGCTTCAAGGTAAAGGAGGCATCGACCTGTGGTTGTCTTACCACAGCCTGACTCACCTGCCAAGACCAGGATTTCTCCCTTCATGACGTCAAAGGTAACACCATCGACGGCCTTCACGTAAAGCTCCTGCTTGTATAACATTGACGAGAGGAAACCAGCATTTACTGGGAACCACTTGCGCATGCCGCGTATCTGAACCAGGGGTTCTCCCTCTGCGATATCTTCGGACCGACCAAGTGCTCTTGAATAATCTTCAGTTGTCATTCTATGAACCTCCTCAACTTAGGTCTACGGTGATTTCTCCCTTCAACTGCTCAGCAAAGTGGCATGCTACCCATCTTCCAGGATCGATTTCGTCGAAGGAAGGCTCTTCTTTATTGCAGATGTCCTTTGCGTACGGGCACCTCGGGTGGAAACGACACCCCGATGGCGGGTCAATGAGGTCTGGAGGTGAACCCGGAATTGATGAGAGCTTTTTACTCTCGGCTTTCACCATGCTCGGAATGGCTGCTACCAGTCCCGCCGCGTATGGATGGATTGGCTCCTTGAACACCGATACAACGTCCGCGAGCTCTGCAATGCGGCCAGCATACATGATCGCTGTCTTATCGCAGGTTTCCGCGATAACGCTCAAGTCGTGTGTGATCAGAATTAGTGATAGACCAAGGTCTTTCTGCAGCTTTTGCATAAGCTTCAGTATCTGGGCCTGAATTGTTACGTCGAGAGCTGTGGTAGGCTCATCTGCAATCACAAGGTCCGGATTACAGGCCAGAGCCATTGCAATCATGGCTCTCTGGCGCATGCCTCCAGAGAACTCGTGTGGGTAATTGTGAATTCGAGACGGGTCAAGCCCGACCATTTCAAACAGCTTTGAAACACGATCGAGAGCTTCTTCCTCTGTAACATTTTCGTGCATCAGGATGGCTTCAGCAATCTGTTCACCGATCTCGAAGACTGGGTTCAGCGCATTCATGGCGCCTTGGAATACGATTGCCACGTTCTTCCATCTGATGTCACGCATCTCACGTGCACTCTTTCTCAGGAGGTCTTCTCCCTTGAAGAAGATGTTACCACCTACGATATTGGCTGCTGGCGGTAGCAATTGCAT
>JAUWOA010000035.1 GCA_030612365.1 Candidatus Thorarchaeota archaeon
ATATCGATAACGTCAACCCGGGGACAATCGCGCGGCATCCTGATGAAAGTAGAAGTATCGCTCGTATCATTATCAAACATCATACAAGTGGCGATGTAGCAGCCTTTGGAGTGGAATCACTGGATCCTGAAGTCATGCGACGGAACAACCTGAAAGCCAACGAGGAGGATGTGATGCGTGCTATTCGACTTCTCAACGAAGTTGGAGGTCATCGTCCACCCTGGGAGCTGCCTCATCTGCTGCCAGGCATCAACCTTCTCTATGGACTACCTGGTGAGAGCAAGAGAACACTAGATTACAATCTATCTTTCCTAGAACGACTTCTGAAGGAGAACCTCATTGTACGCCGCATAAACATAAGACAAGTCATTGGGTTTCCAGGAACTCGGATAGGTTCTAAGAGAAAATCAACCTTGAAACGACATGAATTCTTCCGACATAAGAAACAGATTCGTGAATCGATAGACTTTGAGATGATTAGAAGGGTTGCTCCGTACGGAACCATCATCCGCTCAGCCTTCGTAGAGCAACAGCAGGGCAATACACATCTCTTGCGACCCCTTGGAACTTATCCTCCACTCTGCTTCATGCCGGATGGTCAAAGTATCGATGGACTCACAGATGTCTTTGTGGTTGATCACGGCCCACGATCCCTATCAGTTCTGCCGTACCCTCTTGAGGTCTCGAAAGCTTCCTTGGCGCAATGGAAAGCAGTTCCGGGAGTGGGCGCAAAACGGGCAGCTCGCATAAAGGGGGCAAAGACAATAGAAAGTGCGGAGCAGCTTGAGAATCTGTTAGAGCTCGAGTTACCGAGCTGGCTCACGCGTTCCCTAATCTTCGTTGGGGATTAGTATTGAAACTACCCCCTCAAGAATGAGTGTTATGGCGGGCCCGGTGTGATTTGAACACACGAACTCCAACTATCTTCAGACAAATGCGTCTATAGAAGGCTGGCGCCCTATGAACCACAAAATACACGAATTGTGTATAATGCCGGGCTAGGCAACGGGCCCTGTTCTCTGGGTCGTGTCCGTGAGGTCATAAAGTTTTCCGACTGACAATAGCAATCAATCACCGGATACAAACTTCTGAGCGTTTCAGGATTGGCAGCCAATAACGGACAAAGTACTTTGTAACACAAAGTATATGAGCGGATGATTGCATGAATGAAACAGATGCTCAGAATGTCCGACAATGCAGATATCCTCGAATTGAAACAAGAAACTTACAGATACTCCATGCAAGATGGACTAGACGAGATTTTTGTTGGACTGGGTCTTATTATAGTAGCATGGATAATTGAATCTCGAGACATCAGATCGTATGGCTTTCTCTCCTCGCCTGTCATTTTCATATTGATGATTGTCTTCAGAACACCAATATTGGAGAAAGTGAGGCGAAAGGTTACATACCCAAGGATTGGCTATGTGAAGGTTCATCAGGATGACCCATCCCCGCCTGTCATGGTAGTGCTTCTTTTCGCAATAACGATTATAGCCGCGGCTCCCCTTGCACTGATGGTAATCCCCAGTGATCAGTTTTACTACGATACAATATGGACACTCTCACTAGTTTCTACTGGTATGGTGATGATTGCTGCTAGTTTCTCATATGTAGAAAAGACAGGTGACCGTCGGTACTTTGCGTTTGGACTTTTGGGAATGACAACCGGGCTTATTTTTGCTCTGCTGGAGTTTGAACCTCCAAAGGCAGGTCCAGTCTTCTACCTCCTTGGGTGGGGTGTCGTAATCACCTTGGTTGGTTTGACTACATTCATACGGTTCATCCACAAGTACCCCATCATCGATCCGGACGAGGTAGAAGCAAGTGAACAATGATGAGGACACTCGTTCACCTGATATTGATAGGCTCATCCACGAGCCCGCACGATTGAAGATAATGGCACAGCTATACGTAGTTGAGAGTGCGGACTTCATTTTCCTGATGCGTCGGACTCAACTGACTTGGGGAAACCTGTCTTCTCACATGAGTAAACTTGAAACTGCAGGTTACATAAAAGTCGAGAAGGAATTTGTCGACAAGAAGCCACACACGATCCTCGCACTCACTGAGAAAGGCAAAGCAGCCTTTCAGAGTTACAGGAAGGTCATGCAGCAGGTTCTCGATGAGATTCCGGAATAGCCACGGGTCACTTGCCCTCAAGCCCTCACAGAATGCAAGGACATTCTTGCCCAGATCCTCGAAGTTGTACCCCTTCTCAAGTAGTCCATATCTGCGTCCCTCGCATCGCTCCGCAGCAAATTCGTGCATCAAGCGCCTAATTCGATCGAGATTGACTGAATTCTCCATGAACCTGACTGTCCCAAAATAGTGGCGCACCAATTCCTTGGCTTGAACAAGACCTGACTAGTTGAAGAAAGCATCCCATTCCGGACGAGCCGCAAGCCTTTCGTGCTTGAGATTGTCCATAATCTGGGCTACCTTCCTAGGTCGACCAGCCATCCACCTGACGACTGAGTCTAGCTTGCGCGGATGGTCCGGGGGTGCTAGCAATGCCAGTCTAATCATGTCTTTGACCGAGGCCACCCTTGACGTCCACTCCACACTCACCCGGTCCGATTTCAAGCTATACTTGACTTGCGCTGGACGAAGCACAATACCAACGCCGAGCCTCTCAACAACCTGCTTCTCATCTTCAATTAGACGGCAAGGGTTGCCTAGGACCTTGTCATATAACACTCTTGCTCCGCTTGAATAACTGGTTCTACTATCCTTCATCATTTGGTCAATCCTTCCCCACGACAACGAACGTGTCACGTAATTCCTCTTGTCACCTTGGACCCGAGTGACCTTTCGTCGCCCGTATTTCAGAAGGAATTTTCTCACTTTGCGTTGATTATCTGCTAGCTCAATGGTACGCGACCAAGATGCTGTGCTATTTGCAAAGTTGCCATCTTCTGGAAAGAGCTGTTCCGTGTAGTTTCGACACACCTCGAATGAACCAAGTCTGATCTCATCAGGCAGACCCCGATTGTCTAAGGACTTGTTACCCTGAAGGAAGCCCCAGAATCTGAAGACATCCGCTAAGACTTTCGGGAACCGTAACTGCGTCGCTCTTGTTGTATCGTCGGATTTCCAGGTGTCAACATCACCAAATCTCCGGAAATGATGTTCAGCCCTCTCCAACCGTCTGCGGTCACGTTCGTAGTATGAAGCGCCCCCATCAGAGATACTACCATCGCTGTTCATGATAGCCCCCATCATAGCTCGCAAGTTGTCTACTTCCGGGAATTTTGGGTTGGAAATACAGCCACTCACCTGTCCTGTTCCGCTTACCTTGCTGATTTGATGTTTGATGTCTTTGAGTGTCATGCCGACCGAGTCAAGCAAGAAATGCAGGCTTTCTCCATTGAGGTAGGGTAGGTTAGGTTTCAAGTCACTGTTCTCACCAGTCTTGGGGTTGATTCTCCCTGTGTAGTCTGACATCTGCCGAATTAATTTGGAGAGCTGATTATCATTCTCGATTGCAAGAGAATGTCGACCAGATTCTACAATTTTCCTCTTTGCCTCATACGTTCTGAAATGAAAGTGGTGATGAGCATGTGCATTCAACCAGTTGTTTCTGCTTGAGTCACGAACCCTAAGATACAGTCTATCATCAAGAGTAGCCACCTTCAGGTATTTGCTGGAATTCTCCGGAAATTCAATCTGATCATTCACGAGCTGCTCAATCTTCTCGCAGCTTGCTTTGACCGATTCAAGGTATCTGGGAAACCGACTGAAATCAACGTGATGAACTCCTATCGACTCCAATTCAGGATTGACACGAACCATGGATACAATCAGTCTGCATACCTCCTCAAGTGTGAAATTCTCTCCAGCAGCCAACTGCTTCGCGATTTCATTTCCATGAGGAAGAGTAAACGCCTGACTGCTCACATCTCTGACCTGAGCTGATGAATCCCGCCTAGTGTCTTTCCCAATCTGACCAGTTAGCTTTTCAATCTTTGAGGTGAGTCTAGGTTTGTATCTTCCCGAGTAGTAGTTCTTCACACTGCTCACCGAGATGTCGTACTCATCAGCCAGCTTCCTATACAGGTCTTCATTCCCGACCTGCGGAAGCTCTCCTCCTTGTCTTCTTCGCATTATTTCGATATAGGTCAATGAACGACGATACTTTTCAGAAAAACGGGAATCCTGTTTGAGTTCTGGGAACTTTTTCAGTGCTTTGTCGATATCCTCTGCAGAGATTGAACCGTTGGTTTCTCCAATATCCACACACGCCATGTCGTGGTGGGCATTCACAGGTCCAACTATCTGCGACTTGCGAAAGCTCTTCTCAAACCTTTCCATAGTTCTTCGGTGACGAGAATCCTCATCATCAAGTTTGGCTAGCTTTTTAATCAGCTTGGGCTGATAACAATCCGTATACCACTGCTGAATGGTCGTGAATGGAATTCTGTACTCCTCTGATAGTTGCTTATAGAGCTCTTTGTAGCCTTTTTCACAAAGCTCTTCACTATTCTTACGTTCCATTATGTCGAAGTAGGCTGCAGCATAATTATACGATTTTCTAAAACTCGCATAGTTCCTTAGGTGTGGGTGACGTTCAAGTGCTTTGTCAACATCTTCTATCGATCCAATCCGATGGATACTTTCTGCAGACTCTTTGGCCCCTCGAGCTTCAGGCTCGTGCTTTTTGGCATTGCTTTCCTTTTCTACTGGCGATGAGTCAGTGAATCGCGGGAACTCACGCACCTTTTCACTTGCTTTTTTTGGTTCATGCTTTGGCTTTCCTGATGCTCTCAATCCATTCTCTTGACTACTATTCTCATTAGGGGATTTTCTGCCGTTGTTCCTCTCCAAGGAGCCTGTATGTTTCCTGTGATGCGTAATATCTTCCAGCTCAGCGATTTGTTTTTCATGTTCAATGTGCTTCCCTGACACAGCTTGCCTGGGTCTCTGTTGATTCTCATAGCCCCAGACAGCTTCGGCAACGTACCTTGGGCCAGCTTTGAAAGCCACTGGCTCGGGTTCTCCACCTTGAGAAGATGTCTTTGCCATTGTCGATTCTTGAGCCTTATCTTCAGCTATTTTAGTATCAAGCCACTCCTTATGGTTAGTGTGGAGCCTCTCCACTATGTCATGAACGTTTGGCTCTATGAATGGCTTACCCTCAAGTTGTCTTTGATGGCGCAGATGTCTAACCACTGAGGGCTGGATTCGGTTAGCAACCTCAAGTGCCTTGGCTTTTCTCTCGACATCCCTCCTGCATTCATTTGATGAGACATACTTCGGCGTACTATCACTTGGTGAGAAACCGCGTCTACGAGACAAGCCTGTTCCCTCCGTCCAGTCTTAGAAGATTTGACGATGAATCCTGAAACATCACGAATAGCTCTGCAACCAAATCCCAGCTAGGTACTCGGCTTGGCGGACCATAGGATGCACACACGAAATCCAGTAACTGCCGCGCAAATTCACGAGGCAGCGAGTCCATGTAATTAATATGAGTGATGAAGTAAGCGAGAAGCCCCTCCAACCAATAGAGGGATGATTCCTTTCTAGTACTCTGAATTGCTCCGGCGTGGAACCTTATGAAGTCACCGTCTTGAACTACATCATCTAACAGGATTGCGGTGGAATCTACAATTATTTCAGCACTTTTCAAGTATGACCTAGGAATCTCAGTGGTCCCGATGATACGGGTCACGATGCTCGTGGTGCTGGTCAAGGGCAGTATCTCAATCTAGAGTATAGCTAGTCCTTAAAGAGCACCACAGAAGTTGCTTATTGGATTTCTCAGACTCTTTGACAGTCCCCGAGATGGCCGTTCATCATTCAGACCCCACGAAGACCATCGCAAAAAGCTAGTATGTTCTTGCCGAGATCCTCGTGGTTGTAGCCTCCTTCCAACAGACCATATCGACGATTTTCACATTGTTCCTCAGCGAATTCAAACATCAAGCGTCCGATTTCATTAAATGCCTGCATTGTTAGATTGCTACCCCAACCTCGTTCATATTGGTCAAACCCTGCCGATGCAGCGATGATGTCTACATCAGGATGTTTCTTTAGAGCGTCCTGAACATCAGCTAGATATGCATCATCGCCCTGGCCCTTGGGGTTATGAATGATAAACTGCTTGTCATGTCCAAGAATATCGATTGTGCCATCGCCCACGTGCAAGTCGAAGTCGAGTACGAATGCGGACTCAATTAATCCTTTGGCACGAAGTGCTAGAAGCGACAAGGCCAGATTTGAATAATAACAAAATCCCCAGTACGAGGAGTGAGAAGCATGATGCCCCGGAGGTCTTATGAGACCGAAAGCGGGCTCCCCTTGAACCGCTATCTCCGCAGTCATGATTGCGCCTCCTGCTGCCAAGGTCGCTACCTGATATAGTAGGTCCCCCCTTGTTGAGTCATAGTCCCGTTTCACCTTCTCGATGTGACCCGGAGCGTGAGCTCGATTGATCTCTTCTTCAGTCGCGGGTCTTGCCTTCACAAATTCGTAGTCCGGGTGTTTGCTCAGGATTTCCACAGAGGTTTCCAGCCTTCCAGGGGCTCCTGCGGGTGTACGGTCATAGATTTCTCTCATCAGAGGGTGATACACGATCTTCATCTTGGCCATTCCTTTCCCAGATAGATGGTTATCAGATTCTTCCTGTCTATGAATGTACTCGGAGCGTGTTATAGCTTTTCAGCTACATCAGCTTGACAAAAAACGAAAAAAGAAGATGCAGTGGGCAGCAGGCACAATGCCTATTGCCCTCTGTTTTAAGATTGAGAGGGGGTGAAATACCCGCCTTAACCAAAAAGGCTGCCAAGTCCAGCTGTGAACTCTTCTTCCTTCTCTTCCTCTCCCTCTTCCTTCTTCTCCTTCTTACCTTTCTTCTCCTTCTTACCCTTCTTCCCCTTTGCAGCAGGTTCTGCAGCAGCCGCGGCTACGCCCGCAGGAGCTGCAACCGCCATCGGCATCGCGGCACCTTTCAGTGCCTCGTCGATATCGACATCCTTCAGAGCTGCCAGTAAGGCCTTGATCCTGTTCTTGTCAGGGTCAACACCTGCAGCAGTGAGAATGCCATCCATTGCCTTGGCAGTCATTTTCTTGCCCGCTTTGTGGAGCAGAAGTGCTGAGTATACGTATTCCATAATTCTTACCTCGTTGCTTTTTTATCCGAACAGGCCTCCTAGACCTGCTACTGATTCTTCTTCCTCTTCGGGTTCTTCCTCTGGTTCTTTCTTCTGCTCCGCCTCATCTGAGGCAGGTGCAACCGCTGATGACGATGCAGCAGCGACTTGTACCTGATTAAGCATTTCCGAAGGTATTGCTTCTGGATCTCTCTTCGCGAGCGCCGCAGCAAGTGCAAGCGCCTGTGAGTTGGCCTTGGCCAGGTAAACATCGAGCAAGTCTGGTGTGAAGAAACCAACCTCCAGGGCCAAGCTCTTTGCCTCCATGTTAGCCTTGACTATGATTAACGGAATTGTGTCTGATGTTGGAATGCCAGCATTGACGGAGAGGTTGACTGCGTACTGATGACCCAGAATGACCTCATTGAACAATGATTCAATGTCAATGTCGAGACTCTCTGCTGTAAGCACGTTTCCATCCGCATAGGCAGCGATTAGCTTGAGCTGAAGCTCCATTGGTTCAATCCCAAGTCTGCTCAGCATCTGTGCCATTGCGTTGGATACGGTATCTCCTGCCTTCACACCCACAGAGTCATCGGTGATGTGGATAACACCAGTCTTTACTCGGGATGGAATTTTGAGAGCTGCAAGCTCACTAATGAACGGCCCGGGTGCCACGCCGGTATTCATTGCAGGAATGACTATATCCTTGGGAGAAATTTGACCTCCCTTCGCTGGAGCTGCTGCCTTGTTATCACTGAGGAACTTGCTCAGAGCAAACGGGTCCTCATTGCTGAATATGAATGCAATCGGGCCGGTGACATACTCGACCAACTTCTTTACGCCCTTTTTCTCAGACTTCTCCAACGCTCGAATCATCAGGGTGTTCCGCGCCATGTGTATAACAGCAGATCCTCTTAGGCTAGTCCTAATACCTTGGAGCTGTCTGGCCCCTACCCCCTCGATATTGACGAGCCCAATCATCGAGCTGCCATCGATTGACGATACTATCTTTTCCACTGCATCCAATTTCCATTGGGGGCACTTGCTTTTGTATACTGACACTTCTTTTCACCTCTAGATGGACACAGGCACTGGTGGTCCCATAGTAAGCTTCACCACGATCGAGCTCAACTTCCCAAGCAATTCCTTGCTCTCAACGAAGTTAAGGACGGCAACGATGTTGTCTGCCACTTCTTTATCGCTCATCGTTTCATGGCCTACTTTGGCATGGACTGTCGGGGTGTTTTTCATCTTCAAACGGACCGTCCGCTGGTATTGACTTACGACGGGACCAAGGTCAGCCTGTGGTGGGAATGGTCTAGGCATCTTCCCTCTTGGACCGAGCGCTTGTCCTAAGTATCGACCAACAAGAGGCATAGAATCAACGGAAGCAATAAAGAAATCATAGGTCTTGGCGAGTGATTTCCTCTCTTTCTTCTCTTCCCCAATCTTCGGAATATCCTCCTTGGATACTACGTGTTCTACTCCCGCTGCTTTGGCATTCATTGCGAAATCACCATCGCCAAAGGCGCATACCTTGGCTGGAGGAAAGAGAGCATTGGGAAGGACGAGTTCCTGATTAATTCTATTCTCAGGTTTTGTTACGTCCATCTCTTTCTTTCTGAAGCTGACTGCGATATCGAAGCTCTGCTTGAACTTGATCTTTCTCTTCTTTCCTTTTGACCTTGCCTCAGCAACTGAAGCTTCGATAGACTCGATATTGAATGACATTGTCTATTCCTCCTTCAGCACGCCTTCAAGCTGGCTATCCCAAAGACCCTCTCGGACTTCCTGCTGGAACTCCTTGGGTGCCTTACCTTCAACTGTCACACCCATTGAAACACAGGTGCCTGAAACAATCATGACTGCATTCTTCACTGTCAACGCCGACAGGTGGTCTGCTTTTCCCTTGGCAATGGTCTTAATCTGGTCAATCGTAAGATTACCAACTATGTTCGTATTTGGTTCGCCTGAGCCCTTCTCTGCTCCGATTTCCTTTAGAATTAGGGCACTGGTAGGTGGAGTGCCAACCTCAACCTCGAACTGCTTTGTTTCTTGGTCAACGATTATTTTTACGGGTACCTTGAGTCCTGCAAAAGGTGCAGTCACCTCATTGATCTTGGTGACTACTTGGAAGATGTTCACTCCGGTCGGCCCCAGTGCGGGACCAATTGGAGGTCCACCTGAAGCTTTACCACCCTCTACCATGGCCTCAACAGTTATTTTCTGACTACTCAAATCTGTCACTTCTCCTGATGCAGTGCAATTGGCACATCATCGCTGTACCGTTTGGGTCGACCTGCAGGACAAAATTAGCTTTACATCCCACAAAATCTACTGCATTCAATTTCAACTGTTTTCACCCCGGACACAGCGTCCATGCGCTCATGTCAGATTAAGGAGCAGACCTCCCCCATAGAGAACTGGTTTTAAGCATTGCGTTGGGTCGCCCGTGCGTTTGACCAGTCAGGTTGTTGACTTGTGCTTTCAGGTCGAGTCTGGTTGGTGCGCCCAGAAAGAATCGTCATCGAGCTCATCTTTCTTCTCCTTGGACTCATCAGTCTCGTCACCTTCTTTCGGCTCCTCTCTGTGTGCCTTCTCGACAATCTTCGCGAAGTCAGCGTGCACACGAATGGGAATGGTGTGTGGACTGTCAAGCAACTCTAGTATGAGCTCTTCCTTGGCTGCGTCTACTCGAGCAACGCGTGCTCTTTCTCCCTTGAATGGCCCTGAGATAATCTCTACCACATCGCCTATCACGATGCCTTCAGCCGCAGGCTTTGGCTTTAGCCACTTGTCGATTTCCTCAAAGCTCACCTTTCCGCTAACTCTACCGCGCACGTGCGGCACTCCGGAGATGGCTAGCTCAACGTCCCTGAACTCCAGCGTTTCTAAAAAGACATAGCCTCGGAGCGTTTCGGGAACCAGTATCGCTTTGACACGACCAAGCAATTGATTCGTGGAGATTAATTTCGGTTCTCCTTTCTTCTTTTTCGCTTTCTTGCAGCCCTTCATATGCTTCTTAGTGCTCTTTTCTGACGCAAACTGCTCCGAGCAGAATGGGCACTCCCATATGTCAGTTTCACCAACCACTGCTGTAGTGATGAGATCAGCTACTGACCTCTCCTGTGAAATCGTTGTCCGCACTGCATATACGCTGGTTCTTGATTGCAACTAAATGCCTCCGCTAAGCACGAAATGCTTGAGTCTAGTAGCTTGGCCAAAACTACTATTGCCAGGTGTAAGTGAGCACTGTCATCAGGTATTGTATGCCAAAGCTAAGCAATCCTACGAGAAACATCGCAAGAATACTGATCTTCGCGCTCATCCATAACTCCTTTCTGGATGGTTTCGTGGCCAGTTTCAGTATCCGTCTGCCATCCCTGATGAAGCTGCCAATGCCCATAGTTGTTTCACTTCCCTGAATGAAACTGCCTTAACAGTTTCTGAAATCGACTGCAAGCAGTCTAGTGCGCTTTTAACCCTTGCTGAGTGTCCGCTATCCGACTAGCTCAAACGAGGTATTCCGAGGTCCGTCTTGAGATCATCTGCAAGAGGTGTGACCGGTGTTGTTTCAGAGTCAAACACGTAGGGCGAGTTCACACCTGAGGCAATAATCGTTACTCTGATTCTGTCTTCCAACTCTGGCACAATGAGTGCTCCCCATATGACTTCTGCACCCGGATTGACCTGTTCTGTGACGAGCTCCACTACCCTCTTGGCCTCGATAAGCTGCATATCCGTGCTCCCACTCACATTGACTAGGATGTTCCTTGCATTATCTATTGACACGTCAATCAGTGGGTTCCTCAGAGCATTATACACTGCTTCATCGGCCCGTTCCTCTCCTTGACCCTCACCGAGCGCAATTAGTGAAACCCCACCGTTCTTCATCGTCGTCCGGACATCTGCGAAATCAAGATTCACCAGCCCCGGCTTCGAGATCAACTCTGCGATTCCTTTGACTGCTCGGACCAGAACTTCGTCTGCAACCATGAATGCTTCTGGCATCGAGAGATCAGGAGCAATCTCTAAGAGCTTCTCATTGGGAATTGCTATCAGCGTATCCACGTGCTCCATTAGTGCATTGAGTCCTCTGGTAGCATTCTTTTTCCTTGTTTTGCCTTCCACCTCAAAGGGAAGGCACACTATGGCCACAGTCAATGCGCCGTTCTCTCTTGCAGCTTTTGCTATAATCGCCGCTGCACCGGTACCTGTACCTCCACCCATCCCCGCGGTAATGAAGACAAGATCCCCTCTTACGACATCTTTGATTGTTTCGTACGATTCAACTGCAGCAGCCTCACCTACGTCAGGATCATTACCTGCTCCTAGACCTCCACAAGTGTCTCTCCCAAGGAGCAGCTTGTGATGCGAATTGCAGAAATATAGGTCTTGGGCATCCGTGTTTGCCGCAAGGGTTTCAGCCCCCTCTACTCCAACATCCATCAAGCGGGTCACGGCATTATTACCAGCTCCACCTACCCCCACAACCAAGATTCTGGCACTAACTTCCTCGAGGATAGCTGCTATCTCTTCATCTGAAGTAGTGTTCCTGGGGGTTCGTTTCGCCGCCCTACTAACTTGCGCCTTACGTCCTGCGTTTGATGACTTCAGGACCTCTTCTAAGATGGGATGCATGATTCATTCACACCTGCAGTTCGCTGTTATTACGGGCGTATTATGTACACAAAAAGGAGAATACTACGCCGGTAATACTCAGTTGCGTCGGTACCGTCTATTCCCCTTGCCCTTCCCAAAGGAGCGAAGAATAGGCTCAATAGAAACTCCATGCTTAGCCAGAAGATTCGCGGTTTCATCCAATGTGGGTCCAGTCTGAGCACCACTTTTCGTTATTTCGAGTGCGGCCACCGCATTGGCGAAATGAAGTGCCTGCGCTATTTTCTCTGACCGAGTCCATGCAATTAGAAATCCAGCAGCAAAAGCGTCACCCGCGCCAACGGTATCTACTACTGGCACCTCGAATATGTCTGATGTGTGATACTCAAACCCATCAGTTGCTATTGCACCCTTGCTTCCGGTTTTCACTATGACCATGCCCGGAAATCCCTTTGCAAAGGCCTTGAGCGCCTTCTCTGACAGATTGATATCGAAGTACTTCTTGAGTTCGTACTGGTTCACAAAGAGCAGGTCAGTCCCAGGTAGTATTTTCGAGAAGTCCACATTATCTGCAGCATGACCCGGATCAAACGAAAAAATCATCCCATTGGTTGAGGCGATCTCTAATGCCCTGCTAGTCATCATTGGGAAGCCGCCAGCCACATGAACGCTACTTGCACGTGCAACGTATTCCTCATCAAGCACATATTTCTCAAGGAAGCGGTTTGCCCCCGGAGTGGCCACCACTATGTTTCCATCCGTTGGATGGCGCGCCATGAAGAAGAGCCCCGTCGCCTGCTTGCCCAGCACCAGTACATTACTCGTATCTACGCCAAACTTTGACAGTTGTTTCAGAACAATCTCGCCGTAGATATCATCACCAACACAGCTCACTAGTCCCGTCTTCACACCCAGTAATGTTGCTTCTACTGCGAAGTTTGCAGCAGAGCCACCAAATGAGATATGCCCCTTGTCTGATATAACATGCTGAATGCGACCCGGAAGCGTGTCAACATGCATGACCATGTCAATGTTTATTCTGCCGATGGCAATGATTTCGTTGACCAACTGCTCCGCCTCTTATACGATGAGTGCAAGTATCGCCTTCTGCGCATGCAAACGGTTCTCCGCTTGATCGAAGACAACTGAATGTGGACCATCCATGACTTCTGAAGTAAGTTCCTCATCTCGATGCGCAGGCAAGCAATGCATTACAATGACATCGGATTTCGCCTTTCCAACCAGTCCCTTGTTCACTTGGAATTGCATCAGTGCACTCTCCTTCTCCTTTGACTTCTCTTGGCCCATCGAGAAGAACGTGTCTGTGTAGATGACATCCGCATTTTTTACGGCCTCGGCTGGAGTGTTCACAACCTCGAGTGTCGTGCCGTACTTCTTGCTGAGTCTATCCGCTCTCGTCATTATTTCCTCAATCGGTGTATAACCCTTTGGCGACCCAATTGTAACATCCATGCCCATCATCGTGCAGCCTTGCATAATCGAATTACTAACATTGTTCGAGTCCCCGACGTAGGTAATTTTGAGACCTTCAAGACCTCCCTTGTGTTCCTCTATAGTCAGCATATCAGCCATTATTTGGCAGGGATGCAGAAAGTCTGAAAGCCCATTTATCACAGGTACAGTAGCATACTTGGCTAGGCCAGCAACCTCGCTATGGGCATACACCCTCGCCATGATAACATCACAGTATCTGCTGAGAACTTGGGCTGTATCACCGATTGTTTCACCCCGCCCGAGCTGTGTTCCACTGGGTTGAAGATAGAGTGCATGTCCACCCAGTTGAGTCATTCCCACCTCAAAAGAAACTCGAGTCCTTGTTGAGGACTTCATGAATATCATTGCAAGGGACTTGCCCTTAAGGATTTCATGTGGGTTTCCTTTCTTCTGTTTCTGCTTGAGATCATGAGCGGTATCCAGTATTTTTCGGAGTTCTTGTGTTTCAAAGTCTGACAAGTCTACGAGATGTCTGCCCTTTAGGCTCAATCTGACCACCTCTGGTTGTTAGATGCAAATGCGAGCGACATCAGAAGCCCTCAGTAATAAAACTGTCCACTCAGTCACTTCTCTGACATGAGCCTTTGTGCAAGCCATTCAGGATTGAATCGCTGCAAGTCCTCGTAGCCTTGGCCTATGCCCACGTAGACAACAGGCTTCCCAGTAACAAATGTCACTGATAGGGCAGCGCCTCCTGATGGATCTGCATCAACCTTGGTGAGAATTGCTCCATCTATGCCAATTGCATCATTGAACTTCTTCGCTTGAGATAATGCATCGTTCCCTGCTAATGCGTCTCCCACGAAGATTTTGAGATTTGGCTCTGCAACGCGTGCCATCTTCTTCATCTCTTCTATGAGATTCTTATTGCTCTGCATCCTCCCCGCCGAGTCGATGAGCACAACATCAATGTGTCTGGCCTTTGCGTGGGCAACTGCATCATATGCGACTGCCGCGGCATCCGAACCGTAGCCCTGCTTGATGACCCTAATTTCCAGTCTCGCAGCATGCTTCTCAAGCTGCTCAATGCTTCCAGCCCGAAATGTATCTCCAGCGGCAATGACTACCGAGAACCCGTTCTTCTTGTAGAGGTGTGCCAGCTTCGCCAGTGTTGTTGTCTTGCCCGTTCCATTGACACCTACGAAGAGAATTGTTGTCGTGTCACCTTCATCTTTTCTCTTCTTGGCAAATTCTAGAAGGTCTAGCGGATATTCAGGTGTAAGAACTTCAATTATCGAATCGTGCAATGCTAAATGGAAGAGCTTTGTAAGGTTCTCCAAGCGTCCAGTTCTGGAACCGAGCATTTTTTCCTTTGTGAGTTCACAAATGTGTTCTGCCACTTCCACTGCTACATCATTCTGTATGAGAACTAGCTGTAGCTCCCATACTGCATTGGAGAAATTCTTGTCTGTAAGCTCTCTTGTAGTCGCCTTGGTTACGGCATTGCTAATGGCGCCACGGAGCTTGTCAAACACTCCGCTACTCCTCCTGCTTTTGCATCTCCGCGGCCAATTGCTGGAACTGTGTGCCCAGCTTTGATGACCAACCAAGCAGCTGCTGATACTCCTGAGCAAGGGAGTCATACTGCTTTCTCAAATTCGAAATAATATCCTCAATGCTCTTCTTGGCCTCTGCTACGTCCTGTTCCATGCTGATGCCTTTTCCGATGTGTCTGGTAACCTTCTTTGAGTCAACGAGCTTGGCGTGGATATAGATTTCACCGCCCACATTCATGAGCATATCTTCTCCCGTCTTCTTCCCCTGCAACTCTTCCAGAACCAACAAGCCAACTTGGTAGTTATCCAAGTATGACTGCACGCGTATCATTTGCTGTGCCTTACGCTCTACAGTGGTAGACGCCATCTGCTGTTCTGCATATACTTTCCGCAGAAGATTCTCCTGCTCCCCAGTCATCCAATCTCGCTCTCCACACCCAGGATTGTCCGCAACTCGAGACTAACTACTTCCTCAGGCTTGATCTCTATGACCTCAGAGATTTCGATGTTCCTCCTCTTAACTCTGTGGCGGCTGCCTAGATTAGAGAGTATGCGTTCTCTCGCATGCGACTCCTTCAGAGCTATTAGTTCCTTCGTGAATGTGAATGTTCTCTTGTTCTTCCTGTACTTTCCGACTGCTCGCCATACTTTCGTATCCATAATTAAGCACCTCTATTACACATATCCCAACACCTGTGAAATATGCGCGAGTTCGACACCTGTGGTGTCAGATCCGGCAATCATTCCATCGGTATTGGCTAGCACGCCGAGACGGGCATACGGGCTGCCTCTGTTCACTGTACCGACTTCGACATGTACTCTTAACATCTCTGATATGCATTCAATTTCTTCACTGGTCGCCATGGGATGCACGACTGCCCCCTGACTTGTTACTACGGAGCTCACACCCACGATAGGGAGATTGGCCACGGTGCCGGGGACCACCTCAACATCCAGAACATCAGAGATCTTCTTTATTGCCTTTGAATCGAAATCCGGATGGCATATGGCGCCGTTATCATTGGCCAGTATGATGTTGCCTAGGGCAGTCATCTTATTATCCAGCCAGTCTACCGTTATGTCAACGCTCCGCTTGATTATATCCAACTCTTCATCCCTTGTTGTGTAAGGCAGAAGTAGCCCGCTGCGGTTCGCAACGGACATCAATCCTACAACATCCATGGTCGCTACTGTTGACTGAACTAACTGTGTATTGAAGGCGCGTTCGAGGGTGTCGATAGACTTCTTGCTCATATGTGGAGATGTGAACGCAATCTCATTGGTTATGACTGCAAAGGCTCCGACATTCGGATCGCCCTCGAAATCCGTCCGGGCGATCAAATCGTGCTATCCCTCCGCAAGGTAAACTCGGACCAAATTATCTGAGTTCTTAGTGGCTCTAATCCTAACTCTTCTGGGCGGTTTCTGAATTCCTCGGGACCAGATTTTCTCGTTGACTTCAGCCTGAATCACAATCTCTTCCGGCTTCATGTGCCTCTCTACGAATTTTCTGAGAATTCTTATTGCTCTGTTGGATCTGCGGAGTCTGCTACCAGTCCAGTACGCTCTGCGGAGTGGCACTGTGTAGATTCGCTCATCGATGATTTCTTCCTCTGGGACTTCCTCTACTGGGGCTTCCGCCTTCTCAGCAACAGTATCCTCGGCGTCCTCGACTTCTTCCATCTCCTCTGCCTTTTCTACCTCTTCTATTTCCTCTACCTCAGGCAGATCCTTGGTCTCTTTGACCTCTTTCTTCTTTTTTGGAGGCATCCATGCTCACCTGTTTATGGCTTTAATTTTGTTTGACGCCAGTTCCGTTGCGTCGGTGTTCTTCGTACCTTTCCACCTGTCCTAACAACGGCCCATGTAGGCACCGAGGAATTCGATTTCAGAGCTCTTGCCATCCTCAGTTTCTTCGCGAGTGGCTTGTTTCTTGCCATTTACATCACCTATAGCGTTTTTCTATCTGAACGTAACTTTTCGTTCTCTTTCCCGTCCCTGAATCTGTTGCAGGAGTGTCTTGAGTTGATTGTCATCCACTCTTCCCTTGAGTCTGCCTGATGCGGCGAGCTGAATCAACTGCGCCTCTATCTGATCGGCAAACTGCGGCTTCACCATCTTTACGTTGGTTAGCCGTTGTCGTGCTTCTGGAGTGAGTATCTGACGAAGGAGAGAGTCTTTCTTTGTTTGCGCCTCGGACAGCTGTTGCTCGTGTTTCTGCTCATGGAGCGCCCGCTCTTGGAGGGCCGCTAGCTTCCTCTGCCGAATTGCATCAAGCTCTTCATCACTCAATCATCTCACCCCTAGCCTGGGGCTTCCTTCAGTAGTTCTCCAGTTCCGGTATAGCCTTCGAGAGTTCTGTCTTCAATGTGGCCGATAGCTTGTCCATGTAGGATTTACCATCATTGGTTATTTCTCGACCCTTATTCCCACGTTTCTTGACAAAACCCACCTTCTCCAGTTGCTGCAGAGCAGTCCTTATGACCGCGCCACTGCCTCGTTGGAACTTGTTAGGCTTTGTACCTCTCCTCTTTCTCCCACCATACTCAACTCTCAATCGTTCGATTCCGATTGGGCCTCGCAAGTATATCTTCCTCATGATACTCGCGCACCGCGTAAACCACCAGTCCTCTTGATCTGGTGCTCTCTCCTTGTGAGCGCCTGTCTTAACGTATGAAGCCCATTCCGGAGGTGTAATCTCTTTGCGAGCTTTAATGTCTAGTGCAAGACGCCGTATCAGGATGTTGGCGGGAATATCATAGACCGTGGGCATATGTTTGTCACCGTACACATTGAAGTGCGTTCACCCTACCTAGAGTCGGCCGGTGGCCTACTCCAGAAGGCTGGCCCCGCAATCTAGAGTCCGCATAAAAGGTTGTCGTTGCATTCGGCTTCAATTTGATGAACAGAACTCGGCTTGGACCCGATTATACGCTGACAGACCCGTTATTTTTTGTGGACTACAGCTGTGTTGCCGCGCAAACCCACCAGCTCAGCGCCAGCACGTTCGCACAAAGTTTCGAATAACATCTGTTTTGGCAGTTCTCCGTTGAGGGCACTGCGCAACACTCGAACCTTGAAACATTTGTGTTTCTTGAGAAGCCGCCTTGCCTCTGATATTGTGTTATCCGTGATGCCGGCCTTTCCTATCTGAAGCATGACAGGGTCTTGCCAGGCGATACTGATCCTTGTAGAATCGAGATGAGGCTTGCTGGGCATAATGATTCGTTGAAACTTAAATCGTTCTCTTCTTTAAGGTTCTGACGTGACGTCATTGCTTCTTGATATAGAACCGTCTTATTGCGCCGCAGTTCAAGCAGGTGACGGTGAGATGTCTTGATCTATTGTTGCGCATCCTTACTCTGCAGTTCTGACCGGGCACAAGCACAGTCCCGCATTTCTTACAGAGCCGTCGTCCTATGTGGCGTGGTATCTTGATTCTGGCCTTCTGGGCAATCTTCCTAGCGCTGGTCATTCTCTGCCGGGCAAGAGGTGGCTTCCGTGAGGCAACATCGCTCGCCTGTTCCCACAGGATATCGATTCTCTCTTGAGCGAGTCTTCTTGCCTCAGCCCTTGGTGCTCTTCTTTTCCTCACGGACAGACAACTCGTTTATCGAGTGATAGTCACATCGCTTAAATCGTTCGCAACCATCCGTTGAGAGAGGTCAGAACATGCTTCATGTGATACTTCTCGAGTGCGCAATCGAATTGGTTCCTAGGGAACTCACTAGCTTGAAAGAGATACAGGCGCACGCTAGACGCCGCCGCAAGAAGCCCGGTCAGTTGATGCTAGATCAGACGCATCACGGGCGAGCAATGACACGCCTTGATGGCAAAGAAAAGCGCGGCCGTCCAGATATCACCTTTCTCAGTCTTCTGTCAATACTTGAAACACCTCTATGCAAAGCGGGGCTGCTCACCGTTCATCTTCATCTTGTAGATGGCCGAGTGATAGAAATCAACCCTGATGTGCGGCTTCCTAGAAATTACGACCGGTTCGTTGGATTGTTCGAGCAGCTCTTGATGAATGGCAGGATTCCTCCAGAGGGTGAGCCATTGGCGAGAATGATTGATACTAGTCTTCCCGATTTAATCAGCAACTTCGCTGCTGGTTCTGGTGAGTCATTGGTTCTCCTGGCAATAGAGGATGGCACAAAGACATCAGCTGAATCGCTGAGAAGCATAATGCCACAAGATTCCACGATACCTGTTATCCTGGGTGTGGGGGCTTTTCCGCACGGCGATATGTCCAACTCTGTAAAGGAGATGTTCAGCACACACCTAGAACTCGACAAGGAAGTAATGATGGCTTGGCATGTCTGTGCCAAAGTCCTATGGACGTACTCTTCGAGAGTAGG
>JAUWOA010000023.1 GCA_030612365.1 Candidatus Thorarchaeota archaeon
TGAAATGAATTGCCTAGAACGGGTTAACTCGCGGCCAAAGGACGGCAATTGGATGTTCACGCATTTTCGGTATCCTACAAAGAAGCAGGGAATAATTTGGCTAAAGAGGCGGCAAAGCGTTCTACCCTCGGTGATTGCACAAGAGCTCAATGTTTCGCGACCATTTGTGAGCAAAGCGCAGAGGATAGCTGAACAACGAATCGAGAAGCTCTTGACTAATGCAGCTTTTACTAACCGAATCAAGGTTGCTCATACGAGCGGAAAGTACGGCTTCGCAGTGGGATATTGTCCAATGCATAGGACCGACACCTACATCACATACTCACCGACCATCGGTGTTCAGATTTGGTTCGATCATGAGGGCGAATGCGGAAATTGCAGCGAACGGTTGGAATGCGCGAGAATAGTGCGCAGTCTTGCTCGTGAATGGGAAGTACCTATTCCGAAGAATATGATGCCAACCAAGGCTGCAAAGAGGCTATTTGAAGCGATTATGAGGCGTCTAAAATGGACGTGAAAGAGAGAGAACAAATCCCTGAGCAATCCAATCTGAAAGCCTGTCGCATTCCGCCCACATTGAGAAGAAGAATCTACATATCAACGACTCGCGCATATTCCCGTATTGTTCATCCTCCATCGGGCCATGGAAAATTAAACTGTCTAATTGCAGTACTAGCTCTAGCCCTCCTTCTCACATTCTCGTCGATGGCGAATTATGAACAGAACATCAAGGCAGAGTACATACTGACGACTGGCACACCGGTTGATCCTAATCAGAGCATCGTGGCAACCACAGAAGAATGTACCCCCACATCCGAAGTATTGTTGCTTAACTGCACGCCATTTAGGAGCTTCGAAGATTGGATGACTACTGAGTTCAATGACACCTTCACCCGCTGGGACTGGCATCCACCCATGCAGTTCCCTCGAATATCCACACATGATTCCAATGGGTGTCACTTCCAGCTACAGCATCGGGGCGTTAGCTTCTATCGAGTTCTAAGCATTCCTCTACCTGATTACACTCAAGTTGTATTCAGTGCCACGGTGGAAGTTATTTCGGGTACAGCAAACGTTGGGGTCAGGGTCGAATTCGGTGAATACCTTGGCAATCCATATGAGTTCCCGATTATCGAAAATCACACATCCGTCGGATCAGGACAGCTGGTCACTTTATCTCTTAAAGCACCGCTCACAATGCTACGAACACTAACAGATCTGTGGTCAATCCAGGCAGAGATATCATTGGAAGTGGCGTCAGATGCAGAGTGCGACGTCGTTGTAAAAGATTTCACTGTAAGCGCCAGTTCTGCAGAGGAGCTGGTTCCAGTTAGTGTGGACATCCAAACGACCGATGAGGAGAGCTTTTTCAGGAACCCGTATGCTCTCTGGATGTTTCCTACACCATTGCTGACAATGACACGGAACAACGGTACTGAGGGGGTCGCGGTATTGCAGCCGCGAACCGTTAACCAAACATTCTATCTGACACATGGTGAGTATAATATCTCCGCAGGTTGGTTGGAGAGCCAATCCAATTTTGATCAGCTGCAATGGTTCGTAAACATAGAGCTGAGCATCGCAAATAACCAGGGGGTTTCTCTCCGCGTCAAGCTGGTCATAATCAAACTCCACATCACAGCGACTCCAAACCTATTAGCAGACGTAATCGACCTAGATGATAGTGATTCCAACTGGCGGTGTTCCATCTGGGGTCTAAGTAACCCACTGCCGGAATGCTTGTACTTGCCTCCATTCATCGAAGGATTTGAAATCCAGCATAGAGTTCCTAGACCTTGGTACACTTTTGATGGGGCAGTCTGTGAACGAAAATACATCGCTAATCCCGGGTTGGTGAACCTTCAACTGGACATTCGATATCCATACTACACTGTCTTTGGTGTTTCTATGGACGTGCACGGGGTATATATCGGATCCCTTTTCATGCTCATGGTCATTGCTTTGGCCTTTAGATTCAAAGCATCCATCAGATATCTCACTTGGCGCACAATCTGGAGTGACCCACGGTTCCTGCCGGTTTTGTTGTTGTTAACTAGTATGTTTCTACCGTGGCTATCCTTCTCAGAGGATCTCTATGGCTCAAAACCGTTCGAAGTACATACAGAGCTGAGAGTCCTGCCTCCTATCTACATATCACACACTGAAGGCCATGCAATTATGGCTGAATCGTGGATATGGACTGGGGGGGGGAATCGTTGCCATGGTTTTCCTTGTTTGGATTCCCTTGTACTATGCCATCTTACGGGCGGATAAGAAAGAGAATTGGTGTATGGACTGGCGGTTCCTAGCCGCATTTGCTTTGCCAACTATCACTGCAATTGCCGCGCTAGTTCTCGCCATTAGCTTCCGCTATTCAATCGCTTTTGGACTCATCGCAGCAATTAGTGCAGGACCACTCTACCTTGCTGAAATCTTCATTCATGGGTGGCTGGAGGATATGCGACGCGGTCCAGATCTTGATTTCGTAGTATGAATCGACAGCGTATCTGCCGACTCATACCAAAATGCGATTATTTCTAAATGTACAAAGCAGGTTCCCTTGCCTTGCGCGGCTTTCGGCGATACACTTGTTCGGCAAGTGTATCATACCGCTTAGCATCATCAGAAGAGATGCTTGGTCGAACCTCTTGCAGTGCCGCTTCGAAGTTCTTCATAGTAACTGGCTTTGCCTTCCAGTTGTCCCTTACTGCGGCCATTGCGGCCTCTCGGGTCAATCCCTCGATGTCCGCACCCGAGAACCCCTCAGTCATATCAGCAAGCTTCTCCAAGTCCACGTCATCAGCAAGAGGCATACTCTTTGTATGGACTTTCAATATTTCGAACAGCGCTGCCTTATCTGGCAGGGGAACAAACACGATCGCATCGAATCTACCAGGACGAAGAACCGCAGGATCCAAGATATCCGCACGATTTGTTGCGCCGATAACTAGAACGTTTCGCAGGGTTTGCATGCCATCAAGTTCCGCGAGGAATTGGTTCACAATCCGCTGGCTAACTCCGGTGTCATCTCGCACGCCTCTGGCACTCATGATTGCATCTATTTCATCAAAGAACAGAATACACGGTGCCGTTTGACGAGCCTTCTTGAAGATGTCACGAATGGCCTTTTCGGATTCGCCAACGTACTTGTTGAAGATCTCAGGTCCACGGACTGAGATGAAGTTGGCTTCACTCTCAGTAGCCACTGCCTTTGCCAGGAGTGTCTTGCCGGTTCCCGGTGGGCCAAACAATAGCACGCCCTTTGGTGATCGAATGCCCATCTCCTCAAAAACCTCTGGATGCTTGAGTGGAGCCTCGATAGCCTCTCTGAGTTGTCCTTTGACCTTCTCAAGGCCGCCCACATCTGTCCAAAGCACATTTGGCCGCTCTACAAGCAATTCTCTTAACGCAGAGGGCGAAACATCAGCAACCGCCGTGTCAAAGTCAACCTGGGTGACGAAGAGATCGTTGAGAATATCGGGGGGGATATCACCTGTTTCCGGGTCTATGTGAGGTAACGCTCGTTTCAAAGCCTGCATCGCCGCTTCACGCGCCAATGCTGAAAGGTCAGCACCAACAAACCCATGCGTAACTGCGGCCAACTTCTCCAGGTCAAGACCCTCCTCCAAAGGCATAGACCTCGTATGTATTTGGAGAATCTCAAGTCTGCCCTTCTTGTCAGGGACCCCAATCTCAATTTCCCTATCGAATCGTCCAGGTCTCCTGAGCGCCTCGTCGATATCATCAACTCTATTCGTAGCGCCTATGACAATGACTTGGCCTCGACCTGCGAGACCGTCCATCAGAGCAAGAAGCTGAGCAACTACTCTGCGCTCAACCTCACCCGTCACCTCTGCGCGCTTGGGGGCAATGCTATCCAGCTCATCGATGAAGATTATGCTTGGCGCATTCTTTTCAGCTTCCTCAAAGAGATCGCGCATCTTTTGTTCCGACTCACCATAGAACTTGGACATAATCTCGGGGCCGTTGATGACCTTAAAGTTTGCACCCGATTCATTCGCGACAGCTTGAGCTATCAACGTCTTGCCAGTCCCTGGAGGACCGTGGAGAAGCACGCCCTTCGGGGGCGTAATTCCGAGACGCTTGAAGAGCTCGGGCGATTTCATCGGGAGTTCAATCATCTCTCGAATCTTCTGAAGTTCCTTGCCCAGACCTCCAATGTCCTCGTAATTCACTGCAGGCACATTGACATCCTCCGGCTTGGCGGGCTTCGTGAGAACTTCCACACTAGTTATGGAAGTAACTCGCACATGCTTGCTTGGAGAAACAGTAGTTGCTACAAATTGTAGCCCTTGTCCGATTGATGCAACCACCAGTATATCACCCCTCGTGATTGGCTTGTTTGTAATTTGCTGTTTCACATATTGCTCGAAGCCTTTCTGAAATCGTACAGGCTGGCTCGGGGCTAGTACAACGCGAGTAGCCTCTGGTATATTGAAGGGGCTAACTTCGATGGCTTCACCCAGCCTAACACCAGCGTTGCTTCTGATCAGTCCGTCCATTCTGACCATGTTAAGCACTTCGTCTTCTTGTAATCCAGGCCAACATACAGCGACAGTTTCCTTCTCGCCCTTCAGCAAGATAAAATCGCCTGACCTGACGCCCAACCGATTCCGTACATCTGAATTCAGTCGGACTATGCTGCGGCCTTGATCTTTCGGCATTGCAGCGGCCACTTTGAGTTTAATCACTTCTTTCGTCAACTTAGCTACACTCCATTCCTACAAACTTCTCAGGTATCGTTCATTTGTATCAGAACTACTACTCTCATCTACCGCTCGGACAAGACTAATCTCAGTGATTCCGTTGCGGTGAGAGAAGCTCGACTTCTCAACATCAACAGCATAAGGAAGCTCAATCTTCAGCTGTCCCTTTTGTTCGGTTCCGAACTCCACTAACAACGCTCTACCTTCAACTCGTACCAGTGGGGCTTGGCTAGCGGATGCGTTTTCAACAACGAATATGCAGGTGTCACCGAGATCGACCGTTTCAACATTGGGCTCCGTTTCGGTAGGCCCCGAGTTGGTGCCAATGCTGGGTACACCTATTGATTCGAATTGAAACCTCGTGGTTGTGTTTCCCTCTTCGCTCAAACCACTTGAGCGGGAGAAGAAGCTCTCGAACATCCGGCGTACTATCTTATCGAAATCGTCTTCAATCATGGTTACAAGCCTCTTTTTCAGAAGCCCCGGGCGGTGCTTCACCGCCCTAAGAGTCACCTTTGGGGCTCCATTCTGTGCATGTATGCCAGCAGGTCCGCTAGGGACCAACTAGTACTGTAGTTACTAGGGACCATTTGGTATATAAGCGTTGCGAAGTGTAGAATGCTTTCCGACTGTGATAGGTAGTTAAGCGAACCGCTTCCAATGTCCACTAGGAATACGAATATTAACACAAAGAACTTGCCTCATCGCGAGTACAACGAAACTCGATAGCTTCATGGTGTATCTAGAATGGTGAACTGCTCACTCTGCGGGAAGGACGACCTCGCTTTCACTTGTCCGTATTGCAATTGCGTCTTTTGTGCAGACCATAAATTACCGGAGAGCCACGGTTGTCCCGCCATGGAAAGGGCCCGCGACCACGCAAGGCAGAAGATTGCTGACTCGTTCAGTGGACAGTACACTGAGGAGGAAGTGCTGCGGCCTGTGCATGAACGTTCCAGTCAAAGACGCACAATGAAACGACCAACCAACCGTGCGAGGTTCTCCTCCATTGAGAAGAGGGACTTGGCGATTGCTTCCATCCTAGTTGCGTTAGTTGGCATTTCAATGATGGGATATCCAAGCGGTATATTCAATGCCATTCCGCGATTGATCTACTTCGTCAGCGTTGGTTTCTGGTGGTACCCTGCAATTACGATTTGCATCTTCTTGGTGTCTTTCATGGCACACGAGATGGCCCACAAATTCGTCGCTCAGCACTATGGACAATGGAGCGAGTTCCGCATGACTCAGCAGGGTTACCTCCTATCAGCGTTGGCAATCCTATGGTCATTCCCAATCTTTGGAACAGGAGTAGTAGCGACCAGTAGGGCTAAGAGCTTGGAGGAAGATGGAAAGGTTAACCTAGCGGGTCCACTGGCGAACTTCATCATCGCCGCAGGAATCGCAATCGGAATGCTGCTGCTAGTGGCAGCCGTTGGAGTTCCAGTAATAGATCCTGTGACGAATCTCATGCTATCTATGCTTCGCTACGGACTCATCCTCAATGCGATGCTTGGTGCCTTCAACATGATCCCCATACAACCATTCGACGGGGCCACAGTCAAGATGTGGAATACAGCGGTGTGGGTCGCGCTAACAGTGGCGCTAGCAGCACTTCTACTGTTTGGCTATTTCATTGTTCCACAATTCTAATTGAATGTCGTATGGATAATACCACGCTTCATAGCCCGATTTCACCGAAGACATCCTGTAGAAGATACAGGAGCCTCCATATTGCAGTCATTGCGCCACTCAGACTCGGAAGTCGCAGAATTATCAGTATCAGCATGGTTCTATAGGAATCGAACGATAGCTGGTTTCGACAACCCCGCAAGATCGCTCTATGTTTCCGTTAGAGAGCTCGTTGAAAACAGTCTAGATGCCTGCGAAAGCGCGAGAGTGCTACCCGAAGTGCATGTGTCCCTGCAGCATCTGAAAACGGATTTCTCAGAAGCAGAGGGGGTGCCAAAAGGCCCGCAAGTTTTTGGACTTCGCATCCAAGATAACGGTTCAGGAATCAGGAAAGAAGACGCCCCTCGACTCCTGGGCAGGATGCTCACTTCAACTAGGTTCACTCTAAAGCAGAGTCGAGGCACCTTCGGTCTCGGTGGCAGCCTTGCACTTCTCTATGGTCAAATCACAACTCAAAGACCAATCGAGATAACAACCGGACGCATCGGAGAAGAAAGCAAGCACAGAATCGTGATGAGGCTGGACATTGAGAATAACGAGCCAGTATTGGTTCATGAAGAGCAACAGCCAAAGGATCCAAGAGAACATGGTACCACCATCGAATATTATCTGCAGGGGGATTGGTTCCGCAGCAAACGGCGCATTACGGAGTATTTCCTGCAGACAAGCATGATCGTTCCATACGCATCTATGCGCTTCGACAACCCCGACGGAGAGTCACTTCAACTGACTCGAATCATAGAAACGCTACCACAGCAGCCAAAGGAGGCGAAGCCGCATCCAAGAGGGATAGACGTTGAGATGCTCAAGAAAATGATAAAGGAGTCGCGCAGGAGGACCCTCAAGTTATTCCTAAGAGGCTCGTTCCAGAGAGTGGGCGAATCAACAGCTAAGAAATTCTTAGCTTCAACTGGTTTGGACCCAGCAGCCGCGCCCAAGTCATTAAGCAATGAGAACCTTGTTCACATGATGAAAAAACTCGAGGCATACAGCGGTTTTCTGGCCCCCTCCAGTAAGTCGCTTTCACCTGCAGGCCTCGATGTACTGGAAGCGGGGATTAGAAGGCTCGGGCCGGAGTTCGTCGTAGTACGACAGAGACCGCCCAGTGTCTATGAAGGGCATCCATTCATTGTGGAAATCGGCGCTGCCTACGGTGGCGAACTCACGCCAGCCACAAGACTGTACAGATTTGCAAATCGCATTCCGTTGTTGTACGACGAACGCACCGATGTATCTAGCCAAGTCATTAGGGAACTTAATCTCAAGAATTATGGTCTTCGTCAAGATGACCCTCTCGCCTTCTTTGTACACATTTGCTCCACCAAGATTCCATACAAGACGGTGGGCAAGGAGTTCATCGGAGATATCGACGTGATTCGTCGGGAGATTGACCTTGGACTCAAGGATTGTTTGAGAAGACTAGGCGAAGACGTCAGGCGGAAACGAAGGGTGCATCAGCAAGAAAGGCGAGAGACCAGACTAGTTGGCTACTATGAATTCATAGCAGAAACGCTAGGCAAAGCGACAGATCAAGAGGTCTCTCTGACCAATCTTCTTGGAAACTAGGAGGGGCATCAAATGATAAAGAATGAAAGCAACTCGGTAACCACCCCAGAAGTGATGTTACTGATTGATGATGTACTAGGCACACTCGCTGACACGATTAATAGCGGCGAATTTCCAGAGATAGGTTACTACGGGTCTTCGAAGAAGAACGTCGAATGGTCAGAAAATGGCTACGAACCGGTGAATACAGTTCCATCGTTCGTCGATGGCCGCAAGGTTGAGAGTGCTAAGACTATTGCAGGGCTTGTTTATGGTCTAACTTGTTTCAAAGAACATCTTGAGCAGAAGATGTCGATGAGTCTTCGAGACTTCTACTACATGCACAAGGTGAAGCGCGTACAGGAGGTCTTAGAGATCAGTGGTCAGAATGAAACGAACAGGTTGATCAATCTGTGCGAGAGGATATTGAAGATTCAGGGCACTTCCGTGCCAAGAGAGGAGTTCGGGGTTGTTAGTTCTCCTAAGGGCACGTTCTATGGTGATGTTACATTGTCAGACCTCTCGGGCAAGCAACTCAACTGTTCAGGCGCTGGAGAATACGGATGGTTCATTTCCTCTAAACCTTTTGATGTTAAAATCCATGACATCAACATTGATGCAGCAATCTTCGTTGAGAAGGAAGCCATGGCAAGAAACCTCATCGAACTCAAACTGCCTGAAACTCTTAGGATCGGGGTAGGTTCGCTATTTGGGCAGCCAGGGAGGAACATGAGAGCATGGATTAGACGCTTGGCAGACAATGGCGTGCCAATCCTCGTGCTTGTCGACATGTCTCCATGGTCACTGCGCATTTTCTCCACGATTAAGAGCAACTCTATCGAGCTCTCAAACATCCGAGGTCTTGCAACCCCTTCCGCGAAGCTACTCGGTCTGACGACAACAGACTTCTGGCGCAAGAACGGCATGCTAACTGCAATTGAACACTCATTGGAAAACATGTCCAAGTCAGACATGAAGTGCGCTCAACAGAACCGCAAGATACCGGCAATCAACGAAGATCCAATTCTCCGAAAAGAGAACGAAGCACTCCTCAAGAAGCGCAAGAAAGGAGAACTTGAAGCATTCAAGGCATTTGGACTGCCTCTCACTAGTCTCAGGAAGCTATACGTTGACTACATCAAGCGTAAGTCACGTAGCTTCAATGTGAAACTGATATAAAGCTAGAAAACCACATGGACAATGAGGAGAGCCTTCATGAGTGAAGAAAAGGAGAATATGCTAAGCCTCTTCGAGGCGTTCAAAACTACCCTTGTCGATCTTATTGATGACAGGGATAAGCTCGCTAGCGAAATCGAGGAACTACGAACTGCAAGAAGAGAAGCTGATGAAAAGGCGTGGGCTGCTGACGAGAAGGTCAAGAATTTAGAATCCGACCTTGAAATCGCTGTAACGAAGGGCGATAAAGCTACCTCAAAGGTCAGCTCGCTCAAAGAGGAAGTTAAGGAGTTGAAGAGCAAGCTTGGAGAAGCTGAAGCCTCAAGTACTGAAGCCATGGATGCCATCGTGAAAGAGCGTGATGAGCTTAGGGCGGAGATGAATGAGATAACCACGAAGCTCTCGCGTGTATCTGAGCTCTATCGGGAAACTTCTGTTGAAAAGGAAGCGCTCCAAGAGAAGGTAGATGTCAGTGATCTGCTGGGAATTTACATAGTGCTTCTTGAAACTGTCTTCTATGGAAAGCCTCATGCCAGAATTCTGTATACATTGCATGACATCAAGAAACCAATCACAAGGAAAAACCTGGCTGATAGTTCTGGCATAATGCCAGCTCAAGTCCTCAAGGCGATTCACGACCTGGCAAATGAGAACTTGGTTTCATACAATGAGGACACCCAACAAGTTACTCTGAAGAAGGAGATTATGTAGACCAGCGAATCATTCACCCCACAGTCAAATGAGCCAAAGAGAGATGATGTGTTGTCCAAGAAAGCAAACTATAGTCCAGCGCTTCGAAAGCATGTCAGGAAGTACAATCTGAATGATAAGCTCCAGTCTATCATGAACTTGCTTGGTAAAGACGCACAGAAAGTTATCGACTGGGCTCAGGAAGAAGCCAAACTCAGAATCAAGAAGGGTGAGGAGAAGCAAACCAATCTAGCGAAGATTGAATTCCAGTTGATAGCTAATGAAGCAGCAATTAGGTTAGTGAAACAGAACCACTCACGAGGGCGGATGACGATAAAGAGTGAAGTTAAGCGCCGGACCGGAATTAAAGCAGAGATGCCTCTCCTCTACCAAGAAGCAGGCCTCCGTCATCCTCAGGAGGCAAGGAATCTTCGGCACAACCTATTCCATGAGGCATTCATGGCATTGATAATGCATCTCTTTCCTGATGCTAAAACTAATGTCCCCGTGACTGGGGATGGCCTGACCCCTGATTTGATGGTCAACCATAAGAATCCAAACTGGACCCTATCAGTCGAGTACAAGGGATACCGTGCGATAACCCTTCTCAGCGAATCAGAGGTCCTTAAGGGGATGAGGTATCAAGCGGCGTATGGTTCGTCCTGGCTAGTTACCAGCACGCCCAAGACAGTGAGAGATCGCTACGGAGGTACTCTTGAATCTGAGAAACTAATAAAGCAGGGCATCGAGCGGCTAGAGAGGATTACAAAAAGAAAAGGGTATACTGGGGAGCAGAAAGAGAATAGAGGCATTTCAAGGAAGGGGATAACACATCTTGAAAAGCTAAGAGGAGCCAACCTCAAATGCAAGTTAATCTCCGCAGAAGAACTCCTTGATTCTTGCAGAGAGGGGAAGCCAAGAAAGGCACTTGCCATATCCAATGGCATGGAGTTCATCGAGATGCTTCGAGAAGCCGGCTTCGAAAGCCATGCAGACAATGTGCTGAGAATAATGAAGACCCCAACGAATCTTCTTCATAGTGACACTGTACCATCTGTGCGACTCATAGGCTAGAAGGCAATAATCTCAAGCAGGGCGTTCCTTCTACCAACCTTTATCAATAATGGGTAACTTGTTGTTTTGTTCTCGAATAGTAAATCAGAATAGTGAGAGGGTAATGCATTGCTAAATACGCCAGACGAGGATGCGACTGAACAACTCAAAAGTATCCTGCGCGATCTCAGTGCCAGATCACCGATTCTGGGAGCAGCGATATTCTCTGTGGAAGGGTTGCCACTAGTTAGCTACTTCCACGCTGGTGTTGAGGAAGCATCCATTGCCGCTATGGTAGCAAGCATTCAGTCTGTTGGGGAACTGGCTGTCAAAGAACTTCGCCAAGGGGACCTGAAAGCAATTATCATTCAAGGCACGCTAGGTACGACAGTGGTTATCTCGATTCCAGATTCCTACTTGCTTGCGGTGACAGCGCCAGAGAACGTCAAGCTCGGACTTGTTTTTAACGACGCAAAAGTGTACGCCAAAAAGATGATGGGAATTCTGCGCGGTATAAGGTGAGTGACCTCCACTATGGGACGGGCGTATCCTTTTACTCATCATCCATGTTGGGCATGTAATCGCGATGGGCTGTGGGCCCGGATACACCTGCCAGTAGCACACTCCTGTAATGTGAAATGCGGATACTGCAATCATCAATTGGACGCCTCCGGCCATATGCCAGTGCCTGGCCGATCAAGAAGGGTGATGACTCCAACTCAAGCAATTAAAGTAACTCTTGATGAGATTGGGAAAGACCCGAATCTACGCATTGTCGCGATTTCGGGGCCAGGCGAGCCACTTGCGTGTCCGCAAACATTCAAGACTCTGCTAGGAATCAGGGCGCTGAGTGCTGACATAGATTTCTGTTTGAGCACTAACGGAGTGCTGCTGGAAGAGAAGACGAAGCAACTGGTCGAGCTCGGGGCAAGGACAATTAGTGTGACAATGAGCACCGTATCCCCTGAAACCGCCTCGCAAATCTATGAATGGGCGATGATTGATGGCAAGCGGCTAACAGGACCTGAAATGGGAGAGAAGATCATCGATGCACAGCTCAGGGGCATCTCTTCTGCTACCGAATCAGGTGTGTTTGTCAAAGTGAACTCGATACTCATTCCCGAAATGAATGGAGAACAAATGGAAGATCTGGCAGGAGTCCTGAGAGATGCCGGTGCACGTCTTCAAAACATTGTCCCACTCATACCATTTGACAACATGGTAAATAGGCGACCACCTACACAGAATGAACTTCAAAATGCAAGAAACAGAGCTTCTCGCTTTATGGAGCAGTTTCACCACTGCAAACAATGCAGAAGCGATGTTGTAGGGATTCCCGGGGCAGACCGTATCCTTTAGTTGGAGGTTTTCTGGATCAAGCACCCCACTTCAACTAGCTTGTTAATCAGGAACCACAAAGCTTGCTGATCATAGGGCAGTTCTTCAATTACTTGGGTTATTGTCATTGCGCCGTCAAAACGATTCAGCATGTCATCAACCGGTTTCCCATACTGTGCCTTGATGCTATTCAGAGTTATCTCCGGACATTCTTGCGTCACCAAAACGTCATTGTCGGTGAGTCGCCTCTTGAAATCACACCACTCGTACTTATGCAACATCGAGAACAAGGCCAAGACTTGTTTCTCAGGCAAGTCAATCAGGTCCATTATCTCTGCCACAGTTCGTTTGCCGTTCATGAAAGCCTCCAACTGCTCTAGCTTGCTGTCGACAGACCCGACTCGAAAAGGGATTATGATACCCTTCTGATTCTTGAAAGGTACGAGGTCTATGTCAATCGCAGAGAACGGAAACTCCATTAGTATCTCAAGAGAGAACTCACGGAATCGTCGAACATCGCCTTCAAACTTCTTAAGCTTAGCACCATGTTTCTCTTCCACATTCTCAAGGATTCTGTTCAATCGTTCACGGTATGGCGCTTCACTAGGCACGGGATCAACAACAAGCAGGACAAGGACTGTTTCTCCAACCTCAATCAGGATGTCATAAGCCGCTTTCCGAATTGTTCTAATGGGGGTTTTGGCGAAGATTATCACTGCAGTGACGAAGCCCGCAATCAGATCAGGGTCAATGGACATCTCTGCATAGGGCAGACTGAGGATTGATTCACCCCCTTCTAAGCGAATCAGTGAGATGTACCGCACCTTGGATACGTCGAGCGACATTCTACAAAGCCTCCCTAACTGCTAAGTGACCCCCACCGCAGGACCTGTGGTCTACACATTCCGTATGAAGGGCGCTATAATAATCACTTGGCCTCTGAGCTTGGCATAAATCACTCAGTGGACCCGCCTCCTTCACTCGGCTTTTCACTGTAACCCAGCACACCTGCATTAATCAAGTTCTTGGCAATTGTCATAAGAACCTCAATATCGAACGGAACTAGCTCACTCACTTGCTCAAGTGTTCTCGTTCCATCGCATAGCTCCGCGAAATCATCCAGTTGATCACCGTATACACCAATAAGACGCTTTGGCGTATCGGTCAGTTTTACAAGCACTGTGTCCTTGTTTGCACGACGCGAAAGCGTGATCCATTTGTACCGATCCAGCATGGAGAATATTGCTGCTGATTCAGCTTCAGAGTAGCCGGAAGATTCTACGATCTCCCTGATGGTTCGTTTCCCATTGATATAGCCAACAACGACTTGTATCTTCTTGTCTGTTTCACCGACACTCCAGGGGATTGTTGCCTGGTTGTCAGGCGTCGCATCTGACTTCTTGATCAATTTGGGAACGAGCTGCCAATCAAACCGTCTATATGGGAACACACCAAGGACGTCAATCCCGAATTCCCTGAACGGGCGAATGTCACCCCTCCATAGGGTGAGCTGCAGTTCATATTTGGTTTCGAAATCCTTTATGATTCTCTTTAGCGCTTCACGATAAGGTTCGTCATCCTCCACTTTATCGATAATGAGCAACCCTACAACATGATTGCCTTCCTCTATCACGACCACATAGCCTTCCTTGATGAATGTTCGAAGCTGCTGATTCTCAAAGATCACAATTGCCAAAACAAAGCTGGCGACAAGATCAGGATCGACACTCATCTCTCTAAACGTAATGCCTAGAACTGGCTCACCGCCGTCTTTTCTAACTAATGAAACGTAGCGAACAATTTCCTCGTTCAAGGGCATGTGGTTCAACGCTGATTCATTAACGAAGGCTCAATAAAAGGTTAGTCAGATGTAATCCAGCAGACCAGATTGGGTCACTATCTTCACAGGCAAATCTGGATGCACCGTGTAACCCACGAGCTGCTTAAGGTCAGCAATCGTAAAAGCCGAACCAATGCGGGTCACAAGTAGGGACCCCTTCATTCCCACAACATCGCCCAGTAGCTGCACGCCATCCATTGGATCTGACCTCTTGCGCCATGGAAGAGGACGCGCATTTAGAGAATCGAGATTGTAGTACATTGACAAGTCTTCTAATTGAACCTCATGCTCAGGCAGCACTTTCGGGAGCGAAGATAAGAAGCGCTTAGCTATCTCCTCCGCTCTGGAAAAGCTCAATTGCTCCATTAGACTCGCGATTTTTCTCTTGCTGCGAACCTGCTTTGTTGCACCGCTTCTACGACTCACGAGGTCCTCCAGTCTTCTTGCAGCTCTACCGCCCCGTATCTCTGCAATGACGGCAGCGAAATCTGCACCTTGTTCCACCCACCGCGTCTTGACTCGCCTTGCTGTTGAAACTCCAACTTTCAGTGTCTGGTCCCTAAACACAGCTAGATAGAGTACGTAATCTGTTTCTTCGCACCTCGTCCTACGCGCCTCCGATGCATTGCAGATTCTGCCAGTACATCTGACGCAGGGATCCATGGAATCAACCACTGAACATGAGTTACACCTGACTTGTCCTGGACGACTCACAATGTTCTCCGAGCAGGACACAAGACGCCCAGCTTCATTCCTGCTGCCGATACACATGCGTGGGCCAGCGATTGTCCATGACATCTTCTTTCCGGGGAATAGACGAGTGAACCCAGGAGTTTCTTCAGCCCCCGTCCATGATAGCACCCCCTGCTCAAATGCACCATTCTCGGTGGGCCTCCACGCTACGCTAACAATGTGCATCCGACAGCCCTCAGAAGATTTTACGGCGGCGGTCACCGTGCCCCATCCACTTGACGCCAGCGATGTTCAGATCTTCATCACAATTGGGACAACGACCATTCTTGCTCAGATTATTCTTCTTAAGATACACGGACCATCTCTCGACAGCCATTGTTCCGCAACTCGGACAATAGGTGTTTTCAAAGTCATGACCGGCCACATTGCCTGAGTAGACAAATGTGAGACCAGCCGCCTTGGCGACTCTAATATGACGTTCTAGAGCCGATGCTGAGGTCCTTGGCAAGTGGGTCATCTTATACATTGGAGAGAAAGCAGTGAGATGAAAGGGTATGCGGGAACCTAGATTATCCACGACCCACTCCGCCAGTATCTTTGTGTCCTCCTCCATATCACCAACTTGAGGAATAATGAGATTAGTTATCTCAATGAAGACACCTTTCTCTTTCAGCCTCGTCAGCGCATTGAAGATTGGCTCCACCTTTGGGACGCCCATGTACTTCTCATAGAACGACTTGTTGCCACTTCCCTTGAAGTCGACTGTTGCAGCATCAAGATACGGAGAAATGTAGTCTACTGCTTCGGGAGTCATGTAACCGTTTGTGACAAACGTGTTGTACATCCCCTGCTTATGAGCAATGCGAGCTGTGTCATGAGCAAGCTCCATGAAGATTGTTGGCTCTGTGTAGGTATAGCTGATTCCCGAGCAGTCATATTGACGCGCAAGCTTCACGATGTCTGCTGGTTCCAATCTCTGGCCAACAGGGGTCTCCCTCTGAGACGAATGATAGTTTAGGCAGAACTGGCACCGGAAGTTGCAGGACGATGTGCTAATGGAGAATGGGCTAGATCCCGGAGCGAAATGGAAAAGGGGCTTTTTCTCAATTGGATCCGCAGCCATGGCATCTATCAGACCATAGACTGTGGTATAGAGCACTCCATCTTTGAGTTTTCTGACGCGACAGAAGCCTGATTCGCCCTCATTGATCACGCACCTTCGTGCACAGAGGTCGCATCGCACGCCTTTATTGAGTTTGGAATAGAGAATTGCCTCTTTCATCACAAGAAGGGTCTGCGCCAATTCTTATGCATGTTACGGTGAGTAGAAAGAGAGATATGAAAGATATGCCAGACATCGGTATAAGAAGCAGCGGCACGATCTGCGTGGTTTTACAAATGCCATCATCTGATAAGTACGAAAGAATAACTAGTTTTTTTGAAAGGAGCACAGGCGGCACGAGCAGGTTTTTTGATGCATGTTGGGAAACGAAGTATCTGGCAACAACTGATCTTGATCAGGCAAGAAACAAATTTCGCCGCCTAGCTAAGCAAACTCTTGCTAGCAAAAACACTGTCAAGTATTCAGAAGGAGCTTACTTCACTCAACTCAATAACCTATTCGCTCTCATGGAGGCCAAGCAATCGGACACAGAACTAATCAATGCTCTGAAGGGGTTGCGAGCCACATACTTGGAGAGCGTGCTCCAGCCCGCTGTTAGGAGTTATTTGAAAGACACAGGCAAACCTGCATCAGATGTCAAGAAACTGTATGACAACGTTGCGATGATGAATGGTCTTCAGGGGGTCATTAATTTCTTCGGGAAGATTGAACAGCCCTAGTTGTTAGGTGTTTCATTAGCTCAAATCGATCTTTTCACGTGTCAATACGAGCTTCTCACCATCGACAATCTTGGCAATGCCCAGTTGTTGGAAGTCTTCAGCCCATTGCTTGACTATAGCTGGGGCTACACCCATGGAGCGAGCAATCTCTCTTATCGACATCTCAAGGTTGTCTTCCACCATGAGGAATGCTTTAGTCTTCTCTGTTCGGTCCATTAAGCCAAGGTAACCACGCAAAGCCTCTTCAGTGAGCTGTAATTTCACCTGTGTTGCCTTGTAATCACTGGTGGTCCTCTCATGACTGGCTGAAATCCGATCAAGTTCAGTCTTCACACGCTCAAGCTCTCTTGCACCTTCACCCGACTCATAGGAACGAAGACGTGCTCGCAACTCATCAACACCAGCAAGCCGTTCGTTTGCCTTTTTCAGTTCATCCTCCAAGAGTCTGATGTTGCCTCCAAGATCCTCAACCTGTAGGTCGTTCTTGTTCTTAGTGTCACGAAGCTGACGGCCCTCGATCTGGGTGGCCTGAAGTTCCTGAGAGGCTTCTTCCAATCGGTCATTAAGCAAATCGTGAAGTGTTTCCATGGATTTGATGTGCTTGCGAAGCTCAGCGACCGTTTTGGCTTCAGCTGCTGGCGACGCTCGAAGGCTAGCCACGGTTTCCTCTAGACTCTCGTTCCGTGCCTTCATTCCAGCAAGTTCGCTCCGTAATGACTCAATGTCATTCTCTCGATTCTGTACCTTCTCAGTTGCCACGGTTAAATTACGCTCTAGTTCCTTGACATGGCGAGAAAGCGCCCTCAATTGTTCTTCTACTTCCTTCGGAATGGCTATCTTTGGTTTCATAGTCAGCTCTGTCGACAGGAATTCCACCTCTGTGGAGAGTCTCTGTGTGAAATCATCAATGCTAGCCTTCAAGGTTGTGAGTTCATCGTGAGTTTCATTCGCGGCGTCCTTGAGAGTGTCAGTCAACACTCGAATCTTTTCAAGAATCGGTGCCGACAGTCCGGAGGTCAGGGTTTCCTCAATCGCTGCGAACTCCTCCTCAATGATGGGCGTTACATCATTGTTAAAATAGACGGCTTGGAGGTTGGTCTTCGCACGCCTCTTGCTCTTCGTGATTACCGTGCTCCGGAGATTCACAAGGTTGCCCTTCAAGCCGACCAGAAAGGAAAGCACTACGGGTATGAGATCACGCTCGATATGATCAATCCCATCGTTGATTAAGTTGAGATTTCTCTCCACATGACGAGTACTCTCTCGGAAGCGACCAATGCTCTTATCCATCTCAATGCGTCGCCGAACTTGGTCCGCAGATTCCACCCTAAGAACATCCTTTGTCATGCGGCCCGATTCAACTAGCTCCTTTTTCATGGTGTCATCGATACCAAGCTCTGTGAGCATCTTATCGACTACTGAATCTCTGCCTTTCTCTGCAATTTTCTCTTCGGGTTTCTTGCTCATGCGAAGACCTCACTAGCCTATGACTGGACTAAGGCAACTACTTGTGAACTGCTAGACAACACATAAATCTATTCGGAAGATGGGTCGCAATGAGACTTCGTATTGAGATTCTTGATAGAAATGCAGGCAGATGTACACAATAGAGGTACATCCCGAATTAAGAGAGGGAAGATGACTTGGCATCTCTTTACCGATATGGACAACCAGTTCGTTACGTCTCTTGATGTCTTCCCGCCAGCGAGAGTTCTTGAAAAAGCTGAGAAGAACATGGTTGCCATCATCAAGATGCCTGAGTTGACTCCATGCGAAAGCTTCTCTCCGACAGTCATCCTCCGCATTGACACGATTTCCCGTGATTGGCTTCTTGAACCCCAAGCAACTCCCGAGGAAGAAATCAGGCAGAATAGAGGAATGTTCTGCGCCGTACAGGAGTACTGGGAATATGGCGATCCACTTGTGCAGGAACTATCAGAGAGCATTGCTGAAAAAAGTGGCAACGACGAGGAATATGCTCGGTCGGCGTACCAAATAGTTAGAGAACACCTGAAGCTGAAGACTCATCTTGACGAAAGAGTGGGTGCTGCACGCGCCGCCAAGAGCAAAGAAGGCGACTGTGATGAACATGCGGACCTGTTTATTGCCTTGAATCGTGCTGTCAAGATACCATCACGCAGAGTTGTGGGCCATTTCTACAGGTCAGGATCGGAACCAGAGCCGCATGCCTGGTGTGAAGTATATCTCTTGAACATAGGCTGGATTCCTATTGATCCCGCCCTGGGACGCTTTGGTACTCTCTCCGAACGATATTTCTCACGCGTGAGAGAAGGCCTTGTTTCTGCGCGTCCGACGATTCAAGTAAGGTGGGATGCACCCGCGATGGGAGGGCCTGTGGTTGAAGAGAAAGTAAGGATGTCGGTCTTCAAGAACAATCGAGGCTAGAGTCCAGATATTCTCTCAGACTCGTATAGACTCACAAACATGTCTGCCCCAAAGTGCCAGGATGAATGGGTGTCAAATATGGCGCATCTGACTGTGGGCAGGAAAGCCGCATTAAGGGCTGAACAAAGAGTTCCTGCAAGGTGATGCGTCATCATCTCTCCGTAGGCGGCCACCTGCGGTATGGACTCAAGAAATCTCTTCTTTGTTGAATCAAGCGGACCCGGCTTGTAATCGCAGACCTGCACATGGCCATCCACGAATCGGACCAAGTCTATGTGTCCTGAAAGTCGGTACCTCTCGGCAAACACCGGAACTTCAATGGCAATGGAGTGAGGATCGTCTTGAAGGAAGTCAGAAAGCACTGAATGATTTAGCGTATAGCTCTTATCGCCTCTCGCTCGATGATACTCTCTTATTCTTAGCACCAAGTCATCTTCAAGGCTAGCTACAACCGCTTGGCTTTTCATAAGCTTTGTACGAAATGCCACACGTCTTGCAGCTGACATTTTTGAGAGTCGCAATGAGGATGCGCGTCTGTAGAATGGATCAGTGAAGGGTGCTGCTGGCACCTTGCCAGCTCTGATTGCCGAAAGGTGAGCCCAGAGAGAAGCTAGGTCTCCATCAGCGTTTCCAAGCTTTTGGTGGTTACCACGATTCCATTGAAACCCGTACGCAACATTGCCATGGCGAAACTCCCGTCCCACAATATCATCGCCATCGGCTGTCATGTCCCTTCAAAGCTGACACGGGCACCAATCTTTTTAATGCACCGCTCCTCAGAAGCCGTAGGTGACAACGAGTTGACATATGCCTTCATTGTTTTTTATCGTTACAGGACAATGTCTATGGAAGAAGCTGAGAAGGCAAGAGCGTTCTGGACGGAGTTCCTCAAGGGAGATTGGCCTAGCGATGTTCGGATTGTAGGGAACTACAAGTATGCGTGGGGAACAGAATGGAATGGATTCCTACTGATAGAAGCAGAGAGTGCCCACACCTTCTTTGAATTCTGGCCCAAGTTCCGGGACAAAACGCGCTGGTACGTAGACAACACTCGCACAATAATAGGCCAGAAGGCGTGAAGATAGAAAACGATGTCGGGAGGGCCTCCTAGGACCCACCCGATGCTTGTCCCTAAGTTATGGAGCAGCGGATTCCATCAAGTCAATGACCCAGTCCAGATCCCTCTGGAGAATGCCATCTCCAACTCGATATATCATGAGAGAGCCAGATTCAGCATTCACAGACGTTGTGAGGATTGCGCCACTAGGATAGGAAAAGGTCCCACGAAATCTACTGATGTGGCCCTTGTATCTGCGTGTGTACAGTCCTATTTCTTCTTCAGACTGTATTCCTGAACCCCGGAACTCCGCATGCGTGAGATTACCTTTCTCAACGTCAGTGACCAGCACCGAGGCGACATCCGTTGCCCGGTCATAGAGCTTCTTCGCTCCGCCATTCAGGCTCAAAGGGGTAACCTTAGCTCCAGTCGTGTCTTCAAGCAATCTTGAAAACTTGTTGGCAATCCGTCGGGATCCTCTAACTTCAATAGTTTCTCTATCAAGCTTGACTAAAACTGTCCCTCTATCTACACTAACATAGTGAACGCTCGTAAGTTCGCCAGCCTTGTAGGCTAGAACAGGCACACGGAATCCAGAAATGAATTCGCCAATCACAATGTCCCCGCTTGCTTTCACTGAAGTAAAGCCAGATGCAAGCCCCTTCTTCTTTTTCGACGAATACGAGATTCCTCTCAGAAGGCTCGCTAGTTTGGTAGATGTCGTTTGTAGTCCCGAATGACGAAACAGATGCACAGAGAGCCCCATACCCCGGGGCTTGATGAGTTGAAATTTCGAAGGTTTCTTGCTACTCAAGATGCCTCATCTCGCTGATGTTTAGAAGTTGAGTATTCACTGACCTCTACTTCCTGTGGAATAATGCATCGCACCCTAATAAAACCCCCATCTAACACAGAAAATAGCTGGACCCTGTTTGAGGTATTACCCACATACTAACCAGCGTATGAAATGGGAGCACACACAATCAATATGCATTTCAAATAACTGCAATTTGGCGCCAAATGAAGCGCGCAATTCTTTTTCTCTCAGAACCATCTGGGACACACTGCTTACAACGATTTGAGTAGGTCATCAATGAGGATATGTGCCCGGGGTTTGTCCGGCATGAAGGGCGCGAATGTCGATGCCTTAGCGGTGGCGATACAACCAGCAAGGTCGCTCAAGTCCCGACACCAAACAAGATGTTTCTTTCTTGACAACTCACCAATCAATTGAGCCTGATGACCCTCCATGAGAGTTCTGTTCTCAACGACAACAAGTTGGAGACCTCGCTTCACGCATTCGATCGTTGTCCCGGCACCACCAGTACTCACGATTACATCCGCCCAATCGTATGCAGTGTTCAACGACCTGATGAAACGAAAGAAGGGAAAGGTCCTGGGCATGTAAGAACCGCGACCTATCTGCGCCACAACCTTGTCTTTAACTACGCCTTGCTCAACAAGTCGGTCCATCTCCTCGATGAGAGGGTCAAAGTGAGCAGTCCCTACTGTAAGGAAAATCATAGTAGCTGACCCCCATAGATAGCGGCAGGAATTCTTTTTGCTAGGTCAGGCCACTGAACCATGAAGAGGCTAGTTTTCCCCAGCAGCATTCGACCGGTTATGGACAGGGTTTCAACCCTGGACATGCTCTCAATGAACACTGTCTTAATGCCAAGCAGACGAGCGGAATAGAATATGGGCACTGTTAGACCGGTGCCGCAGCTGACCATCAATGCTGGCCGGAAGAGAACAAGGTAGACGAATGACATCATCAGAGTTGCAAGGGTTCGAATCACGGACATGATTCGTGAATCTTGAGGCAAGAGTCGGGGAGTGAGCACAGGGAGAACTCTGCCAGCATTCCGTATCTTCTTGGGCGTCAGTGAGTCAAGGATTCCAATCATGTAGAGATACTCGTATTTCGGACCCAAGAGATCGATAAGTGCAAAGGTTTGTGCTGTGTGACCACCTCGTCCCAGCACAACACCAATTCTCTTCATACCGGGTTCCTCGCGGCAGCCCTATTCTGTTGTGCCACATAAAGAGTTCTCTCCTAGGAAAGCGCCGAAACCTAACACAGGATAGAACAGCAATCACTTATACTAGTGTGGCCGCGCCCCAAACGAGTGGTGGATATGACTATCGTCAAAGCTTCGAAAAGACATCCGCTCTACGAAGAGCTGACTGCGATTGCAGGAGAAGACCGTGTAAACGACAATCAGGTGATAATCTCATCGTATACAATGGATGCATGCCATCTTACGGCGGAGAGACCCGGCATTATCGTTTTGCCGAATACTGTTGAGGAAGTGCAGGCGATTGTCAATCTCTGCAACAGAACAAAGACACCGCTAATACCAGCAGGAGGACGAAATGGTATCTGCGGAGCTTATCTGCCGCGCGTTGAAGATTCAGTCATGCTGGACATGACCAACATGGACAAGATTGTAGCTATTAACGAAGATGTCATGACTGTTACTATGGAAGCAGGTCTACGATGGGCCGAGCTTATTCATCGTTTGGATGAGAAAGGCTACAAGCTTGGCTTCAGAGGACCTTACGGGGGTAATGCCGGGACAGTTGGAGGTTCCACGAGCATTAACAGCATAGGATATGCCGCCTCCAAGTATGGGCCTTCGACAGAAGGGGTTGTTTCACTCGAAGTCGTTCTGGCCAATGGTAGCATTGTCAAGACTGGAACTGGTTGGAAGGAAGGTGCAATGCTTTTCGCGAGATACTCCGCGTTCCACGATTTGACCGGCGTGTTTCTTGGTGATCATGGCACCCTCGGTGTTAAGACGAAAGTAACGCTCAAGATGTATCCAAAAGCCGAATTCATTACCTATGGTGACTTCGGATTCAAAACCCTTGAGGAGGCGTGCGCTGCCTTTTTGGAAGTACAGAAAAGGGGCTTGACAGAGGAGCTGAATCTCCTGTGTGACCGACAGTCAACAGACACCTTCTTCCCCGGTTTTCTTGACAGGCATGCTGAAATCAATGCCATGTTTGCAGCGATAGCACAAGAAACAGATGACCAATTGGCTAGTCGCAAGATGGAAATCGTCAGAGAAATCGCACTTGAACATGGAGGCAAGGACCTTGGCAACTTCGCTGCACAGATGCACTGGAGCGAGATGTTCAACCTCGTACAACCACTCTATAACAACGGATTCTGGCTGAATACCTGCCACCTCAGGCCAATCACACTGGTACCTGAGTTGATGAAGAGGGATTTAGAGATATTCAAGAAGCACAAACTGCTGAAAAATGGTATCAAGTGGATTGCGAGTTGCCTTGGAGCTGATAGAGCATTCGCGACAGGATGGGTAACGATCTTCGCTCCAGACAAGAACAAGATGGAGCTTGCCTTGAAGGCCTGGAATGAGATGCTTGACGCAACGATTGACAGTGGCGGATGTCCCTATTGGAGTGGCCTTCTGTGGGAGAATCGAGTCCTCAAGAACGTCAGCAAACCCTTCCTAGATACTTACAAAGTAATCAAGAACGCATTGGACCCGAACAATATCTTCAGTCCACATGTCTTCGAGGGGGTTGACTGAGATGGAGTACATCAACCTATCCAAGTATGCAGAAGAATTGTGGCTCTGTGCCAGATGCGGCGATTGCTCTTTGGCTGACAAGATTGTCGCGTCCAACCGTGATGTATTCCTCCCCTGTGCAGTGAAGAACGTACTGGGTTTTGAAGCATACTCTGCTCGAGGCAGAATCATGGTCATGAATGATCTTCTGAATGGCAAAATTGACTTGACCGATGATGTGCTTCAATGGCTGTATACGTGTACGACGTGCAAGAGCTGCCAAGAAACATGCGCTGCTACTGCAGAGGGTATCAAGCTCCCGGAGATGACGGAAGCTTTGCGAAATGACGTTGTTAATGCAGGCTATGAACTGCCGAAGCATAAGGCGATTGAAGAGTCCATAATCAACCTAGGCAACCCCTACAAGGAAGAACGCGATAACAGACTCGACCTATTTGGCGAAAGGGATTGGCCTGAGACAGCGGATGTGATTTACTTCGTTGGCTGTACCAGTGCGTATCGCGAGAAGGAGATAGCCAAGACCACGGTTGCACTCCTTGACAAGGCAGGTGTAAACTACACGATACTCCCCGATGAGGAATGTTGTGGATCCGTTCTGCTAAGACTAGGACATAAGGGGGCTTTCGACGACCTCACCAAAAAGAACATCGAAGCCATCAAGAAGACAGGTGCTAAGCAGGTCGTGTCGGCATGCGCAGGCTGTTTCAGGACATGGAAGATCGACGTTCCAATAGAAGGTCATAGATACGATTTCGAGGTCCTTCACATTACTGAGTTCCTAGATCAACTGGTTCAGGAAGGGAAAGCAGCCTTCAGGTCGCCCAAACCAATCAAGGTCACCTACCACGACCCGTGTCACCTCGGCAGACATGCAGAAGTTTACGAGGCACCTAGAAGAGTTATCGAAGCAGTTGAGAATATTGAGCTTGTGGAGATGGAAACGAACAAGAGATACGCACACTGTTGCGGCTCAGGGGGAGGGGTCAAAGGGAGTCACGGTGAACTCGCCGATAAGATAGGCGCAAACAGAATCAAAGAAGCCGAAGAAACCGGTGCGAATCTTCTCGTGACCGCCTGTCCATTCTGTCACAGAGGACTCGTGGATGGTGCGAAGTACGGAGGCAGCAAACTTGAGGTGCTTGACTTGCCGGAGTTTCTGCTACCATTCATGATTGAGGCTACAGGTAAGAGAGAAGTCGGAGAGAATCCGCTCAAGACAGAGTTCATGGCCTATCT